>SHBV01000013.1 GCA_004211885.1 Verrucomicrobiaceae bacterium
CTTGTCATCTGAGACATGATTTGAGTATCTAACTTCTCTAGTGCTGTGTCTGCCCTTTCTTTTTCTTCTTTTTGTCTCCTCACTTGATAGGCTTGAGCCACTGCATTTGCTATATCGGCTGCTAGCTGAGGATCTGTATCAAAGACTTCGATATCAATGAGGTCAGTTCCCCTAACATCCTGTGTCTCGACTTTCTTCTTAAGGATTCGGATAGCATCATCTTCTGAAGTGAGCCCCCACTCTTCTAAAAGATTTAATGGCTGATCCAAAGAATCCTTTCCATTATTAACCACTTCTTTAAGCGTTTCCCTGCTCTGAATGATTTCAAACTGGGTCTGCATAAATGTCATATATGGAAGACTTTCGGAACCAAGGTTTCCTACGGTGCCAGTTTCACCAAAGAGCTCAAGGTCTCTGGCCTCTCTCTGCACCTGAATTTGGACCCGACCCAAATACTCCGGTGGCCGCAAATATGCGATCACCATTGCCGTCATGAAAACCAAGAAAAACGTAAGTAAGATAACCGAATACCGATTCCTAACCACTTGCCAGTAATCAAGTGCGTGAAGCTTAGTCTCGCTCTGTTTGGCCATGATAACTATTTATAAACTTTTGAGGTGAATGTAGAATGAATCCAGAATTGGGAATTGAAAATATAGGCATTCCTTACAATTCTCAACGATTATTAAACAACAAATCCCCCTGCTGTATTTCAGCTAGAGGGATTTGAAACTTAAATTAATAGTCAAATTTAGAATGTTACACTAATACCCGCCCACAAACGGTGCCTGTCATATTCTCTGAGATCACTATCAGATGTATGGGTAGTTAGAGTGTAACCTAGATTCAAATCAGTATTAGACATTACCCGATAATTAAGCCCCAAGTTTAGACTCAAGCCATATTCCGTAAGCTCAGATAAGGCTCCACGATCATAATCACTACTATGATAGCTGAGTCCTGCCTTGCCTCTCAGATCATCCGAAAATGCATGAGAAGCATTAAGAGCAGTTCTAAAGACAGAACGGGAATTTGCCAAATGATAGAAGACCTCTGAATCCTCGTATCCGTAACGCGTGAACCAGACAAGTTTGGTACGATCGCTTAACTCATAACGTAAAGAAGCTTCAGCGTATGGATTCCATCCATCATCATCATTACTATCATAATCGCGAGTCTCTCCTCCCAACCGAAGAGTTCCACTCATGTTATCATTAAATTTGTGGTCAGCACCAGCTAAGAGATAATTTGCATCATAATCAAGATTAACAATATCGTAATCGGTGTTGGATCTGCGGTACTCACCAACGAGTGAAGTTAAACGATCCAAGACATAGCGAACTTCTTTAGAAAAGGTCTGAGTGAATCGGTCCTCTCCGACAGACTCAATATCATTCTCATAATCAATGCCTGTCACTGTGATTCTAGAAACTGTACTCAGCCTGCGGCTCCATGAGTGTGAAATCCAAAGATTATTATATCCGTACGAATATTGATCCAGGCGACGAGAAGCAGATGCGCCGATCGCATCATCGGGTTCAATCTCATAGCTAATGTATGCACTGTTTCCAACTGTCGTTGTCGGATTTACCCGATGATGAAGCTTTAAACCAATTCTTCCTGTCTGAAAATTATCATCAGCTTGTGACTCTGGCTGATCAAAATAATACAATGTAGAAAGGCGCGCATTGAGGTCGACATGAGTTCTACGGGTTCCCCCAGCATAAGCTGCACCTACTCCGCCTCGGACGTACCCCGATTCCTCCTCCAGCCCGTCCGGCCGATTGCCTACATTACTATCAAAACCAAGGTCACCAGTGATAGTGGCAGTGAATGGAAGCTTAGAATCAAAATCATCAAATGATCCGGATTCTCCGATGCTAAGAAGTCCTTGACCAGATGCACTCAAGAGGCAACCAATCAATGAAATCAAAATCAAGAGAGCGCTTTTTTTCATAGTTTGTTATAGATCCAGTTTGGTAGGATCTGTGTTTCTAATGTTTGGGATAATTTTAAACTGAAAAATTAAATTGCTTTCAATCCTTAAGGGTCGGTTGGCGTTGAAGGAGTGTCTGTATCTCTTCCAAGCAATCTATCAATGAGTGCCTGCTGAGCCGCAAGTTCTGCAGCAGTCAGTGGTCCAAAGAATCCTGAACCTCCACCAGCAGAGGCTACTGGAGCAATAAGATATACACCGCTAACAACAACAGGTTCTGTTCCGAAGTCATCTCCATCTCCCATCACTGCATCAATCGCTGCGCTGATGGCCTTGGCTGATTTAGGAGAAGCTGCAACTGCACATTCATGAATCGCTGCAGTTTGTTTAGGTGCAGCCTTGACTGCTGCCGTCACGACATCTTTAACATCACCACCACCAGCAATCGCTGCTTTAACAATTGAGCAAACACAACCTTCGTGTTTACCAATCATTTTTTGTACAGTACTTGCAGCGGCTGCAGGCTTCGCGCTAACGGCAGCCTTGGTCTGCTTTGCTATCTCTGAGCAATTATATTTTGTTTCAGCGGCAATACTAAAAACTGACAAAGAAACGAAACTGAAGAGAAAAACCAAAATTTGCTTCGATAAACTTTTTTTCATTATTCTTGTTAATCTATTAATGGATTATTTTTTAAATTACTAGGGGCTCGGAAAATTAAATTCTTTTCTACCTTATTACTTACTCAATATCCTTAATAATTCACCCAATCGCAAGGTTTTTCTACCTTCCCTCTAAAATAAAATCATTGCTTCAAATAGTTAAAATCTACTGAAATAGTTAATATTTTCTAATTATTAATATTAGGGTAATAATAATTGGACCTTTCATTATCACTCAGTTAGAAAGAAAAAGGCTAAATGAACAGTCAAATAGTCACTCAATAGTCTTCATATCACCAAAGATTCAAATCCATTGTCAGGGTTTTATATGTAAAAATTATCAACTTTACGGTTTCTGCTTTTGAATTATTGACTTAATAAATCAATTAATAAATCCCTCATGACTAATAAAAAATTAATCCTTATCCTTGTTTCGGTTTCCGCATCTGTACTAGTTGCTTGGAAAATCAGCACCGAATGGAATGAATGGGGAATTGGTAGTAAATTTGTTGCAACATTTTTTATTGCCATCGCCTTAGGGCTTTTTGCTGTCTTGGTCATGCTCCCCTCATTAGCAGATAAAGTTGGAGCCTTTTTCTTTTCTGCCCCTGAACAAATGAAGCCTGACCCTCTTATCAAAGCCGCGGCCAAGGTGTCTCAGGGAGATTACGAAGGAGCAATCAAAGCTTACCGTGCAATAGCATCAGAAGAACCAGAGAATCGTTTCCCTATATTTGAAATCGCTAAGATTCAACAAGAACACTTACGTGATGTGGATGCAGCTATTGAAACCTTTGAGAAATCATTAGAAAATAATGAATGGGCTGAAAATGATGAAGCTGCCATACTGTTCCGACTGCAACAGATATATTTAGAATCAAAAGAAGACGAAGAACATGCGACAACTTTATTGCAAACTGTAATCGATCGCTTTCCCAATACCCGGCACTCAGCCAATGCTCATCACAGGCTCAATGAGATAAATAAAATTGGATAATTATTTTTTGGGCTTAAAGCGAGCGTGATAAATATTCTTTCCTTGTTCATTCCATACTTTCTCAAAATCAGTCATAGGATAATAAAAGTCAGGATCCCATTCTATTTCTTCCAATGAGCTGAAGCTTTTTAAAACTGACATTGATTCTTCGAAGTATTCCAAGTGATCAGTTTTGAATAAAAATTCACCGCTCGGCTCTAGGACCCTAACAAGCGAAGCGCAAAATTGCTCACTCACCAATCGCCGCTTATGGTGTTTTTTCTTAGGCCATGGATCTGGGAATAACAAATGAACTCGTGAAGCACAATGGTCTGGAAGTAACCACCCTAAAGTGTAAGAGGATTCCAATCTAAGAACTTTCAAATTTTGCAGATCCTCTTTTAAAGATCGTCGACAAACCCTCCGAACCCTTCCAAGTAAACGCTCCACACCAAGAAAATTCTTTGACGGAAATTTTATAGCTAAATTAATTAAAAAAGACCCGTCCCCGCAACCAAGGTCAATCTCAAGTGGCCGTTTAGAGTCAGTAAAAATCTCTTCTTTTTTTAGTTTTGTAAAATAATCTGAAGGGAAGAATTGCACAGCTATCTTCAACAAAAATCTCTAAATAGGATGAGCGATTGTATCTGGAACATCCACCCATCGATCATGTTCCTTAATTAACTCTATTAGGCGGTCAACTGCCTCTTGCTGAGGAATATTAAACTTCACTGCTTCCTTACCAACGTACAGATTTATTTTGTCTGGAGCACCACCCACATAACCAAAATCAGCATCCGCCATTTCTCCGGGTCCATTAACAATACAGCCCATGACAGCAATCCGAACACCTTTCAAATGACCAGTCGCAGCCCGAATCTTTGCCGTTGTCTCCTGCAGATCAAATAATGTGCGACCACAACTCGGACACGCCACATAATCTGTCTTAAATATTCGAGCGCCTGAAGCTTGGAGAATATTATACGCCAACCGTAAAGACTGTCCCGGCGCTTCCTCGCCTTGGACCAAAACACCGTCACCAATACCATCACAAATCAGGGAACCAATATTTGCTGCAGCCACAAGTAAAGTTTCCTCGAATGTTTTTTCAGGGTCTACACTAGGCACAAGAGTATCTTTAATTATCAGAGGGTGCCTCGGATGAACACGCGCTGCGAGCAACCTGAACCCAGAAACGACAGACATATCCAACTCATCAGGCAATGTGACGGGAGTCACATCTGAAAGATCATTAATCTCGTTCACTTGAACATCATCACGCGGATCAATGGCAAGCAATCCAGAAGTCTCTAATATTATTTCAGGTTGAAACTCACCCATTTCTGAAAGCTTATGTGAAACAGCATTAAATTTTTGCTCTGAAGTTAAGACTCTTACAGTTTCTTTACCTCCTAAATTCATTCCTTGAACCTCTATTATTTCCGAAAGGCGACGCTGATAAGTAAATGGATCGAATGGATCTGATTCCGAATGTGCAATGACCTGATCTTTTTCTACTTCCCCAGCGCATGCTGTAGCAAGGGCTTGAGCAACGGGCACTTCCCGAACTGCATCCTCAGTCAGAGAAACTCGTATCGTATCTCCTATTCCATCCATTAACAATGACCCAATTCCGATTGCACTTTTAATGCGTCCGTCTTCTCCGTCTCCAGCTTCAGTCACACCAAGATGCAAAGGATAGTTCCAGTCAGTTCCTTCCGACTCAAGGGCCGAGACTAAGAGACGGTAAGCAATAATCATTACCTTGGGATTACTTGCTTTCATTGAGAAAACAAATTCATGGTAATCCAAGTCCCTAGCAATCCGTGCGAACTCCAGGGCACTCTCAACCATTCCTCTAGGAGTGTCCCCATAACGATTCATGATACGATCACTAAGGCTACCATGATTTGTCCCTATCCTCATAGCGACTCCCCGTTCCTTACAGATTTGAACTAACGGCGTGAACTGTTCTCTTATTCTTTGTAGTTCTTCCAAATATTGCTGATCGCTGTATTCACGTATTTCAAACTTCTTTTTATCCGCATAGTTTCCTGGATTGACTCTGACCTTTTCAACCCACTTAGCAGCCTCCAATGCGGCGTCAGGTTTAAAATGAATATCAGCGACTAAAGGGACATCGCATCCATGCGATCGAACTTTTCGAGCAATGTGCTCAAGATTAGCAGCGTGCCTTCGTGTCTGTGCCGTTATCCTTACTATTTCGCAACCTGCATCTGCCAATTCCAAAACTTCTTTCACGGAAGAATCTGTGTCCATCGTGTCCGCAATAATCATTGATTGAATGCGAATCGGATTCTCTGCACCAACGCCCACACTACCCACGCTAACCTGACGAGTGAGTCTTCTCTGAAAGCGGTAAAAATCTTGAGGATATTTAAAATCCATCTGCATCAATTAATTCAATAAAGATCAAGGAGAAAACACGATTGGCTCGGGATCCACTGACTCACTAGATAAGTCACCAATATCAAACCAGGTAACGTAAACCATGAAAGAAATTAAAAGTAGAACACAGCCGAACTGTAACATTTCCATTAATTTTATATTTAAAGGAGATTTAAATATCCATTCATATAGCGCCATCACAATATGCCCCCCATCCAAGACAGGTAATGGGAGGAGGTTCAACATTCCTAAGTTCACATTAATCAGAACACTTAGCACAAAAGCAAAACGCCAACCATAGACTGGGTCACTGAGAGTATCATAATAGTGCTTACCAATGCCCACTGCAGAACTCATCTGTGAAACGCTCACATCAGCATCATGCCAAGGCATCAGAGCACTCAGAGTCCTAAATATAGCAGTGGCACCGTTCCAAATCTGGGTAAAAGGATCAGGACCTGGCCTCTGGATCGTCATTGGAGGTAATTGCCAGTGCAATCCAAGCATAGCGGGGCTCTCTTCTGGTTGGGCTGGCACTTCTGGCACTATGGAAACTTTTATCTTCTCACTGTTTCTTAGAACCAGTAATTCGATCGGTTTAATGTCATCACCCATTTTCTGAATGATAAAACTTAACACTTCTCGACCAAATAATTTTTGCCCATTCGCTTCTAAAATTTTATCTCCTCGCTTAAGACCGGCTTTCTCTGCAGGGCTATTAGAAACCGTTTTATCAACAATGGATTCTGATATAGGGGTAATTCCAACCCTGCGAAAATCTTGCCTCTGGTGAGCCGGTCTTTCTTCTTTATTGAAACCAGAACGAATCTCAAGAGGTTCGTTAATTCCTTGCCTCTTTATTAAAAAAACGATCTCCTCACCCTCACTATAAATGATACGTTCGAGTACTGAATCAACCATTCCACCAAAGCTTTTAACTTTGACTCCATCAATTTCAAGAATTTGATCTCCGGGAAGAACACCAGCCAATTCGGCAGGCATTCCTGGTACCACTGCGCCAACTACAGTACTCTGAAGCTGTTCCCTGACAGGCTTGCCAAAACCCCAAACGAGGAGAGCAAAAGCAAAGGCCAAACCAAAACTAAATAATGGTCCGGCAAAGGCCACAATGATCTTATCTTTTGGCGTTATTGGGGGCAGGGATTCCTGCTCTTCGTTCTTGCCTTCCAACATTTCCATTGGGGCCATTTGAGGCAAAGCAACGAAGCCACCCATAGGAATCCATCCGAGACCCCACTGCACATCCTTAATCTTTTTTTTCCAAATAGGCTTACCAAACCATATTTGAAATTTTTCCACTTTGAGGCCCCGCCATTTAGCTGCCCAATAATGGCCCAATTCATGTACAACAATTAATATATTGAAAAGAACAATAACCTGAAAAAGAGTCCATAATATCTTTCCGAGGCCTATAACTGAATCCATTATTTTTTATGTATTTATGAGGTTTTATTTATTGAGATCTACCACTATATCACCTCATATCAATGATCGCAAAAACTGTATCTGAAATGAATCATGCGATAGGATAACTTCGGGCCCATTGATCAGCTTCTATTAATTCTTCGATGGCGGGGCTCTCAATGACATTATGATTCGTCATTACTGATTCAACATGTTTCCATATACCAGGAAATCTCAATTGCCCTTTCAAAAATTGTGCCACTGCAATTTCGTTAGCTGCATTCATCACTGCTGGCAAAGTTCCTCCAGCATTGCCGGCTGCACGGGCAAGATCAAGTGCAGGAAAATCCTCAGTTCTGGGCTCTTCAAAATCTAATTTTCCAAGATCGGCAAAATCAACCGGAGGCAAGCTGTTCGGAACGCGCTCAGGCCACGTAAGAGCATATTGAATAGGAAAGCACATATCCGTAACACTGAGCTGAGCTAAAATCGATCCATCAATAAATTCAACCATCGAGTGAATAATGCTCTGAGGATGAACAATGACATCAACTCGATTCATCTCAACATCGAAAAGCCACCGAGCTTCAATCATTTCAAGACCCTTATTAAAGAGAGTCGCTGAATCCACAGTGATCTTTGGCCCCATGTCCCAAGTAGGATGATTTAGTGCTTTTTCAACACTAACACTTTCTAATTCTTTCCTTCCATATTTCCTGAAAGGTCCGCCAGAAGCTGTCAATATTAACCGCGAAACAGTGTCATTTTCTTTACCCTCAAGACATTGAAAAATTGCATTATGCTCACTGTCGACAGGCAAAACTTTCGACCCTGTCCGCGACGCTGTTTCCATGACTTCTTGCCCAGCCATAACAAGTATCTCTTTACTTGCAACGGCCAGATCCTTCCCTGCTTCTAGCGCAGCCAATGCAGGCTTAAGACCCGCAATACCTACAATAGCAATTAAGACAATGTCTGCCTCTTCAAGAGTCGCAAGCTCAACTAATCCCTCGTCACCGGAAAACATATCAACTCCAGAAGGAACATCAGCACTAATACTTTTAGCCGCGTCCTCATCGCTAAGGCAAGCTGCTCGTGCCCCTGTCTGATTCAGCTGAGAAAGCAGTTTGTCCGCTGACTTATAGGCACCGAGCCCAACGATTTCAATTCTTTCAGATAAATCATTGGCTACCTTAAGCGCACTGACTCCTATCGAGCCTGTTGAACCCAAAATGACCACTTTCTTTGTACTCTTGGCCATGGATCAGGATAAGTAAGTTAAATAAATAAATACAACAGGAGCAGTAAACAGAACACTATCCACTAGGTCCAGCACACCACCAATGCCTGGCAATATATTACCAGAGTCTTTGACCGCAAGACTACGTTTAAGAACTGACTCAGCCAAATCGCCAAGAGCAGCAATAATCGCAAGAAAAAAACTTAAAATGACAACTGATTGCCATGTAAACAATGGCATTCCATCTTTGAATAAATAAAAGATTAAACATCCACCCCCTACAGCAAAAGTTAAGCATCCAAAAATAAATCCTTCCCAGGTCTTACCCGGACTAATATGTGGAATCATCTTATGTTTGCCAATGAGCGTTCCAATTAAGTAGGCACCCATATCTGAAAATTTTGTTACGACTAGTAAAAATATAATATAATACTCACCTCCCCGTCCTTCAGATGAATCATCATTCAAATAAAGAATTCGAAGCAAAAACGAAATCAATACCGGGATATAGATGAACCCGAATACGGAACCAAAAAACAGGTCCTTAGTATTAGTTCCATCAATTGGATAGAATAAAAAAAGGGCCGTCAAAACAATCAACAGCAAGGCAATAGCTGCAGAATCAATATACATGGACCCAACATTACATTGCCCACTTAGGAAATAGGCCATCAAAGACAAATACAGAAAACTAAGGAAGAGAGTAGAAATTCTGACACCTTGAAAGGCAGGAGTTCTTGTGAGGCTTAACAAACCAAAAAACTCATATATACCCAAGGATCCTATGAGTATAATAATAGAAGAAAAAATTATTGGCCTATCAAAATAAACAGCAGAAGAAATCAAGGCCCACAAAACAATTGTACTTAAAGAACGAGCTCGAAAGACGTTGGAGCGGTTATTCTTCGCACCAATATTGGAATGATCAGGCATTTAGTTATTTGGTGTAGCTATCAGTCATTAAAAAAGAGATTTTGCCAAGATTTTTTTGGCTGTCTTTAGTGCATTTGATACGCAAACACTAGAAATTTTACGTCGGCAAGAGCGTTCTTCATACTTATTTCGTAACATTAAATTCGCATCCTTATAGGGTTTATAAAATTGTTCAATAGGTGAACTATAAAGTTCCGTGAGCTGCTCTTTTATCCGTTCTCGAATAGCTGAGGATTCTTGATCATATAATGAGATAACCTTACGCCTCATGTGAATCGACAATATAAAGAAAATCCCAACTATTACCAAAAAAACAAATGAAAAACCATGAAAGGGATTTCCCATTTTTGAATGCATAAACCACGAAGAAACAGAGGCTGACAATAATGTGAATAAAGCAAATAGAGAAGAGTATCTTAATTTAGAAATTATCTGTTTGAAATTATCACTTTCCATAATTGCTTTTTCAAGAACTCCCTTAGCGGAATTGGATGTCTCATGGCACCAAGTCTCAATTGAAAATTCCTGAGAATCATTAAAGGATAACAATACAGTATCATCCATCACGTTGCTGGACCCTTTGTCAAAACATTGATCCAGTTCCTTGGTATGCTTTTCTATTTTCTGCATAATTAGAGCCTCATGATCCGTTATGCTTTTATTCATACTTTCCAAGATCCGGCGCTTCTGTAAAAAGAAATTCTTACTGCCAATAAAAAATAAAATACCAATTAAACTGTTCGACTTAATCAAAACCTTTCTGAGATCTCTTAATTCATTTTTTAGGGTATCAATATCTTTTTTAAAGGCCTTAGCAAAATCATGCATCATCTCCTCCTGAGAAAGAGATATCAATTTATCAAGTGACAATAAAAATTCCTCCTCGGTTTTAGTTGTATCGACAGCATTTTCCAACACTTCAGCTATCTGGTTTGTAGCGTTGGCAAGAGTCAATTCAGCCCGAGCCCGCCTGTTCACAAATGGCTGTCTCTTTTCCAAAGATTTAATAATCCATTCAATAAGAAATTGCTTATTATCATTTGATCGATTTAAAAATGAACCGGACGAAGAAATTTGATGGACTTGAATTTCATCATCCAAACTTTTATTACCTGAGCTCCCGACAAATTCAGCAATAGCCTGTAATTCCTCATCAGTACGTTGATCAGTATTAGTAATGACTGATGTCACCGGACGCTTCGCCCCTATTTCTAAATCACTAATAAAGTCAAAAGATTCAGTGTCCCAAGGATCCGTCGCCGTAAAAACCACCAAAACCACATCAGCAATTAGATATGCTTTTCTTAGCAAATCTGGATCAGAAGCATGGCGGGTACCCGGGACCTCAATGAACTCAAATTCCTTTAATCCTGAACATGGACGATAAGACTCAGTAAAATCATTCTCAGTCTGATCAAATGAACGCACCCCATACCTCCAAAATATGATCGACTCAGATGATTGATTATTGAGAGTTGATAATTTATCCCCTAAAAGCGTTTCAATTAAACTAGTCTTACCGCTGCCTTTGGCTCCGATTAACATAACTATTAGGGGGCTATCGAGTGCAGCAGCAGCAGAACTCAGACCTGCCAGTTCGGATTCGGGCATGCCAAGATCATGCCCAGTTTCCCTAAAAGTGGTTAATATTTTCCGCAAGCCTTCACGATTAGAAAAGAAATCATCAGCTTGCATGATGTAAGCTTAGCAGGATTTTCTTTCAGTGTAAATCTACTTGGAAATGCTCCTTTTATTGGTCTCGTTTTTTCCCATTTAAAGGAATCGAACTGCTAAGTAAATTATTATCATTGCTAGAAATTCTAGCTACGCTTCGCCGCTCTATAGCTATGAGCTGACTGACAGTCACAAATCGATAACCATTGGATAGCAAACCATCAAGTGCCCTGGGCATTGCTGCGATTGTCGGTCCATGGATATCATGAGCAAGTACAATCTCACCAGGATCCGTTTCTGAAATAATACGACGAGCCACTACATCAGATCCTGGACGCTTCCAATCCTCAGGATCAACGGCCCACATGATTGTGCTATATCCAAATTCTTTTTTCAACCAGACCTTAACTCGATCGTTTATATGTCCACCAGGAGGACGGAGAATACGGGGTTTAACTCCACAAGCCGCTACAATCGCCTTCTCGCAACCAAGCACTTCCGCTCTTGCCTCTTCAATACTAATTCTACTTAGATACTTATGATTTACAGTATGGTTCCCAATCTCATGCCCCTCAGCAATTATTCTTCTAATTAACTGCGGGTACCGCCGAGCATTTGTCCCCACAACAAAAAAAGTGGCTCGTATATTTCTTCTTTTGAGGATGTCAAGTAATCGAGGAGTATGAACTGGGTGTGGGCCATCATCGAAAGTCATAGCAATGAATGGCCCTTCAGTTCTTACGCGCGAGTAAGTCAAAGAACGGGCCAGTCTAGGATCTACCCGAATATTAATATTTGGATTTTGAAGGGGAGCTGATTTTTTTTTCTGCCGCCCACCAAACAAACCACGCCTCTTCCCTTCCCCATCTAAATAGGCTGTATTATCACTATTTTCATATTTCCCCCCAGTGGATGAACATCCTAACATGAGAATGATAGCAAGGGTAAGAAATCCTAATTGAGTTATTGGAGAGGTTCTCATAAATAGTTAACAAACCTTAACTTTAGCATTTTTATCAAACAACGCGAGTAGGAAACATAAATAATAATTCGGCTTTCAATGGACTCACACTAACTACCAACTAACAGGCTCATTCTGAAAGTTTTATTTAGTATAATCCTTTCATTTGGTTGATGATAAAGTGAAAGGACTTTGTATTCGTAACAATGAAAATGGGAGCAATAATCGTGGCGTTACTTGCGATGCAATCTTTGAACTATTCGAAGCCTTGGCCTCAAAAATTTGATGCTCCTAAAGCCAAATGGACTGAATTGAAAACCTTAAAAGGATATAACTACGCCACTCATTCATATCTCATTATTGCCGACCAAAGGATCAGGCAAACTAGAGTTACTGAAATTGCAACTCTAGCAGAATCCGTTCAACATGTGCTAGTTTTATTTCCACTACACCTTATTTCCACAGGACCGCTAGCAAATAAAAATAAACATTTGGTACGTATTTTTAATAAGAATTCAGAATACCTTAAATCAGGAGCGCCTAAAGGAACGATAGGATATTTCGATGGGCACAGCAAAGAGGTAAAAGTAAGTCTAGAGCATTTAATAGAAACAAAGAACAACGGTTCAAACCTACAACCTCGTCAACGTTATCGGCTACTCGTTCACGAACTAATCCATCAAGCCATGGGAGACCAATTCTATGCATTACCAACATGGCTGACTGAGGGAATAGCAGAATATTTTTCAGCTCTCCAATATGCACCAGGCCGATATAGGTTTATTAATTGTTCAAAGCAAATTATTCAACACCTCAATGTAAACTGGTTACATGAAGAGCAGCCGACAGTAGTGATTCCATCCATGCAGAATCTCACAATGATGTCCACTCACACTTGGGCAAAAGACAACAGAATGAATGAAAACAATGCTTATGCAAAATACGCGGGAGCTTTATTTTTAACTCACTATCAAATGGAACTTGCCTCTCGTAATCTTGGAGGACTTAGAAATTTTCTTGAGAATTCAGTCGTTAATATTCATGAACATAAAAAAAAATCTGTTCGTTTTATTCCTTCTGATCAGGCAATACTTTGGGAAGGCAAATCGTTCAATAAAACTGAGTCACAAATCTGCAAGTATTGGGAAAAGAGAGGTTTGACTCTCCATTTTTCTGGAAAAAATCAAACTACCCGACCAATTGATAAATGACAATTATCCTTTTTTGGGCTCTTCGGGCTTGTCCTCTTTCTTGGGTTCTTTCCAACCCATGTTAACGGTCAGGCCCGGAATCGCTTCTTTCAATTTATTGGCTCCAGCTTCAGTTACACCGGTCTGCCACACATATAATTTTTTTAATTTCTTTAATCCTTTGAGATGTTCTAAACCTGCATCTGTTACTTTGGTTCCATAAACATTTAGATACTCAAGATTTGAAAGTTTTCCTACATGCTGAAGCATTTGGTCAGTTATTCCCGTATTCTCAAGGTGTAATTTAGTTAGCATTGATAATTGGCCCACATCAGATGCGGATTGATCAGTGATACCGCTACGAGATACGTCTAACCATGTGAGATGAGTTTTGACTGGGATCAAAAGTTTAACCTGGGCGTCATTAAAACTTTTGGCAACATTAATAGCGTTAACAGATAAATATTTAGTGTCTTGAGCAAGCTGCATAATAAGTACTCCTGCCTTATCTATTGCTCCTACTGCACCTGCATCAGCAGGTTGCTCCAGATCAGGAAGGTTAAATGCTTTCGTAATGGTCACCTGCTTAGGCTTAGAATAAACAAGACCGGCAATAATTGTTCCAAGATCAGCGGGAACATTAAGTTCGGAGATTTTTTTATCAAAACTGGCTCCTTCTGCTATCCACCAGTTAATAATCTTTTTCTGTTCTGCGCTGAGGCGATCCTTGCCTTCCGGGGGCATCACATCCTCGTCATCGTCAGGCAGCATAATACGCTCAATGAGAGTACTATCTTCTGCTTTACCTCCTACGACAGTTTCACTCTTCTGTATTTCATCCTGTGTATGTAAACGAATCTTTCCTTTTGCCTTATTTGCTCCATGACATCCTGTGCATCTTGATGCAAGGATCGGTGCAATGACATGTTCATATGCCTTATCGGTTTCAGGATTAACTTTTCTTTTTTCATCCTCAGCAGAAGCATTCTGAATCATGAAACTGACTGCTGATAGAGCAGTAATTGTAATAATAGCGATGAGTTTTTGTAGCAGCATAAAAATTTTAGGTTTTGCAGTTTACTTCCCTATCGTCAGGAAAATCACATAATAATATAGGGTTATTTTGTGGTTGAGAGAAAAAGAAGTCAATTCCTCATGTACTCTAGTGCATGAACGCAATGATTCAAAAAAAAGATCTATTTAAAAACCGAAAAAATCCAAACACTGAAATCAGGTTATAGAATCTTTTCACGTAATAAATCACCTATAATTTTTGGGTTAGCTTTTCCCTCACTTGCTTTCATTACCTGCCCAGTTAGCCAGTTAATGAGCTTCTCGTTCCCTCCTTGGATCTCTTTAACTTTTTCAGGGTTATTAACAATGACTTCTTCTACTATAGATTCAATGAGGGTAGAATCGGCAGGCTCAAACCCAAGTTCGGTAATTATATCTTGAGGATTCTTATCAGGATTATCAAATAGCACTGCAAAAATTTCTTTTGCCTGATTATTAGAGATTTTCCCCGATTCAACTAATTTAATAATTAAAGCAAGTTTTGAAGGACTGACAGGACATTGAGCAACTTTAAGATCACGCTCGTTCAAGACTGCTAACACGTTATTGATGACCCAATTTGCCACTTTCTTCTTCGCATCGGATTCATTTGCAGTTTCTTCAAAATATAAGGCTAAATCCCGGTCACTCGAAAGGACGCTAGCATCATATTGACTGACAGAAAAATCTCTTACGAACCGCTCTGCTTTTTGATGGGGTAGTTCAGGAACCTGAAGACTCATTTTTTTAATAATTTCTTCAGTCTTCACAGGCAAAAGGTCCGGGTCCGGAAAATATCTATAATCATGAGCGTCTTCCTTAGTTCTCATTTGTTGAGTCTCACCTATATCATCATCCCATCGGCGCGTGGACTGCACGAGTTCTCCACCATCTTTAACTACGCGAATCTGACGACTAATTTCGTAATGCAGAGCACGACGCACGGCACTTACAGAATTCATATTTTTCAGCTCTATTTTCACGCCTAACTCTTGCTGAGAGTCAGGCCTAATCGAAACATTAACATCACACCGCATTTGTCCTTTTTCCATATCAGCATCTGAAAGATCTCCATAAATTAATATCTGCCTAAGAGAATTCAAGTAAGCAAAGGCTTCCTCCGCTGAGGTGATTTCTGGCTCACTAACAATTTCCATGAGTGGAGTTCCCGCACGATTAAAATCAATAGAGGTTCCTTGAGACGAATGCGTACTCTTTGCTACGTCTTCCTCAAGATGAATCCGAGTCAGCCCAATCACTTTGCCAGACTCTTGAATATCTTTCTGTGCATCTTTCGGATAACAATGATCATAAAGTGGAACTCCTCCACCCAAACAAAGGGGCAAATCAAACTGACTGATTTGATAATTTTTAGGCATGTCGGGATAGAAGTAATTTTTCCGATCCCACTTACTGATGGGGGGAGTCTCGCACCCAAGCATAATTCCAGCCAAGACCGTTCTCTCTATCGCTCCCCTATTAAGAACAGGCAAGGCACCAGGCAAACCAAGACAAGTAGGACACGTATTCTTATTTGGCTCATCACCAAAACTTACAGGACATGAACAAAACATTTTGCTTTGCGTCTTCAGCTGCACATGAACCTCCAAACCTATAGTAGTAATATATTGCACTTTTTTATGATGTTGGATTAAGATCAAGGATCAAGTCGCAATCTACTTTGCCTCCTAACAAGCAATCCTTGTTCTTCTCTGTAAAGTGATTTGTCCACTATCTCTTCCACTGGCACTGGCAAGTCATCAAGTAACTTATTGAACTTCGGATCAGATGCTGTCGCTCTAATCTTAGGGTGATTCAACAAACGGATATAGTCTCCATCCTTAATTAATCCAGCCACTTCAGGATCGTCAGCGAGGTCTCGAAGCCCTGGCGTCCTTAGTACCCTTGAAATCTTTGGATGTTTGGATAATTCTCCTCCAGCCGAATCATCTTTCAAAGTGACTAGAAAATTTGATATCGCACCCTTAGCACGCGCAGAAAGTGGATCAATTTTACCAATGACTTTTCCTATCCAATCCCTTTCTAAAGCATAATTCCAACGAGCCCAAAAAGGCCTTTGAGCCGCATTTAATCCAGGCTGAACAGACACACCTTCTTTAGTATGTTCGACAGAAAAAAGCGTGCCTACAGTCCATAATGCCACTCCTAAAACAAATATGAGTGCAGTTGCAGGAATTAAGCTCAACACCATACCCACGGGCCCTCGAAGGATCCTTTTCTTTTCTTTTTTTCTGAATGGACTCAAAACAAAGGCCCCAGCGAGTAATCGCAAAAATAAATAGACACAAAATGCAGAACCTAAAGTAAGAGAAAAGATTAGTAGAGGTGAAGGATTATCTATCACATGAGATAACCATTCAGGCAAAAGAGGATAAATGGTATAAGCACAATAAACGCCAATCATCATACATGCCAATCCAACAAACATCCCAATGACTCCGCGTAAAAAAGCAATCGTGGCAATTAGAATAACGAGAGCAATAGACAAAGTGGTGAAATTAATCGGAAAAGGCAAAGCTCCATTAAAAAGATCGGATTCCATTTATCTTTAGTAATTATCAAGTATCCAATAAAAACAGGTCATGTCATTCATGCGCCACCGCATTGCCCCCTTTGCCGAAGAGCATGATCACACATCACCAATGCAACCATAGCTTCAACCATGGGAACGGCTCTCGGCAAAACACAAGGGTCATGCCTACCCCGTCCTTTGAGAGTTGTTTCTTCACCTGAAGAATTGACTGTTTCCTGCTCAGTCATGATGGTAGCCGTAGGCTTAAATGCTACTCTAAAGATAACATTTTCACCATTACTTATACCACCTTGAATGCCTCCTGAATAATTAGACTTTGTTCTGACGCGGTCCTCATCCATATAAAAAGCGTCATTATGTTCCTTACCTGACATACGTACTCCCTCAAACCCAGAGCCAATCTCAAATCCTTTTGTGGCAGGCAAACTCATCATCGCCTTAGCGAGGTCAGCCTCTAGTTTGTCAAATACCGGATCCCCGAGCCCAGTAGGCACTCCTCGTACTACGCATTCGACTATTCCCCCCAATGAATTGCCATTAGATCTGGCCTCTTTGATGCGTTCGATCATTTTTTCAGCAGCAACGGGATCTCCACAACGCACAATATTAGATTCTACATCTGAACGGGTCAGCGCCGCAAGATCCGCATCTCCAACAATGTCCTGAACTACCAATACATGCGCCACTATATCAAATTTCTCGCTGAATTGCTTACGAATGACCTCATTAGCAATCGCGCCAGCAGCAACACGTCCAATAGTTTCTCGGGCAGAGGCTCTGCCCCCTCCTTGCCAATTCCTTAAACCATATTTCGAATCATAGGTGAAGTCAGCGTGAGAGGGGCGATACTTATGAGCCATCTCAGAATATGATTCAGGCCTCGCATCCTTATTTCGAACTAGGACAGATATTGGAGTTCCTAATGTCTTGCCTTCAAAGGTGCCTGAAAGGATTTCGCAACGGTCATCCTCATCCCTAGGAGTTACAATCTCACTTTGGCCTGGACGACGACGGTCCAATTCAATTTGTATCTGTTCTTCTGAAATCTCAATGCCTGGAGGACATCCATCAATGACGACTCCAACGCCCCCACCATGAGATTCCCCAAAAGTAGTAATTCGAAAGCTATGACCAAAAGTATTAGGCATTAGAGTATAAAAATAGCCCACGAACCAATGCTTTCCAAATTATTAGTCTCATATAGAATATTATTAAAGGACAACTCTTAATTTATGGCCATTCTGACTCTTCATTTATCAATCTCAATACTTCTTAGCTGTCATTTTGAATCTTCACCAGTCGCTACTTTCTCTATCGTTGGTAGCGATCCAGATACCGGAGAATTGGGTGTAGCAGTGCAAAGTAAAATTGTAGCCGTTGGAGCTGTTGTACCATGGGCACGGGCCGAAATTGGAGCCATCGCCACTCAATCCTTTGCTAATGTAAATTATGGACAGAAGGGATTAGAACTATTAGAAAAAGGAAAATCACCAAAAGAAGTTATTGCTTTATTGACAGAAAATGATCCAGCAAAAGCCTACCGTCAGGTCGGAGTCTTGGCTTCAAATGGTAATGCAACAAATTTCACAGGTGAAAAATGCATGAATTGGGCAGGGGCCATCAGTGGAAAAAATTTCACTATCCAAGGTAATATTCTAGCTAATGAAAATGTCATATCCGAGATGGCTAAATCATTCATTCAAAGTAATGGGAAAGCACCACTCGCACAACGATTAATAAGTGCACTCAAGGCTGGTCAATTAGCCGGAGGTGATAAGCGAGGCCGTCAGTCAGCTTCGCTTTTAGTAGTAAAAAAGAATTGGGGATATGGAGGAAACAACGACAGATTTCGCGATCTACGTGTCGATGATCATCAGACTCCTATCGAAGAATTGCAAAGAGTCTATGACAAACATATTGAACTCTTCCCGAGGCCTAAAAAATATGAGCTTAAAAAATAAAACAGCATTAATTACGGGAGCATCGAGCGGAATCGGAACTGCCTGTGCCAAGGCATTAGCTGAACGAGGCTATTCAGTCATTGCAAGTGGTCGTAATAAACAGAAAATTCAAAGCGTTGCTGAATCAATTAATGGACATTTCATCGTTGCTGACCTCAATGATACTAAGCAAATCGAAAACCTTTTTAGTGAAGCAGGTGAACGAATTGATGTCCTAATAAATAGTGCTGGAATTGCCCCAAAAGCATCAATAATAAACGGAGAATTATCAGACTTCCGCGAGCTCTTAAACGTCAATGTTCTAGCCCTTACCCTCTGTTGCCAATTCGCTCTAAAAAAATTTAACCCCGATAAAGGAGGACACATTATAAATTTATCTAGCATGTCTGGTCACAGAGTGCCTCCGAGCGGGGGTTTTTATGCAGCAACCAAATTTGCAGTCAAAGCAGTGACCGAAGCATTAAGGTTTGAACTTAAAGCTTCTAATAATAAAACACGCGTAGCAATGATCTCACCGGGTTTTGTAGATACTCCCTTACTAGATCTCTACTTTAAAGGGGATAAAGAAAAACTAAATCAACTGAAAAATGAAATTCATATGCTTGATCCGATTAATGTTGCCGATTCTGTAGCTCATATTATCGAAGCTCCTTCGCACGTCGAAATTGGAGATATTCAACTGCGTCCTACCGGACAAGCGATCTAATTTAATTTAAAAGCTTTATTACAATTGAACCCACACTTGATTATCCTAGGCATACTGGCATTTCATTATACTTTCATTGGAAAAGTAAACGCCTCAGAACAAGAAAAAAGCGAGCGTCTTTTTTCTTTGAAAGTCCGTAATATCCTCAGCAGTAAATGCTTCGCCTGTCATGGGGAGAATAGAAAAAAAATAAAGGGTGAACTCGATCTAACTTCCCGCGAAGGACTCATGAGAGGAGGGGAAAGCGGAATCTCTTCAATTCAATCTGGCAAACCAATGCAAAGTCCCTTGTATTTAGCTATTACCAGAGAACATGAAGACGATTGGCCCGGAATGCCACCTAAGGAAAATGATAAGCTAAGTAAGGAACAAATTGAAGAGATCAAGGCATGGATTAAGACTGGCGCAAAATGGCCAGACAAGGAGATTCAGAAAAAATACATAACTAAGGACAGAAAAGAATTAATCACAAAAGATGGTGTGCTCGTCAAAACTAGTGGTGGACTTTCAGAAGACTGGACCTATCGCCGATACAAAAAAAATGATATTTGGGCATTTCAACAAATAGAAAAACAACGCATTCCAAAACAAGAAGATACACCAATAGACTTCTTTATTAGGCGTAAAATTAAAAGTAGTGGTTCTTTTAGTGCGCCTGAAGCGAATTTCCGTGTCCTAGTCAAACGCGCATATTACGACCTTACAGGACTACCCCCTTCACCATATGAAATTTATCAATTCAGAATCTCATGGGAAAAAAACAAAGTCGAAGCTTGGGAAGACTTGATCGATAAATTACTGGAGAGCCCGCATTATGGAGAACATTGGGGCCAACACTGGCTGGACGTGACACGTTACTCTGACACTGGAGGATACTCTAATGACTATGAACGTTCTAATGCATGGCGTTACCGAGATTATGTAGTGCGTTCATTTAATAACGATAAGGCTTACAATGAATTTATCATTGAGCAAATTGCAGGAGATGAATTATGGCAACAGCAAGCCAAAGAAAATCGTAATCCAGAATTACTTATTGCGACAAGCTTTCTTCGCATGGGTCCATGGGATCCAGCAATGGTCAAAGTTTCTGAAGCTCGTCAGATTTTCTTAGATGATGTGGTCAACTCGGTGGGGCAAACTTTTTTAAGTCTTACTATGCGCTGCGTTAAGTGCCACGATCATAAATTTGATCCTTTGCCAACCCGCGACTATTACCGGATGTATTCAGTGTTTGCCGGGACTCAGATGGCAGAAAGGCATACTCCCTTTATGCAGGAAGAAAACTTGGAAAGATTCTCCCAAGGAAAAAAACATGTCCAAAGAATGTTGAATTATGCAAAACAAAAAACAAGAGAACTGACTGAGAAACGTGAAGCCGCAGCAAGGAATTGGTTTATTAATAAGGGAACAGTTTACGTTCCTCATGACAAACGAAAAAACCTGCCTGATGACATGAAGCCTCCGCGACATGTTGGACTTAATTATATTGATCAAGGACGTTTAAAAGTTAGAGAACAAGATTCATGGATTTGGGGGCGAAGACTAGAACGGTATGAACCTCTATCTCAGAGCGTTTACAATGGTCAGGATCCTACGTTCCTAAATGCCAGAAAACTAAGGATCAAAAAAACTAATAATGATTGGATCCCTAATAGCAGAATTTATATGGGAGGATCACTTCTGGCACCTGGGGAAAAAGTAAGGCCCGGTGTATTGAGTGCTACTGGCGTGCCAGTCTCAGATGGTAATGATAATCCTTATCTAATTAAAAATGAGCTGCAAGGTCGCCGGTTAGCCTTTGCTAAATGGATTGCAAATCCAAAGAACCCACTCACAAGCAGATCCATTGTGAACCGCGTCTGGCAACATCATTTTGGTAAACCAATCGCAGGGAACCCTAACAATTTCGGCGCCAAAGGCCTCAAACCAACTCATCCAGATCTATTGGACTGGCTAGCCAAAGATTTTGTTGAACATGGATGGAAATTCAAGCGGTTACACAAAATGATCATGCTTTCTAAAACATACATGCAATCTAGTTCACACCCTCAATTCAAAGAACTGCAAACGAAGGACCCGGAAAATAATTTATTTGCTTATCATTTACCACGTCGACTCACAGCAGATCAGATCAGAGACAGCCTTTTGAAGATTACAGGAGAACTCAACCCTTTAATTGGAGGGCTACCAATGATGTCAGAAATTAATATAGAAGTGGCACTAGAACCCAGAATGATCCAGTTCTCTATTGCTCCGGCACATCAACCATCGAGAACGCCAAAAGAACGTAATCGAAGAACTCTTTACGCTTACCGGGTCCGCGGGCAGGCTGATCCTTTTCTAGAAATTTTTAACCAACCTAACCCTAACGATTCATGTGAAGCAAGAGTCAGTCAATCAGTCACCCCGCAAGTATTCTCTCTCATGAACAGCGATACCATCAGTGACAGATCAATTGCTTTGGCTCTTCGTGTTGAAAAAGAAATGAATACGGTTCCTCTTCAAGTGAAACGTGCCGTTCAATTAACATTTGGTCGCGTACCAGAAAAAAAAGAACGCGAAAGACTCGAAAAATATGTCCTCAAGATGCGCGAATATCACAGAAAACATGAACCAGAAAAAATTAACTACCCAACTAAAATTACCCGCTCATTAGTCGAAGAATTGAGCGGAAAACCTTTTGAATATGAAGAAATTCTGCCAAATTATGAAAGCTACACACCTGACAAAAAACCATCTGATGTTAGTGCCAATACCAGAGCACTAGCGGATCTTTGCTTATTATTATTTAATACCAACGAATTCATTTATATCTATTAATACTAGTAAATTTTTTCCTATCCAAAATGCACTACCTGAATCGTCGTGAACACCTCTTCGGGCTAGGATCTTCAATTGGAGCTCTGGCAATGACTGATCTTTTAGCAAAAGACTCAGCAGGTCCACTGTCACCTAAAAAGCCAATGCACGATGCAAAGGCAAAGGCAGTTATCATGTTATTCATGGAAGGAGGCCCGAGTCAGGTAGATACCTTTGATCCTAAACCACAACTTAACGGCTTGCATAAAATGGAATCAAAAAGCAAATCAGGCCTCGCAACGGGATATCGTTTTTATGTCGGTAGTCCTTTTGGATCAAGAAAAGTTGGAAAATCTGGTCTGGACATGAGTGATCAATGGGTGCACTTAGCGGACCCTGAAATAGCTGATGAACTATGTAATTATCGAGGATGTCAGGCAGAATCTCTGAACCATCCTGAGGCCCTCTTTCATATGAATACTGGGAGCCGGTTAGGTGGTGATCCGGCCATTGGCTCTTGGGTCAACTACGGTCTAGGTTCAATGAATCAAAACTTACCGGGTTATGTAGTCATGAGTGAACTTGCACTTCCTCAAGGCGGAGCGAGGAACTGGAGCAATGGCTTTCTTCCTGCTCATTATCAAGGCACGCGGCTACGCCCCAAAGGATCCCCCATTCTTGACCTTCAATCTCCCCCTCACAAAACTAGGCAACACCAAAGACAATCCTTGGACGAATTAGCTTTCATGAATCGTCGTCATGCTGAAAAACATCCAAATCATAACGACCTTGATGCTCGTATTGAAAGTTATGAACTGGCTTACAGAATGCAAATGGAGGTACCGGGCGTAATTGATCTAAAAGATGAACCAGAATCCATTCGTGAAGAATATGGAATGAATGATCATCACACTGCCTCATTTGGTCGCCAGTGCTTAATGGCACGAAGACTCGTAGAAAAAGGCGTGAGATTTATCCAAATTTTTTCAGGAGGATGGGACAGCCATGACTATCTGGAACGAGGGCACAGTTCTCGAATAAGAAGTGTCGACAAGCCGATGGCCACTCTAATTAAGGATTTGAAAAGAAGAGGCATGCTTGACTCCACTCTAGTCGTTTGGACTGGTGAGTTTGGACGGACGCCTGATAATAATAGGCGAGGCGGCGTCTATGCCTTGGGACGGGGCCATAACATTGATGCGATGACAATGATGCTCGCAGGAGGAGGGATCAAAAAAGGGACCATTGTTGGAGCTACTGATGAAATAGGAGCTAAAGCTTCGGAAGTAATTCATCCAATTCGTGATCTACACGTTACAATTCTGCATTTACTCGGGCTTAATGATAATAAGTTGACCTATTTCCATGGAGGACGCCACAAACAGCTCTCACAGTTTGGCGGACAAGTCATTCATGAACTTATCGCTTGAGAACGCATTGATAATCAGTAAGAAGGTGAGCTCTAGTCAATCTGCTGTTGAGTTCCGTCGGATTCTCCAGAAATACTGCGAAGAGCCCAAGCCAATGAAGGGAGTGTTAATTGAGTATTTAAATGAAAGAGGTCAAGAAGACCGTCTGATTGAGTTTGCAGAGTAGCATTTTATTTTAAATGATGTATATGTTGGCAGCGGAGTTGAACTGTTTGGTGAATTTGGCTTAGTGGCCAGTTTACAGGACGAGGAAGAAGGCGGGCTGTTGTTTGGGCTTGGCTATCTCGAAGTAGGCCATTGCCCTAACGGAGATTACGTTATCGCAGACGTGGGTAGCGAATTCGGAGTAGTAAGATACATTTGCCACGAAGAGTGTGCTGCTGATAACGATTTTGAAGGGTTTTCTGAATATTCTAAGGTTGTCGCCACTTCACTTGGTGAATTTGTTTTTGGATTAGATCAGGGAGCGATTGGTTCCGACTACTTCGATGAGCCATCACTTAAACCTTGGTAACTAGAACGGCTCTAACTACAATGCAAAATGCGAAATTAACACTGTTTAGTGTCTAATGAATCATGGGTAAATGTCTGGGGATCCCTAAGCCATAACCCATGTACTCCGAACGCCTTTTGCGTACCTTTCAATCGGGCTTTAGTTACTTATCCAAAGCAAATCGGTAAAACTTTTTGCCATCTTTCAGTTGAATGGTTTTGGTAATTATATCGCCAGTATTTTGCCAGGTCTTCAGGTCATTACTTTCCTCAATATTAAAAGAAATTGTGGCCGTTCCGTTATCAGCATTAATTATTACAGATCCATTTCTAGCATCCTGCAACTGTTCAATAGTTGGTCGAGAAGAGAGTTGTGCGATTTGTGACTGCAACTGAGTTATTTGCGATTCTAAGTTAGCAATTATCTCGGGTGATCTTCTGTCCTCGTTATCGCCTACTCCATCATTATCACAATCAGCAACCTCACTAGGATCGCGCGGGAATACATCAGCATTGTCACCGACACCATCCTTATCACTATCGGCGGTTTCACTTGGATCATCGGGAAAAGCGTCTTCATCATCATTGACTCCGTCCCCGTCACTATCTTTAGCGCCTCCGCCCAAAGTTTCATACCAAGCAATTTTGTTATCACGAGGTGAAGCTGAGACTACATCTAGGTCTCCATCTCCATCCATATCGATGGTAGCCACAAGATTGACCCCAAACGCACTGTTGGTAATGAACACTGGAAAGGCAAAAGTGCCAAATCCTAGATTTTCATGTAAGCAAACTGAATTGCTAATCTCAGAAGTTGAAAAAACATCCAGATCTCCATCTCCATCAAAGTCAACAACGTCAAGGCCGCGCGGACCCAGGGCATCACTGCCATCCGGCCCTCCGCCAGTTGATCTTGCGGGATAAGTATGGATCAGTTTTTGTGAACCAAAACGTCCATTGCCTGTACCATTGTACCACGCAACTTTCCCATCAAGCACTGAGACTGAAATCAGGTCAAGGCGGCCGTCACCATTAATATCTCCTGTGCGAACGTTACGTGGCCCTCGAGTTTGAGACGAGGAAGTGAGTCGAACGACAGACACTGCGCCGCCATTAGGATAATAAGAAATCTGATTACTAAGATAGTTGGCAGAAATAACATCCTGATCCCCATCACCATCAATATCAGCCAGATGAATATTGCGAGGTTCATCACCTGTACTTGTGCCAGTCTTGGCAGCAATCAAGCCGCCCCAATTAAACATGTTACCAGAATTTAAATAAATTCCAATTTGATCAAAACTCCCACCCAGACCAAAGATGATGTCCGGCCTGTTATCTTTATTAACATCACCCAAATGAATGTCCCAAAGGTAAGGGGCATTGGCATTATCGAATGTCCGCGTAAACCGAAGGTTGCCGTTATTTCGATAAACACGAACGCCTCCAGAACGAGTTCCCGAACTACCTAGGACCACGTCCAAATCACCATCATTATCCAAATCAGAGGCAACAATATTACTGACAAGTACCGTCGGCCCGCCAGTAAATGGGCTCAACTCTGTAAATCTTCCGTTTCCATTGTTTCGATAGAGAACTGCTGCGCCCCCACCGAAAAAATTACCCGGCTTAGCAGCGAGAAAATCAATGTCACCATCACCATCCATGTCTGCTGGGAAAGCATCAATGACATCAGTAGCACTTGAGGTAACAATTTGTTGCGGACCGAACTCGGCTGCAAAGATAGAGATTGTTGATAAACAAAGGACACAAATTAAAAGTAAGATTTTCATGAAGCTGAGCTTTATTTTCGATTTGCAACAAGTTCAAGATCTTTTCTAATAAAAATGACCCATAAAGGTATTATGAGCATTAACTAACAGAGAATAAAAATCGATTAGCAAGAATCCTGAAAGCAGATATTCCAAATTCTAACCGAATTTATTTGCGATTTTTTAGATAATTATCTGCAATGAATTCTCCCAACTGAACTATTCCTTCAGTTGATATGACTAGCTTCTTTTCCTGCGGAATAAGATCAAAAGCCTTTAAATGAAAAATGGAATTATCTGCACCCGCTAATTCTGCGATTTTTGAAGTCACATCAATACTGTTAACGCTCTTATCATTTGTTGGAGGCTGTTGGCTCAAATACCATTTGAGGGAAGGGGTTTTTAAATCGGCACGACTATTTTTAATTATCGAATCTAGCCACTTAGCTGCATTATTGCGGTGAGGTGAGAATGACATGTCATTCTCACCAAGATGATAAAAGACACCTTCAAGCAAAACTTCATGACCTTTATCATTTAGATCTTCAATGGCATCTTTCACAAAAGAAATAAATGAGCCATAGATATTTCGTGACTTTGCTAAACTTCCTTCAGGGGTCCAGTCAATAATCTGCGAACCACTATGAGTAAATTTAGCAATAGCTATATTATTAACGGATCTTTTTTGGAGGTATGAGCCAAAACTTATTTCTGGCCCGAAACTATCATAATAACCAGTCAATCCGAGCGGTTCCCATTCCTTTGATTTACGATACGATCCTCCTAAACTATATTTATATGCTATCTCTGAGTTATCAGATGCAAGGAATGCTTTGTCGTCAATTTCTCTTAACTCCTGAACAAATGCACGCTCACCTTCCATGTTCCGGTGCCCTGCAAGGACAAATAATTTTATTGGTTCTCCTTTCTTATAGGGCCATTTTTTAAGAGGCCTAGAAGCTGGCTTGTCTCTGCCAATAGATTTTAAATAAGCTTCGGCATAATTGATCCCATGTTCTAGTTGACCAAGGGTCCCATAATGGTAGTGCAAACCAACTCCTCCCCCAATCTCAACACCAACATGAGAGGTGGGAACGTATTCAGCTAGCGGATCTGAATCAGTAACTTTTCTCTGCCCCTTGCTAATAGCATACATTCGCGGACGCAAATCCATTCCCCAGATCGTTTTGGTACATAATTCTCCGATAAAAAACTTAAGCTCAGGAGCTTTAAGATCTTGCCTCCACTTTGCTAAAAATTTCTTTAGATTTTCTCCATAATTCTTCATGTAATCCTCGTTAAACATATCATTCTCACCTTGATGCCACATAAAGCCTTCGAGTTGATATTTAATTTTTTGACGATCAAGGTCAGCCAATGAGGATTTAATTAAGTCAAGTGATAGCGGATACATTTTGAATCCGATCGGATCTTCAGGATTCCAATCCCCACCGAGATGAGTTCCTCCAGCAGCACATTTTATAATAGCAATGGGAGATTTCAGTTGAGCTGAAACCCTCCTAGCAAAACTCAATTCGGGCCCTACGACGTTATTGACAGGGCTCAGAGATTGCCAACCATTTGATTCCAACTTTCTCTCTCGGCCTATTGAGTATGAAAATTTGATATTTTTTTGAGAATTTTCTAAACCAATGAAGGGAGGGAATCTTTGTATGTCCTTAACGTTAGAATCTGAACCAACCATGTTCGATTGACCGGCAAAAATAAATACTTTTATAGGCTCTCTTGATTCGTCTCCATTCGTTATGAGCTGGGATGTTAAAAGACTAGAAATAAATACTAGATAGGAATGAATGATTCTCTTTATTTTCATGCTGAATATGAATTAGTCGATGAAGATTAGAAAAATAATACAATTAATGGTCAACTACTCGAAGTAAAAAAGCATACTCAAAAGCAATTTCCTTATACTTCTCATGCCTTGCAGATGAACCACTGTGACCTGATCCCATATTGATTTTTAACATCAATGGATTATTACCAATTTTCTTAGTTCTCAATTGTGCAACCCACTTGGCTGGCTCCCAACACTGGACTTGAGAGTCATTTAATCCAGCCATGACAAGCATTGCAGGATATTCAACCCGCTTCACGTTATCGTATGGAGAGTAGCTCAAGATATAATCAAAAAATTCCTTATCGGTAGGATTCCCCCATTCATCATACTCACTGGTAGTTAAAGGAACCGTTGGATCCAGCATAGTCGTGACACAATCGACCCAGGGCACATCAGCAATGATCGCAGCAAATGATTTGGGATTTTCATTTGCTATTACACCCATTAAAAGTCCTCCAGCACTAGCGCCACTCGCACATAAGCGGTCATGCGAAGTATATTTCTCTGAAACAAAAAAATCCGAACAATCCATAAAGTCATTGAAAGAATTTCTCTTATTTAACAACCTCCCATCATCGTACCAATCTCTGCCAAGTTCTTGCCCTCCGCGGATATGGGCTATTGCATAAACAAAGCCCCGATCAAGAAGACTCAGGCGACTACTTCTAAATGATGCATCAGAGTTTAACCCATAAGCTCCATACGCATATAATAGTAGCGGAGATTTTCCATCTTTCTTGAAAGAATCATTTCTATATACAATTGAAACCGGAACCTGCGCACCATCTCTGACTGTCACAAAATGACGTTCCGTTGAATATAAATTTGAATCATAACCACCTATGATCTCTTCACTCTTAAGTAATCTTGTCTCTCTCGAATGCATATTATACTCATAAAGACCTTCAGGGTCTTTGAGTGAGCAATATCCATAGCGAAGCCATTCTGTTTTAGGGTCGAGATTTAAATCAATCCAAGCCGAATAGGCAGGCGATTCAAAATCAATTTCATGATTTTTTCCGCTGCTAATTTCATGGATCCGAATTTTTACGAGTCCATTTTCCCGCTCCTCGGTCACCAAATAATTATCAAATACCTCAAAATCATTAACATAAATTCCTTCACGTTCAGCCAATAAATCCTCCCAATTGATTATAGAGGTACACTCTTCAGAAACCCGCATTATTCGGAAATTAGGTGCCTCATAATTAGTTCGTAAGTAGAATCTATCTCCGTAATGTTCTACATCATATTCAAGACCGCGCGAACGCGGATTCAATACCTTGAAATCACCTCCTGGATTATTTGCTGGCAATAGACGATATTCATCACACAGAGTCTGACTAGAACCGATTACAATAAATTTCTCTGATCGGCTACTATACACATAACAACTAAAAGTCTCATCATGCTCTTCATAAACGAGCACGTCTTCTTTGACTGGGTGCCCCAAATGATGACGCCAAATTTGATAATCACGTAAAGTTTTAGGATCCTGTTTAGTGTAAAAAAAAGTTTTATTATCTGCAGCCCAAGCATGCCCACCTTCAACATCGGTTATATTATCATCTAAAATTTCACCGCTATTTAAATCTTTTACATGCAATGTTCTCAGTCCTCTTCCCGTAACGTCAGTACTAAAAATAATGAGACTCTCATCAGGACTAACGTCACCCTCATCAAAATCGAAATAATTTTGTCCACTTGCCATTTCTGGCACATCAAAATTTAGCTCTTCTTGGGACTCCTCTGAACCAATGCGTTTCCTATAATATCTGGCATAATCTGAACCAGAATCATATCGAGTGTAGTAATAATAATTCTTCCAACGCACAGGATATGTAGAATCGTCCTGTTTTATCCTACCTTTAATTTCTCCGAATAGAGTCTTTTGTAATGGCTCCGTCTCAGCCATTAAAGACTCTGTATAATTATTCTCTTCCTTAAGATAATTAAGCACTTCATCATTAGCTCTATCCCTCAACCAAAAAAAAGGATCAGAACGCTCGACTCCATGATTCACATGGATATGCTCTTTTGTTTTAGCAACAGGAGGCTGAGGGTCCTCTGTCGATAACGATTTCATTAGAAAAATAGAATGAATGCCCTAATCACCAATCATCTCCAAGACCATGACGATTAGCAACCTCCATCAGTTCTGGTTTCATTGGCCACTCATCCGGACGCAAACTCTCCTCATGACGTTTACTGGCACCTTTCAGCAACATGCATCCAGTATTGTCACCGATCCCTGCTATTTCTTCGACTTCTTTCAAGGTCAGAGGATTCTCAACTGGCATAGAAGCAAAATCACGAACTAAATCTTCTATAGGCAAAGCCTCTTTTCCGGCCTCCTGAATAAAAGTTGGTACGACACTCTTTACTGGAGTGTGAGCAAGATTCCAGAGGCTCGCAAACTGAATTTCACTTAAGCCATACTTATCTAAAATAGGTCTCATCTTTTCAACTCTTTCAAGGCCTGACTCTACCCAACCTTCGGGCCGATACGCTCGATGATCCCCTTCACGAAACACATGATCTGGTTTCATGGTCCCATGAAAAATACCACCATAATCAACGACTCTTGTAAGAATATTAATGTTACTCTTTTGAGCCGCTTCAAGGCACAGACGGCCAGGCCAAGGCTCTAAAGGATTAAGTATCACCATTGCCCAATCTAACAATTCTCCGAATTGTTCAAAGTTATGGATAAGATCGAGAGTGAAACCGTTCGCGGGACCAGGAGCAATGCCAAGACTATCGGTTAATCCAGACACTTTTAGATCGGACATGGCATCCCAGACGGACTGATCAGCATAACCCTGCTCATCCGGATTATGTAACATTACTAGATCAAACTTGTCAGCCTGACAACGTTCCAACGACTTTTCTGCGGCCATCTTTAGATAGGCTGAATATTCTGATCTGGACCTAAGGGACGAATCACTGAACCTCGGGTAACCACGGGAGCCTTCACGTTTACCCTCATAAATATCATGCCCGAGCATTCCTACCAGACAATATTCTTTACGATCAATTCCTTCCAATGCTTTACCTAACATCTGATCGGCTCTTCCTACTCCATAAACATCAGAAGTAATAAAGGTACGTATTCCCGAACTGTATGCTAATTGAATGAGTTCAAGGAACCGCTCATCACTGATTGATTCTCCAAAATGCATGAAGCGTCCACCACTCCAAGTTCCAAAAGCAGTCCGAGTTAAATCCATAATAAAAAGTTAGACGGGTAAAAGAAAAATTTCCAGTCAGTCTTTACTACTCTTCAATAAGTTGTTTCTAATTAAAACACAGAGGATTACCTTCATTAACACCTCTTAATATTATTTGCTTAGTTATGTTTAATTGGGCAAAATTGATTCTGTATTTATAAGTACCGACCTTCAAAATCCGTTAAATGCTTTCATTTTATAATCTCATAAATTCATTAATTTAAAACTATTCACCACAAACCGAAACGCTAATTTTTCTAGTGTGTGGAGCGCGCCGATGCTCAAAAAGAAATAGTCCCTGCCATGTTCCTAAAGTCATTCTCCCATCAATAATAGGAACATTCTTATCAACGTCGGTTAAGCACATTCGGATGTGTGACGGCATATCATCACCACCTTCATAAGTATGCACAAAATATGGTGTATCCTCGGGAACTAACTTCTCAAAGAATGCATGTAAATCAGTCCGAGCAGAAGAATCGGCATTTTCCATAACAATCAAAGAACAACTAGTATGCTGAACAAATATAGTGACCGCACCTTCATTGATCCCACTTTCATGTACAATAGAAGAAATATCTTCAGTAATTTCATAAGTTCCCTTACCTCTTGTTGAAATAGAAAACTGGGAAGTATGTACCTTTGTCATAGAAAGAATAAATTCAGATTATCCAATAAGTCATAATCCAATAAAATATTAATTAGAATAAATTTACCATTGCCTTGAAAGGCTCAATTGTATCTAGATACCTATCATTATGAAGCTCATCTATACCATTTTTCTTTTTGCCTTACTAGCCTCACAATATAAATCCTCAGCGCAAGGCAAACAAATTAGTGAGACAGGAATACGGCACTCATTCCTTGTGTCTGGTAAATTTACTGCACTCATTGGTGAAGACAATGCCGTCATATGGAAAGCTCCAGGATATGCTCGTGATGGTATGGTATTAGAAAATGGGAATATCCTATTATCAATTAATAACGAGGCCCGAGAATATAAGAAAAATAGCACTGAAATTATTTGGTCATATAAGATGGATCCTCGTAACAAAGAGCTGGGAACCGTCAACAGATTGCCGAACGGGAACACTTTAGTGGTCGAAAGGGGTCCCATCCCAAGACTACTTGAGATCAAGGAGAACGGTAAAATTGAAGTAGATTTACCATTAATCCCCGAAACAAAAAATGATCACATGCAGACTAGAATGGCTAGAAAATTACCAAATGGAAATTATATAGTCCCTCACCTACTCGCCTTTAAAGTAAAAGAATACTCTCCCAAGGGAACAGTAGTTCGGGAAATAAAAACAGACCTTGAGGAATTAGGTGGGAAAAAAGCCCGTAACTGGCCATTCACTGCTATCTTTTTGCCTAATAAAAATTTACTCGTTAACCTAACAAACGGCAACAAGACCGTAGAATTCAATCCCGAAGGAAAAGTCGCATGGCGGTGTGATAACAGCCATGTTAATGACCGTTTCCGTGATCCATGCGGAGGACAAAGACTAAGCAATGGAAACACTATCATTTGTAGTTACGGGCAAAGAGACAATAAAAAGGCAAAGATCTTTGAAATCACTCAAAACAAAAAAATTGTCTGGGAATACATTGATCCGAAAGTTTCTGCTCATGAGGTACACATCCTAACCACAAACGGTAAACCAGAAAAACCAGCATTGAGGTAATGTGCTTCAGTCTTTAATTGTATTTTCTATTCAGAGATACAATAAAGAAATTTATCAGAACGTAGAAAGAGCTGACCATCACTAATTGCCGGCGTTCCATGGAACTGGCTATTATCCCCTTCAATTTTGTTATGGGCCAATAACTCGAAATCTGGTTTTGCTGAAAAAACAAAAGTGCCTCCCCACCGGCTAACTGTATAAATTTTACTACCTGCAGCTATTGCACCTGCATAGAAAGGCTTACCTCGAGAACCTTTAGCCCTAGCATCTAACCGTTCCCTAAATAACATCTTCCCAGACTTTGCATCAGCACAACAAGCATATCCGGTATCACTAGCCCAATATAATCTTTCATCAACAAGAACAGGAGTAGGGACATAGGTAGATTGATTATCCTCCCAGAGCGTAGCCTTTTCAGAAATTTCACCTCTGGCTCCATCAATTTTCACTGCACAACGACGCAGGCTAGGATAACCTCCAAACACATAAACGGTTTCATTACCAATGACGGGGCTTGGTGAAATGTTTCCGGTAATATTCGTGGAAGCATACCATCTGAGCTTTCCAGATTCAGGGTTCATTCCCCAGATTTCACCAGGGACCGGCAAAACCAGATCGGCTCTACCATCCTTAGATGTCATCAAAACAGGCGTCGCATACGCCATTTCCAAACTATCACCTTCTGAAATCCAATTTTGCTTACCCGTCTTAGGATCCAAACCATAAACTGCCAAAGATTCTTCAGCCGCACTAACAACTAAATTCTCTCCCACAACAATCGGACTAGCAGCAGAGCCCCACTTGCGACGAGTGGACCCAGTCCCTAAATTTTTAGACCAAAGTTTTTTACCATCTAAGTCATAAGCATAGATACCACTCTTACCCAAATAAACAAAGATCCTGCCATTATCAATGACGGGGGTATTGGAAGCATAGCCGTGCTCAGTTAAAAAACCACGGTAAGGGTCCTCTGGCTGAGTAGCTTTAATCTTATGCTCCCAAATAATTGAACCGTCTTTTTGATCAATGCAGAGCACATGTCTAACGAGCTTGGAGATGTCTTGCTGACCTTCATTCACACCACTAAAACACGTAATAAAAACTTTTCCTTTTGAAATCACTGGGCTCGAGCTTCCAGGACCAGGAAGCTCACATTGCCATTTTATATTTTTTTTTGCTGACCACTTCACTGCCACCGTCTCTGAACTGATACCCTGTCCATTATCTCCTCTAAAACGAAGCCAATCGTTCGCCTTGGATACCTGACCCAATGAGACTGAAATAAGACAAAAAGTACCAAATATTTTTTGTATCATAGTCTGATTAAATCATTGAAGAGATTATGTGATGATGACGTAACGAATCCATAAGCAAAGGCCTCCCAGAAACAACATGCCTAAACTCTATTTTAATTGGTCCCGACAAGCATTGCTCAGGCCAAAAAAATGCTAGTAAAATAAAGGGAATAGACGCCTTTGACAACAAACTCATTTACCCTAGTAAAACACAACAAACATTATATCTATTTTAGAAAACCAGAAATATAAATCCTGAAAATGGAAAAGACTTCAATAAATTAGTCTGAAGAAAGCAATGATCTTGAATACCACTGGTCATCCCTTCCCGATTTGTGTCCTTCTGCAAATACTCCGTCAGGACCCGCGGATTGAATAGCATAACCATCATTTGAAAAGAAATAACGATACGGTTTTCCCCAAGGATCAATTTTAGCTGCTTCCAATTTCAATGCTATTGCCACTGCAGTTGCTCCTGCTGATGGCCACTCATTTTTATCAGCATGATATTTTTCAAGGCCCTTAGCAATCCCACTCATTTCATTCTTTACCTTTTTAACTGTTTTTCGACTAGAGAAAATGGGTGAAATGAATATCGCATAAATAATGATAATAACGATTGCTAAAGCAAGCCGTTTTACAATGGAATTGAACCACTTTATTACATCTTTAAACACAGAGAATAACTAACTATAAGAATAAACTTTGCAATCTGAAAACAGAAAAATTACCAATACTAATTGGGTTGAACTGGCCGAATCTCAGCCTCCTCTGTTCCAGGACCACGAGGCTTAAGAGGTGGTTTTGGAATGGGGTTGCGCCTTTCTGGCTGCTCCAATGGTTTTGGTTGAATGTTCGGATCAATCTCCTCCAAAGGTTCCGTTTTTTTCAGCCCATCCAACGCTGAATCAACAATTTTAACATAACCTTTTGATCCCCTATAATACCATACTGTTCTAAAAACATTTGCATCAAAAGCAGACAAGATGACCTGACCCAATAATATACCCTTTGCGCTCATCGCGGATAATACCCAAACAGGTTCATCTCCAAACTCGAGACTGCGTAATTTATAGTCTACGTAATTAAAACCAATTCTAGCTGCACGAGCTTCCTTAATGAGTACGTTAAAAGCCTTCACGGAATCAATTTTAATTTTTGCTGAGGATGCAAAACCAATGGGTAAATTATCCGGGTAATAATTCAAGGTTTCACCTTCATCCCTTATCCTATCTCCAGAAATAACTACAGTTCTTAGTCTCCTTTGACTCCGTTCATCGTGGACAACAATTTTCCATTCCCTTGGCTGACTCTGCCCTTTGACTCCGCTCAATTCCACGATCTTATCTGCAAAATATTGCCCATACTGAGAATATATTCGCTTTAAAACGGTGCTAGACGAAAGGCCCAAAGGGTCATCCTCCTGAGCCATAGATGCAGTAACTATACTTAAAATAATTGTAATTAATAATGTGGTAAGCCTCATGTTGATTTTAGTTGTTTAATAAAAATACGTTAGGTAAAGGACAAATCTTAACACTTTTTTGATAAAAATTGCTTTTTGCTGTATTGAAACCAAATCTCAATAGAAAACGCTACCACTTATTAAGGAGCTCAGGCAAACTCATTATATAGTGCAAGAAAATACTCTCAGCGGCACCATCGAACGTGTCACATTCCATAACGAAGAAAACGGTTACTGCGTTCTCAGAGTCAAGCCTAATAAAAAAGGCAAAATTGTGACTGTCGTAGGAAATTGTGCCGCACCCAATGCCGGAGAACAAATCGCTTCTAGAGGCCAGTGGATAAAAAATGAACAGTATGGAGACCAGTTCAAAGCAGAGGAAATTACTACCTCTGAACCAGGAAATCTTGCTGGAATTGAACGTTACATTGGGAGTGGCCTGATAGATGGCATCGGACCAACTTATGCAAAGAAACTAGTAGATAAATTTGGTCCAGAAGTCTTTAACATTATTGATAATAGATCCAAGCAATTAGAGGAAGTCGATGGGATCGGCCCTAAGCGGCGTAAAGAAATTAAGAGCTCATGGGAAAAACAGAAAGCTGTCCGACAGATTATGGTCTTTTTGCATCAACATGGAATCAGTACGGCTCGAGCCGTTCGAATATACAAGACCTACGGGGATGAAAGTATCCAACAATTACGCAGAAACCCATACCGCCTTTCGAATGACCTCCATGGAGTCGGTTTCAAGACTGCCGACTCAATCGCCGCCAAGTTAGGGGTAGAACCTGACGCAGAATCAAGAATTGAAGCCGGCATAGAATACGCGCTTAAAATTGCTACAGATAACGGCCATTGCGCATTACCCGAAAGTGAACTCATCGAATCATCTTCTGATCTCTTGGGCGTCCAACAAAATCAAATTGAGTCTTGCCTGGAAAACCTTATCCATAAAAGAAAAGCCGAGAGGGACGATATCACGGGCACTTCATTAATATTTCCACCAAAACTCCTCAAAGCAGAAAAGGAAGTTGCCAAAAGAATGATTGGTCTCATTTCAAAGGCCTCAAGTCATCCTGAGATTGCAACTGCAAAAGCAATTAATTGGTGTGAAAGTAAAATTGGATACTCATTAGCTGAAGGACAAAGAAAAGCAGTCGAAGAAGCACTAGTTCAACGATTACTGATAATCACCGGAGGTCCCGGAGTTGGTAAAACGACGATTCTAAAAAGCTTACTTCTTATATTATTGGCAAAAAAGGTTAAGGCAATACTATGCGCACCCACTGGCCGCGCCGCAAAAAGAATGTCAGAAAGCACTGGGCTAGAAGCGTCAACAATACACAGATTGCTTGAGTTCCAAGGATCAAAAGGAAGTTTTGCTCACGACGAAAATAACCCATTAAGTGGTGATCTTTTTATTGTAGACGAAGCATCGATGATTGATCTGCCTCTCATGGATGCTTTTCTTCGTTCCTTACCCGAAAATGCTCATCTGATCTTAGTAGGTGATGTGGATCAGCTCCCATCAGTTGGTCCGGGTAGCATCCTTTCAGATTTTATAAAATCTGAAAAAATACCTGTAGCCAGACTCACTGCAATTTTTAGGCAATCTTCTGAAAGTAGAATCATTGGAGCTGCTCATGAGATAAATGACGGTCATATTCCCATCGAATTAGCCGACAAATCTGCCGCGAATCGTAATTCTGATTTTTTCTTTGTTAAGTGCGAAGATCCTGAACAAACATCGGACCGTATTATTGAACTAGTACGCAATCAAATTCCCCACAGACTAGGATTCGATTCAATCGATGACATACAAGTCATTACTCCAATGCACCGGGGCAGTCTAGGCACTCAAAACCTTAATAGAAATCTGCAAGATGCTATTAATCCGCCCACCGAATCAACTTTTGAAATTGAGCGTTTCGGTGCACTATACCGCACGGGGGACAAGGTCATACAAATAAGAAATAATTACGAAAAAGAAACTCTAAATGGTGACATTGGTAAAATAATTGAGATATCGACTGACCCTGGTATCGTCACAATACGTTTTAGTGGCAATCGAATCGTTTCTTATGAGCCTGGAGAGCTTGATGAAATAGCGCCTGCATTCGCTATCACGGTACATAAGTCACAGGGAAGTGAATTCCCATGTGTCGTCATACCGGTAAGCACTCAACACTTTGTCCTACTCCAAAGAAATCTTCTCTACACAGCAATTACGAGAGGCAGCCAAACTGTCGTTCTTGTCGGCCAAAAAAAAGCCGCAGCCATGGCAATAAAAAACATTGATACCCGTCAAAGGTACAGGGGCCTATTAGATCGATTAAAGAATAAATAGGTTTAGCGGATCTGTGAATAGACCGTCGGGACAAGGAACGTTGAAATGATCTTGGAGACAGTATCTTTATACATTTCTTCGGATTTCATTTCTTCCCAGGCAGGAGATTTAATGAAAGAGCTCCAGGCTGATTTTTTCTGATCTTCATCATCGTATACAAGCATATATGTAAGATTGGGTAAATTTTCTCCGGACAATGCCCTACCAAAAAAGACCCCGTTCAGACCAACATCGGCAAAAATATCAAGTTCACCATCATTGAACATTTTCACCTTCATGTATGCCTTTAATTCATTATGACTCTCATAGGTCCGCAACTCAAAATACCGCTTCCCTCCTTTATCCTTTTGGGGACTGATTAACTCTGGAAAACCATCGAATGCAACAAATGTAGAAATGGAAATTCTACTGAATGAAGGATCAGATTTTGCGTAGCTCAAATAATCACGGGCCTGCTCAAGAAATCCCTCATTAGCAAGTGCTGAACTGGATTCCGCTATAGCATCAAGAGAAGAACATGACTTGAGGACATATCTCCAATTCTTGTCCCCTGATTTATCACCTCTTGCCTTAAATACACCAATTGATTTTAATTCAGTTGTAGCTAAGAGCGGAACTGCTGCTGCCATCATCTTATCAAAAGCCGCCGCTTTCTCAGGTGAATTCAGCTTATAAGTACGAAGCTCGTAATATTCTTTTGAAAATACAGTATAAGAAAAAGAAATGAATACGGTAAAACTTAAAAGGAATCTAATCATACAGCAAAATTATCAGGAATGAAATTTAATGTGAAGTCTGAAATAATGATAAATTAATTTCACAATTGCTCTAAAATTATAATTGGTGTGACTGAGGTTGCACTGTGATTTCACTAGTGACTAGGTGATTAGGAGCAAGAAGTGCACTCGCAACCACAGACGCAACGTGATCAACAGGTATCATCTTTTCTGGAATCACTTTCATATCCAAGTCATCCCAAAAAGCAGTATTAACACCACCCATATAAAAAAATGAAAATTGTATTCCTTTGCTCCGATACTCGAGGTCCAGTGACTTTAGTAAACCGATGGCTCCAAACTTACTCGCGCAGTACGCAGATGCTTTGGCCATTGGCACTTTTCCAAGTATTCCGGGAATGAAAAGAAACCGCCCACCCCCTTCTTTACTCATTTTTTCCAAAGTTTCTTTAGCAAGAAGAAAAGTAGCTCGCAAATTTGTGTTAGTGATTTTCACAAATTCTTGATCAGTAGTATCTTGTATTTTTTTTATTAGACCCATCCCTGCACAATGAATAACAGAATCCAATCCTCCAAGATCTGAAGAGCACTCACCGACAAGATCCGACACAAAAACACTCGAAGTTAAATCCCCTGCCTTTGAACCCTTGACTCCTTGAAAATTATTTAATTTATCAATATCCCTACCAGTCACAAAAACAGAATGTCCTTTCTTTACTAAAATTTTGGCAATCTCCATACCAATGCCACTACTTGCTCCAGTAATTAAAACCTTTCTTGGATAATTATCGTTATAGTTATTCATACTTCCCTATCTAACGACAAACTCCATCAAATAGACTTGAAAATATATACATTTCGCCAATCTCAGGAAATTCCTATCACACTCGAAAAAGCATGGGAATTTTTCTCAAACCCAGAAAACCTCAATTCAATTACACCACCGGATCTTGAATTTCGTATCACTTCCGGGACGCCTGCCCCAATGCATGAGGGCCAGATCATTACTTACAAAATAAGGATTGCCCCTATGATATGGCAGACATGGGTCACAGAAATCAAGGCCGTCACATTTCAGTCCCAGTTCATTGATGAACAAAGGAGCGGTCCATACAAGTTCTGGCACCATTGTCATAGATTTGAGTCAACTGAGAACGGGACATTAATAACAGATGAAGTAAATTATGCGTTGCCATTTTATTTACTAGGGGACATAGCTCACGGTTTATTTGTAAAAAAGAAACTAAATAAAATCTTTCAATTTCGTAAAGAAATTCTCTCCAAAAAATTCGGCTAAATTTTCTTTCATGGGAAAATGACTCTCTAAAGATTCTTTACTGAAATCTTTATTCAGAAGAATCCTCTAATTGTTGAAACTTATTTACTCTACCCCTAAGAGCCTTCATCTCTTCAGCCTTAGGATCATCTGGGTACTTCAGAAGGAAACTATCAATTAAACTTAATGCTACAACAAATTGAGCAAGCTCAACTTTACGCTCAATCGAGACGACTAATGCTTCACTGCTATCATCAGCAATGAATTTAATATCATCGATAAATGCTTCGCCACTGCCTCCCTCAACAGCACCAGTGACAAAGCGAAAGAGTAATTTTACAGAGCGCACATTTTCTGGGATATCAAGATCCGGCACTACAATTTCATCCCACTCACCTATCTTGCTACTAAATTGCTTAAATCCAGTACCCTTAACCGCTTGTTGGTCCTCATCCCACCACTCAACAACATATTGTTGAATGTAACCACCTGTTCCAGGTTTAATTTGCTTCACAAAAAAGGAAAGCTCGTAGTTTAGTCCGCCAATTAGTTTCCCATCTATTGTTTTAATGATATGAGCTTCGCTGGGATTTTTCCCTTCATTTTGAAGATTAACATACGCACTATGAGAACCGGTGCGCGCATCAGAACCTGACCTGATCGGAGGTTGGCCATTAGTAAAAGTCCACCCTTCCGCAACACCCTCCTGCCCTACCTCAAAGCTGAAATTACCAATTATAGAACGAACTTTGGGTTCAATTTTATTGATATTAGATTCTTCTGCTAAAGAAAGGTCCGCCAAAAAAATAAGAAGAAATAATATGTGTTGGGTTTTCATTTTTTATATCAATTCATAAATTTATTTTATTCAACAGACAGACGCATGAAGCGTTTCAGCACACCACCCACAATAACGTTATCTAACTTTGCCTCGTATGTGCGAATAGTTTCATCCTCAGCAATCATTTCAACAGACACGCTCTCTTCTGCATCAGTCCATTCTATTAGATCATCTGACAACTGAACTTTTATTTCAATACCATCAAGAAATTTGGTCACTGTATATGTAAGAAGCAGACCGCCTGCTTCTCTTGAAAGTTTAGGCATTGAGAATTCTGGGTCAGATTTTGTAGGATCCAAGGCGAAGACAAATTCTAGTAAGTTGGATATTCCATCCTTGTCCGGATCATCATTCTTACTTGTCTGCCCTGTAAATTCCTGCCCGAAAGAAGACTCAACCCATTCTAAATAACTTCCTGAAGGAGCCACAATCGAAGCACTCCAGTTATCCTTCAAACCCCAGTCCAGCGGGGAAACTGAATCATCAATTACAACTAATGAAGCCCCAGTCCCATCCGTTTCTGGATACCACTCATCCTCATATTCAAAATCAAGAATACCTGCGGAAATGGAGTCAATCTCCAATCTCAATCTTTCACCACCATTGTCTAGCTTGCCTTCATATTCACCTAGGACATTTAGCTCGTCTCCGCGTTCAGAAGTGAAAGTTTCAATGTCACTAACTACATAGGCTGATTGTCCTGGTTCAAGAAGAGAATCCGGAAATGCAAATCGCACACCTTCCTCAAACCTCACATCATTAAGGCGAAGAGTAACTTCTCCAACGTTCTGTAATTTAATGTACTCACCTTCTGGTCCTGACACAGGATTATACATTATCTCAGTCACTCTCAGACCATCAATGATGAGGATCTCTTCAGCAAGATCCGTGTCATTTGAATATCCGGGAGTAGGTAACACGAACGATGTTAATAATCTTTCACCCTCCACCGAACGACCAATTGAAACATCATCCTCAGCATTAACAAAACCAATCCGATCAATTTCATTTCCTCCATCATCAAACAAACCAATTTGATCATGCAGTTTGGAAAGGCCGAAGTTTAAGTGAGGTGGCCCCTGATCAGAATCACTATCAGCAATGAACTTAACATAACCCAGTGAATCTATAAAACTAAGATCACTGACCCTATATAGATCAGGGATATTATTAGGGTCATCAGTAATAGTCATCCCGCCAATGGAAACCGGGAAATTACTTGAATTATATATCTCTATAAAATCATTATCAAAAACCACGCCACTACTTGCCAACCATTCGTTAATGACCAAATATTTTTGATCTCTGAGAGGCAAAGGACCGCCGTTCTTTGCTCCTGGAGTAGGTAAGGTCAAGGCAAATTGTTGATCTGGGCCGGTCCTTGAAATAGATCTTCCTCTTAACTGTGATCCGAACAGAACATTGTCTACTAATTTCCCACCATTCTCGATCGATTCGAAAAGATAAAGTGAATCACCGTCACGGTCCAAAGCAAATCCAGTATGAAGACCACTCGTACCATCAGGCTCATTGGCATAAATCACCAGAAACTCTCCGGGTGGAATTACTGTACCGGTAGGTATTTTCCAACCATCACTGATGTCCTCGCTCTCAGAAATCACCATTCCAGAAACAAAACGCGGAGAGTCACTATCATTCCAAAGCTCAATGTAATCAGGAAAAGTTTCCTCATGATTAAATACATCACCATTGTCAGCAAGGACCTCACTAATTAGAATCCTAGATAAGTTTGCATCAACAGTCCATGACAGTGAGCGGGTCGGTTCTATCTGCCAATTACCGGCCGAATCTTTACCTAAAACTTCCACATAATGTGTTCCATCTGAAAGCTCTGAGAGTTGAATAGGCTCAGAAACAGAAGCAGGATCTGACCATTCCTTACCATCGACTCTCCAACGATATTCGCTATTAAAGATCGACTCGCCTTCAATACCTGAAATGCCAGGAACATGGACACTTAGAGTAGCTTCTTTCTTTCTAGTCAGTGAAAGCGGTTCCCCAGTAATGATTGCTCCTGCAGAAACATCATAACCCATATCAGATCCATTAATTCCTTTGCCCGCCGCAGGCGAACCTCGACTAATGGAGAAATCACTATTGCTTTGATCAATAAACATCGGGTCGCCGGAAATGTTACCAGTGCCAAGCTCACGGAACTCTTCAGGGAGCAAATTCATGTCAGCTTCGATTCGAGGATCCTCTTCGCCGTCCTCAGAGGAGAACTGGTATGCAAAGAGGGTACCGTTATCATAAAAAATATTACCCTTGATGGAAATAGAATCCCCAGGAACCACCTCTCCAACTGAAGGCTCATCAAAACTAATGGCTGCGATAACTGCATCCACTACCGTATTATTTTCAAAGACAGCATCACTTCCATTCTTGAGAAGAATAGCATGATCAACATCATAAAATAAATTACGTGCGACAGTCAGGTGAGCATCATTGTCCGCAGCAATCGCATTCGCACTACTCGATCGGCCGGGATCATCTTTGTGAACATTGAAAAAATGATTGCCTTCAATATGAGCATCGAGCCCATCGAGATCCAGACAATCATCTGTGCTGCCTAAGAAAATATTATCAACCACATAAATGATCGACCCTGGTCTCCTTCCTCCCGAGAAATTAATAATGTCATTATAACCTGAAGAGGCTTGAAAAAGATTTTCTTTAAGGTTGAAATAACCCTCATCTCCAAGGCCCATTCCATTTATGACTTCTTGTCCGGAAGTCGAAGGGAAATCACAACGCACCACATCAATCTGAGGGTTACTTAGTTCCAGTATAGTTTTGTCGGTTCCTGCCCATTCCACATGTTCAAGATAGACTCTAGATTCGGAAATACTGATGGACTGATCCCCGCTATCAGCACCGTCCTGAAGTATGTGTGTCATTCTGCTCTCTTCCTTGGTACTTTCAAAATAAATACCATCCCAACCACCATCTGATCCAGGCTCATTAGTAAATGCAATCGGCATTTTTTCATTACCTTCCGCCACTAACCTTCCCTTGACTGTCATCCTTTTTCCCTCAGCAAAATAAACAGTAACTCCCGGATCTATCTGCAATGTAACATCGATAGGAATTTCCAAATCCTCATTAATCAGATAGGGGCCGCCTTCCAATGTCCAGATAGTATCCTTATCTATTGAAGAGACTCCTGTAATACTACCATCGTCATACCATATATTAACCTGACTCGAATCGATAATAGATCCATCAGCATCAAATGACTCAATCTTCACCTGGTTAATTCCAGGCACCATGAGAGGAACAGCACCAAGACCTAATAATTCTGCATTGAAACTAATGTCTCGGCTACTCGGACTTCTCTGATGAATTTCAACAGCAATTGTATTTGAACCACTTTTTAATGCTCCGGCCGGGACATTATAACTTTCAAATCCAGCATTTGGTACTGTGTCGGTTGCCAGAGCAGTGTATAAAGCACCAGGCTCGAGGTTCTGCCGCACAATCTCAACCCCATTAAGATAAACAGCCGCGCCATCATCATAGACGAGTCTAAGATTTAGGCTCGAAAAAGTAGTAACGTCAGTTACTTCAAAGTCCTTTCTAAAATAAGTTGTTATGTGTTTATTCTCATCATCTTCTCCATAACTAACGACAGTATCCTCTCCACGATCACCGTATCCAAATTCCCCCTCTCCCACTGCCCACGAAGAATCATCAAAATCTTGCTCGCGCCATAAAACCCCTTGATCTGAGCCATCATCAAGATAGGACCATTCTGAACCTGCAGAGAATATAACTTCAGATTCTGCCTGGTCCCCGTCCCAAGTTCCGTTCCTAATATTCAAAGGGACAGACATATCGTTAACTTTAATTTCAGCAATTTTTGAAGGATCGAAAGAACCTCCTAGACCAGTGATACCAGCTTCTTCGGTTCTAGAAAAACCATCAGAACTTGGAAGACTACTACTGACCGTGAATTCATTTGGGATCTGATTAATTATATAAGCACGACGCTCATCCATGAAACTTATGACGTCATCAGACACATCAGAATCAGAGGGAAGCCAATCCAATGAATCGGAAACAAGTGCATCAAACCTACTCTTTTCAAATACAGTATTAAGAAGATCCTTCAGATCAGAATAGTATTGACGCAAAATTACTGGATCATTAAAGAAAGCATTGAGTTGCGGCATTGTTTGACCAGCAAAATTAGTGGTCGCCGGAAATATTGAATCATCTGCATCCGTATCGGTATCTCCTAGACCAAAGATTGTATCAAAGTCATGCGGCACGAGTTTAATGCGAGAATCTTTTACTCCTTTGTAGAGCTTATAATCATCGTCAGTGCCATTAGATAAATTTGTTTCACGGCTCAGGATAATAGTCATGAAGGCAAACCAGCGTGACCATTGTTTAACGTCCACCTCTGCCGAAATACGCTCAAGATACCCAGAATCAGATGCGCTGTTCATCGTAATCATAAACTGGTGTAAGTCTTCCCAGTCATCGATTGACTCGTTGGAACTTTTGGACCATCCATCCCTAATATAAGCTCCTTTGTCAGCTAATCCGTCGTCAGTTGATCGGATATCCCATTTCACATCAGGGCGACCCTTCGAATACAAATTACCCGCCGAATCTAGAGGATAATGAATGTCGGCCCAGTCTCCATCTATAGCCTCTATATGCAGATAGGATCCATAGCGCCGGTTATTGTCATTATCATTTGCACGATTGACACCATTATAACGGAGCTGAACAGGTTTTGCATCAGCAGCTTCAATCCCAGAAAGACTTGCTAATCTGGAACCAAGAAATTGAAGGTAAATGAATTGGCTATTGAGGTTTATTTTAGTTACGCCATTCCATGGATTATCGCGTGGTATATTTAAACGGTTATTGCGTGGATTTCTGGTTCGACTACCAGCTCCCCGAACCCTTAATCCGCACTGATATCTAATATCATAGTCCTGACCCTGTTTAGCAATTAACGTTAAATTTTTCTGAGCATCACTACCGCTATTAAAATTCCGGAATCTAAAGTCCCGTTCCTCCCTCACTGTCATAACGAGCCTGTAAATGGGCTGATTACCATCATAGGACTCATCATCAAACTGAAATAAGGCGTTCGCTTGTTGCTGTCCCTCTTCTCCACTAGATTCGGGCCAATTACGTTCAGATTTACCATCATAAGATTTTATATAAAACTCAATGATAGTCCCGTCATCCTGAGCAGGAACTTGAGCAGTAAAAGTATCATCCCCAGATTCTTCATCACCATTCTTACCATCATCATTCATCTCTACTTGAAGGAACTCATCAGGATCAAGAGCAGATATTCGCCAATTTAATATGGCTCTAATATTTTCACTTTCATTATCTTTAATGTTAGCACTGATTGTCACTGTGTCCTCGCTCCGAGGAATGGGAGGAGAATGTTTCACATTAAGAATCAGAGGCGCAGCGTCAGTAGAAAAAACTGAATTTTGTTTTCCGGGAGTAGGTGATTGGCTAGGTGACCAGTTCTGTCCATGCTTATTGGAAATATCTAGATTAATCAGTTCTAAAGATTCTCCTCCACCATCTGCTCCACTGGTCCACTTCCAACCACTTTCACCATTAAGAACTTGATCGTCATCTTCAGCACGACGAGATGCCCAGTCTCCCTGATCAGAATAGGTAACATCGTCAACTTCCTCACCCAAAGCATCTTTGATCCGAATTCTCTCACCCCTATCACTCAACTGACCGGACCATGGGCCAATTACTTTAACTTCTTGATCCCAGGTATCGGAAAAAATCTGCGGATCAGCGGCTACTACCAAATACTCTCCAGGTAAAATATTAATCGCAGGAAATTCATAGCCGACCCCGTTACTAATTCGCCAACCCTGAAGAGGAACAGGACCAGAGCCTATATTGTGAATTTCAATATATTCCTCGGCTGGGTTACCTGAGGCCGGATGATACATTATTTCCGTGATAAGAACCGTATTGTCCGGTCCGCCAACCTTTAATTCAACAGTTGCCACATTTGACATCTTGCCATTCGCTAAGGACTGATAGGTAAAATATTCTTTACCCGCGAATGTCTCGATCGGCGTGTATTCAAAAGAACCGTCCTCATTTAAAACTAAATTTCCCTCTCCGGAATAATTCACTAAAACTGCCTGAGCAGGATTTCCTTCAGCATCCTGATCATTGGCAAGCACACCATCCTCTGCCAACACGTTGACTGATTGGCCGATCAGAACAAAATACTCATCGTCCTTTGCGATTGGAGCATCGTCTACTTGGATTACATATATCTGAGTCTGCACAGGAGAAGATTCCTGATAACCATCACTTACAGAATAGGTAAAAAGATCAAGGCCACTAAAATCAGCATCAGGAGTATAAGTGAAGCTACCATCGGGCAATAGAGACAAGGACCCGTGAGAAGTACTCTGGATCAAATTAGCGGATATAGCATCTCCCTCAAGGTCAGAACTTCTCGCAAGGACACCAAATTCAGCGACCCTAGAAAGTACTCCGTCCTCATAAACCACATAACGGTTCACTTTAGCCACTGGCGAAGCATTAATATCAATAGTAACTGTTGCCGGACTAGAGGAGATTTCTCCATCAGTGACACGATAAGTGAAACTGACCTGACCTGAAAATTCAGGAATAGGAACATAAGTGAAATTACCATTACCTTCAAAATTAATAGTTCCTGATTCTGGTTCAGTTAAGATTTCACTCTCAAGAGTGTCTCCGTCCGGATCAATATCATTAGTGAGCAATCCTTGAACATTAAGTCCCAACTCAGTTCCCGGAGCCGTCAAGTAATAGTCATCATTAGCTGTCGGCGCATCATTAACTTGAATGACATTGATAACAACAACTGCAGGAGGAGCTTGTCCGAATGCATCAGCGACATGATATGTGAATTGATCTTTCCCATAATAATTCTCATCCGGAGAATAGGTAAAACTTCCGTCATTAGATAATTCAACAGTGCCGTTCTCAGGCAACGACGCAATAACTGCCGTGATCTCTACCCCATCAGGATCATAATCATTTTCTAGAACACCTGAACCCACATCAACAATTAAAGGCGTGTCCTCATTTGCCTCATATTCCTCACCCTCGACAATCGGAAGGTCATTCGGGCCAGGTTCTACAGTAATGAATACCTTCCCCGAATCCTCAAATTCACCATCGGTAACTTTATACTCAAAACTATCACTCCCTTCAAAGTTAACGTTAGGAATGTAAGTAAAACTTCCATCACTCTGCAATTGCAACTTACCATTATCAGGAGGGCTCAGGAGACTCACCTGTAAAGAATCTGTATCCACATCAATATCATTTCCTAAAATGGCAGAAGCTCGAGAAAGGGTTCCAGCCAGACGCAAATCAAAACCAAGATCAGAACTAGTGCTACTGTTCTGATGAACTTCCACTGCTATCAGATTTTCTCCCGGAACAAGAACAGATGCATCTACAGGAAATTCAAAGTAATTATTTTCATCATCCCCACCAGCAAAATCAGGCGCAAAATCTTGGAAGCTGGCTCCATTCTCCAAATTCGATCTGACCACTTCGGTGCCGTTAATATAGACTGCAGCACCATCATCTCTGAGAAGACCAATCAAAAGTTCTTCAAATCGCTGAGTTTCTTCAACCTCAAAAATGTGCCGAAAATAGGTCGTTGCGTACTTATCGTTATCATCATCCCCAAAACTAATTAGGGTCGACTCGTTATCATCTCCATAACCAAATTTTCCGGTGCCGCTTTCCCAGTCACTATCATCATAATCTTCATCAATCCAATCGAAGCCCTGATCACTACCATCGTCGAGATAAAGCCAGACCGAACCTTGGGAAATTAGATTAGACTGGGCAGATTGATATGATCGTACCTCAAAATTATCGATTGCCCAGGACTCATCATCTCCTCCTTCCCAATTCGCTCCACTAGCATAAATCTCAATAGTTACGCTATCACGGGTATGAGATATATTACTGAGACTTGGCTCTTTCCGAAGATCATAGGCAGAATCAAGGGACTGAGGACCAGAAGAAAAACCAAGGTCAATGGATCGAGCAAGTTCAACTCCTTGAGGAGCAATATAACTTTGTTCTCCATCAGCCTGTAGATTATTAAAGGTATGTGAAAAAACTGGCTCTCCATCGACCGTAACCGAAAAGAAATCACCGCCTCCCGTATTTCCATCCCAGGAATCAATGATAGCCAGTACAAAACCTATTGAGAGCCGATCGTGAGGAGGAAGATCATTGATCGTAATCGTAGTAGCATCGGCCGGATTACCTGAAGTTAAGTTACGAAGGAAGCTCCCCTCAAATCCATTAATGGAAGCAAATTCACCAACCGGTTCAATTTCAACGTTGCCGGTGAATGTAAAATTAACGTCAGTGTCAAAATTCTCAGAAAGAACTAATTCTGGTAAACTGATACCGGACTGAGAAACGATTAATGAATTATTTTCAATGACTGAGTATGTATCATCAACGACTTCTGGAGGATCGTTGACTGAAATAACGTCAATCTCAACGTTTCCTGGGACAGAAGAACCTTCACCATCCAAAGCTACGTAAGTAAAACGGTCAATGCCCTCAAAGTTAAGGTTAGGAGTATATTCAAAGCTACCATTCAAATTAATTTCGACAGTCCCATTAGAGGGGGCACTTCCAACTGCAAAAGTAAGCTCTTGATTTTCCACATCAGAGCTATCCAAACCAAGTCCAGAATCAATGCTGACCAGAAGGAGCTCATCTTCGATAACAGCAAAGGATCGGTCTTGAATAACTGGTAGGTCATTGACAGAAATAACTTCTAAAATTACAGTACCAACAGGTGAGACGCCTGAATCATCAGTGACTGTATAAGTGAACTGATCAACACCAAAAAAATCTTCCTCAGGAACATAGGTAAAACTTCCATCAACATTCATCTCAACCGTTCCATGTGATGGATTGGATGCAATCTTGGCAGTGACTGGACCTTCACTTATCTCATCATTTTCAAGGACTCCCGCACTAGAACCAGCTCCCACATATTCGATAAGAATATCATCAAACCAAACATCCGTCAGCTCGTTACCTGAATTAGCGTTATTATTATAAACACCAAAATCAATATTATGTTCTCCTGATGATAAGGAAACTTCAGTAGAAAACGTTCTCCACCCAGTATCCGATTGTCCTTCTCCACTCAACCTATCAACCTCATTTCCCTCGTCACCGATTAAGTTTCCATCAACAGCAAAAACAACAGCCCCATACTCATTCTCTTCGTAGTTTTCAGATACGACGAGCCTATATCTAAAACTGATCTTTATCTCAGTATCAATGGCCATTGAAAGAGTCTGCCTCCAAGCACCTGAAGATGTGACTGGGCCAAAGAACCATCCTCCACCAACACGCACGTGAGCAGCATTGGTATTTTCAAAGCCTGCACCATTTTCAATATCACCTGTTGCGTTGTTAGGCGCAGAAGTAGCAAATGGTTCAGGAAATGCATCATCAATGTAAGAAAAAGAGCCTGCTCCTCCCAGATTAGCAGCTGGAGTAATATTTAAATCGAGTCCAATGTCACTGCTCTCGACGCCAGCCTGATGCAACTCAACAGCTATGCTATTATTGCCCTCAAAAAGTAAACCCTCTAAATCGATGACTGCGTTCGAATAACTGCCTTCATTATTTACTCCAGCATCAGCAGGGGTCTGCGTGGTGATTTGTCCGGCCGGGATTGCTGCTGACCGAAATACCTCAGTCCCATTAATATAAACTATAATTCCATCATCAGCCAAATATCTGAGATCCCAATCTGTGCCTTGAGCCTCGGAATCATCCAGAGTAAAACTGTTTCTGAAGAGATAAGTAGTTATGAGGTTTTCCCCGTTCGCTGCCTCATCGATTCCAAAGAGCTCATCATTCAGACCGGGAAAAGCATCAATTGTACCTGACTGAATAGGCAATGGAGCCACGAACCATGGTCCCACATTAGAAGAATCAATATCAAATTCCGGATCAAGCCACTCTCTGCCGGAAGCATCGGTCGGATAATCTTCTGCATCTCCATTCTGATTTTCTATACGGTCTAGAATGGCCCAGTCATCTTCTATGAATCCAGAAACAATCTCTGAATCAAAATTCAGCTCAACTAGTGGCCCCGAACCCGTCTTCAGTATGGAGTCCTCCAATAACTGATAAGTGTCATTGACCGGTTCCGATTCTGCAATGCCAGATTCTGTTAAACAAATAACAGTTAAAAATATAAAGAAAGGACCGCAGAAATAAAAGAGTTTGGAATCCATATTAGTGATTTGAGAGGTATAAAAAACGAACGTTAGATTGCAACTAAATCGTCACAAATTCAACGTTATACGTAAATCTACATAATGAACCACTCATGAACGAGACTTGATCTGATTTATTGCCCATCTAGCATGCTCACTGACTAATTGATTTTCCCTCTCAATAGTTCTCTCAAGGCATGGAATATCACAAATATTTCCTATATTTCCTAAAGCAATACATACATTCCTAAGAAAACGATCCCGACCAATACGTTTCACAGGTGAACGGCTAAATAAGGAACGAAAATTCTCTTCACTGAGTGTCAAAAATTCGTTTAGAGCCATATCAATGTACTCCCTAGCAGCAAATTTGGCCTCGGTAGAGGCCTTAGCAAAACGATTCCATGGACAAACTTCAAGACAATCATCACAACCAAAAATTCGGTCTCCTATCGCTTCTCTAAATTCTTGAGGAATGGAACCTTTATGCTCTATCGTAAAATAAGAAATGCACCGACGAGCATCCAAGTGATGCGGAGAAGTGATAGCTTGGGTCGGACAGCAGTCGATGCATTGCGTACATTTCCCACATCGGTCAGGGATCGGATCATCAGGTTTCAGGTTTAGCGTTGTGACCAGTTCTGCCAAAAAAAACCAAGTGCCTAGACTCGGATGAATCTGCACAGTACTTTTACCATTCCAACCAAGACCCGAATCAGTTGCAAAATCACGTTCAAGTATCGGACCATAATCAACATAAAATTTCTGCTTGCCACCAAACTCCTCGAGAGCTCCTGCAAATGCTTTAAGTTTCTTGTCAACGACAAGGTGGTAATCTTCTCCCCAAGCATACTTGGCAAAGCGGCCAAGATTATCCTTGGGCTGAGGCTCAGATCTGGAAGGATAGTAATTAATAGCTAAGACGATTACGGTTCTCGCCTCCTCGAGCAAAAGGCGCGGATCCTTTCTTCTTTCCGGTGATCGTTCCATCCATTCCATATCACCATTCTGCCCATCATCAAGCCATGCCTGAAATCGATCCGCATGGGAAGCTTCCTTGGCCACAGAAAATCTACACTCATCAAAACCAAGATCTGTGGCAATCGATCTGACTTTGTTCTCTAGCTCCAATGCCATGACTTACGATTACTTTGAGAACCATACTCTTGCCGTTTCAGCAATCCCGTATGAAATTTCATCGACGGACAAATCATCAGTCTGGATTCGCTCATCAGAACACCTTTCATAAAGCGGCTCACGTTCGCTGAGAAGATCTAAAATTTTCTTCCTAGGATTTTCAGTCTTAAGCAGAGGCCGGTCACGATTACCTGAAACTCTATCCAGAATGGAATCGACCCCAGCATCTAACCAAAAAACAATACCAATGGATGTTAACTTCTTTATATTTTCTTCCCGAGTGACAATGCCTCCACCAGTCGAAATTACTGAGCGTTCAGTACTACCAATGAGATTAGCTAGAATTATAGACTCCATTTCACGAAAAGATTCTTCCCCATCAGTGGCAAATATTTCATTTATAGACCTTGATTGGCTCTGTTCAATCATCTTATCAGTATCCAAAACATCAAATCCCAAACTCTTAGCTAACCCGTTAGCTATGGTTGATTTACCAACACCCATGAATCCAATAAGGATTACATTCATAGGTGTTTGTCGAGTCGTTCCTTTCATCAAGAACACTTTACGACTTCATTACAAAGGTGCAACGAAAGCCATGCAGGTGTAATATTGACGTACTCCCTTGATTCGGGAAGTTATACCATCACGAGTAAATGGAAACCGTAACACTAAGTGCCGGAACGCCCGAAGAAACCAGAGATGCTGTCACCGAAGCAATAAACCTGCTCAACAAAGGCTCAATGGTGGCTCTGCCAACAGAAACAGTCTATGGACTAGCGGCTAATGCATTAAACGCTAAGGCCTGTACTGCCATTTTTGAAGCGAAGGAAAGACCCAGCTTTGACCCTCTGATCGTGCATGTTTCTGACAAAAAAATGCTAGACTCAATTGTCAATATCCCGCCAGATATAGAAGAAACGGTGAACGTTTTGATCCAAGAATTCTGGCCAGGGCCCCTGACTATAATACTACCAAAAAAAAATATTATTCCAGACATTGTAACAGCTGGTCTACAGACAGTGGCAGTACGAAGGAGCAAGAACCCAGTTTTCTCTGACATTATCAAAGGGCTAGAAAAGCCAATCGCTGCACCAAGTGCAAATATTTTTGGAAGCATGTCTCCCACCTCAGCCAGTGCAGTCAATACAGAACTATCAAATAGGATCCCACTCATCATCGATGGAGGTGCATGTTCCGATGGTGTTGAATCGACCATTATTAGGATAGAATCCACTCAAAGATCAAAACCCAATATTCATCTTTTGCGTCCGGGCCCAGTGACTGTAGAAATGCTGAAAAAATTTGGAAAAGTTCTTAGAGGACAAGATTCTCAAAGTGAAAATGAAAGGCCAAATTCACCTGGACAACTAGATTCACATTACTCTCCAAGAACACCACTCAGAATCGTCAACCGTCCTGAAGATTTCAAAGCTGATCCATCCAAAACTTATGCACTTTTAAGCTACAGGGGGCAAAAGAAGGACGGGTACTTGGACATCCATGATTGGAAAGAAATTAAAATTCTTAGTCCCGGATCAGGAAAATTACCCGAAGCAGCTGTGAGATTCTTTTTTTCATTAAGAAAATTGGACGAAAGTGGAGCCGATGAAATTATTGCGGAGCCGATCCCCGAAAGGGGAATCGGCCTAGCCATTCTGGATCGGTTACAAAGGGCTGCTTTGTAATAGAAACTCATCTAAATTGGCTTAATAATAGTCATTCATTTGAAAGCAATGCTAATATGATTACGTAGTACATCTATTCATTCTTTTGCTCGCGCACATACGCCTATAAACACAATCCTCAATTCATCATACTTTAAAATCTCGACCATCAATGTCGCTTCTAAAATCCATGGCAACCGTGAGCGGTTTCACTGCACTGAGCAGGGTCCTCGGTTTCATTAGAGACATTTGCATGGGATTCTTTTTGGGCAGTGGCCATGCTGCAGATGCTTTTTTTGCAGCTTTCAAGTTTCCTAATCTTTTTCGGAGAATTTTCGGAGAAGGTGCATTCAATTCAGCATTCGTCCCTCTTTTTGGAAAGGAGCTTAATGATAAAGGGAAGAAAGAAGCTGTTCAGTTTGCTAGTCAGACATTCTCAATGCTGGCCATTGTCCTTATCATTATCACTGCCATAGGAATTCCTCTAATGCACTGGATCACAATGATCCATGCACCAGGATTTAAAGCCGCCACTACTCTAACCGTAAAAGACAATTCAAAGTCTCATGAATTATCATTCGGAGTCAATGTTAGGGGAGCAAAATCAATCTATATTACGGTCAATAATAATGGGGATGCTGAATTAAAGAAGTTCACCCTCTCATACAAGAAAAAAAATGTTCCAGTCATCAGTTCCCTCTTAGCAGATAACAGTAAAAAACCAGAACCGATAGATCTACAGAAAATAAGTTCTGAAACGAGCCAAGAAGAATGGGTCAAAGGTGATCAATGGATAAAAAAGATCTCATTACCCCCTAACCATAAATATAACACTTTAGAGGGCAAGGCTCTAATCCATTCACCCGGTAATGGATTGACCCAATTTAAAATCTACAGAAATCATCCTGAAACTTTCAATCTGACTGTCACTTTATCAAAGATAACATTCATCTATCTACTTTGCATGGCACTAGTTGCACACATGAGTGGAGTCTTGAATACCATAAAGGTTTTTGGAATGCCCGCAGCCGCGCCGGTCCTACTCAACATTATCTTTTTACTAGGACTCTTAGTTGTTACATCAGTGATGGGAATCAAAGACCACCCCTTGTCATGTGCCCATGTAGCTGCATGGTGCGTATTCATTGCAGGGTTCATACAGCTCGGAGCACTTTATATAACATGCATCCGTAAAGGGATCCGGATCCATCTATGCAAACCAAAAATAAATGCAAAAATGAAGAGACTCTTTATTTTAATGGGTCCAGGAGTCATTGCCGCAGGCATACAACAAATTAATTTACTAGTCGGTGGCATCATTGCGTCATTCCGGGAAGGTGCCATTTCTTATCTTTACTATTCGGAACGTGTGTATCAGCTACCACTCGGCATGATCGGTATTGGATTAGGTGTTGTCTTACTCCCTGAAGTGACTAGGCGACTACGAAAAGGAGATCAGGTAGGCGCTGTAACGAGCATGAACAGGGGAGTCGAAATGGCACTACTAATAACTCTCCCAGCAGCACTTGCCATGGCTCTAATACCATATCCAATCATATCAACACTATTTCAACGCGGCGCCTTCAGTCCTGAAGACGCGATGGCCACTTCGATGGCTCTTGCAGGCTTTTCTTTTGGAATACCTGGTTACGTATTAGTAAAAGTTTTACAACCCGGATTCTTCGCAAGAGAAAACACTAAGAGCCCAATGATTATGGCAGGAATAACCGTATTGGTTAATATTGTCATTTCACTGCTTTTATTTGGCCGGTTAGGGCACGTCGGAATTGCTTTGGCTACTGCAGTCGCAGCATGGGTCAATGTGGCACTGCTACTCTTTGGTCTAAGAGATTTCTGGAAAGCAGATTCCAGACTCAAGGAGCGCTTACCTAGAATCATCATTGCAACAATGATCATGGGAATTGGAATTTGGCTCATAAATAAAGCCATGGAAGGGTGGTTCATCGAATCTGGATTCACGCAAAGGCTTTTCGGCCTTTCAGTCTTAGTGATTTCAGGATTATTAATTTATACAATTGCAGTATTAGCATTAAAAGCTACAAGGATTAAGGATCTGAGAAACGAGTACCAAAAATGAGGGTAATTGAAACGGTGAATGAGATGGCCAGATGGCCAAGGACAGGCAATATCGTTCTAGTGCCTACGATGGGCGCTTTGCATGAAGGGCACAGAAAATTAATAAAGACCGGAAAGGCCCTGACCCAAGGAGAAGGAAATCTGATCGTATCTATTTATGTGAACCCGACTCAATTTAATGATAAAGAAGATTTCAAGGCCTATCCAAAAACATCCGAGCAAGATTACGAAATGTGTAAGGAAGAAGAAGTTGATCTAATTTTTTGTCCTTCAGACAATGAGATGTATTCAGAAAGAGAATCCGTTTCCGTGATTGAGAAAAGGCTTGCACGACATCTGTGTGGTTCGACAAGGCAAGGTCACTTTGACGGAGTCTGTACCGTAGTAACAAAACTCTTTAATATCATCAGACCCACTACTGCAGTTTTTGGTAAGAAAGACTACCAACAATTAGCGATCATTAAACAATTAGTAAGCGATCTAAATTTTTCTATCGAAATTCTTGGAGCCGAAACAATAAGAGAACAGAATGGCCTTGCTATCAGCTCTAGGAACCGTTTCCTGAACACAGAAGAACGAAAACAATGTCATGCAATTCATAAAGCGCTAGTCGAAATGGACTTAAGTAATGAGAAACAGTGCTCTGAATTAATCACACTAGGCAAATCAATAATTAAAAGTGAAGCACCACTCGGCAGATTAGATTATCTGGAAATAGTGGACAGACAGACCATGGAGCCTATCCAGACAATCGATAGACCCGCTCTGGCGGCAATGGCTATTTTTTTCGGTAATACAAGACTAATTGATAATATTGAAATTAATTCTCTTTGAGAAAATTAAACGAATCTTGAAAGATAGTTGCCAAGAACCCTGAAGATCACTATTCAAATAAAGGACAATAATAAACCTTCATGCGCGAATACGATTTTCTAGTTGTTGGAACGGGCATTTCCGGACTCAGCTTCGCACTCAGAGCAGCAGAGCACGGGACCGTTGCTGTACTAACAAAAAGAAAATCAGAAATTTCTAACACGGCTTGGGCTCAAGGAGGGATCTGTTGCGTTGCAGATCCTGAAGACTCTTTTGAATCTCACTTCACTGACACACTCGATGCTGGGGCAGGTCTTTGTAATAGCGAGGTAGTAAAAACTATCGTAGAATCAGCACCCACAGCCATTAACCAAATGATGGAATGTGGAGTCAATTTTGATCGGCAAGACAATGGAAATTTTGCCCTAGGAAAAGAAGGCGGACACACACAAAGAAGAATACTTTATTCAAAGGACACGACCGGAAAAGAAATCTCAAGTAAACTGCTCAAGGCAGCCCAGAAATGCAGTAATATTACTATTTTTGAAGATCATTTTGCTATTGATCTGATCACTACTGAAAAGCTTGATATCAAAGGTGAAAATAGCATCGTCGGTCTCTATGCCTTAGATGAAAATGCTGGGAAAATTTTAACTTTCCGATCAAATACAGTGGTCCTCTGTACCGGAGGATGCGGAAGAGTTTATCTTTATACAACGAACCCTAACGTTGCCACAGGTGACGGCTTAGCAATGGCATATAGGGCAGGTGCAAATGTGGCAAATATGGAATTTATTCAATTCCATCCGACTTGCCTTTACCATCACGATTTAAAGAATTTTCTTATCTCCGAAGCGGTAAGAGGTGAAGGAGGTATATTAATTGGTAAAGACGGAAATGAATTCATGGAAAGGTATGACCCTCGAGGTTCACTGGCTCCTCGGGACATCGTAGCTAGGGCCATAGATCATGAAATTAAAAGGACCGGAGAACCGTGCGTATTTGTTGATATCACACACCAATCAAAAGAATATCTCTCTGAGCGCTTTCCTAACATTTACAAAACATGTTTATCGGTGGGCATAGATCCAGCAAATGAGCCTATACCCGTCGTTCCAGCCGCCCATTACCAGTGCGGTGGAGTACAAACAGATATTGACGGGAGGACATCCCTGAAAGGCCTTTATGCTGTTGGAGAAGTAGCCTGCACAGGACTTCACGGAGCCAATCGCCTAGCTTCCAATTCTCTTCTTGAAGGAGCAGTGATTGCGGCACGCGCCTTCGATAATGCACTAAAAAATAAAAGAAATGAAAAGACAGTATCTGAAAAAATTATACCCGAATGGACGAGCGGTAATGCTGAAGACGTTGATGAGCTCGTAGTCATTTACCATAACTGGGATGAGATTCGTCGGCTCATGTGGGATTATGTATCCATCGTAAGGACCAACAAAAGATTAAAACGAGCCGCAACAAGATTGCAAAATTTGAGACACGAGGTTCAGGAGTTTTACTGGAACTTTAAAATATGTAGTGACCTTCTAGAACTGAGAAATCTTGTCGAAACAGCATCACTCATAGTTAATTGTGCACAGCTTAGAGATGAAAGTAGAGGCCTTCATTACACATTAGATTTTCCTGAAACTAAAATTTCATCTCAGGCTCAGGATACAGTCATCCGATTAGAGAAATAATTAAGTTAATTCTTAAACTTCATAATCAGCAGATGCTCCATCATGGCCGAACTGCATTCGGTATAAATGCTGATAAGTATCTGAAGAATCTAAAAGCTCCGAATGTGACCCTATATCACTGACTCGTCCCCTTTCCATCACTACAATTTTATCAGCATTGAGTATCGTTGATAAACGATGCGCTATAGCAATTGTTGTCCTGCCCTTCGAAAGTTTCTGAAGTGCCTCCTGAATCACTTTTTCGGAACGAGAATCAAGAGCAGAAGTAGCCTCATCCAACAATAATATCGGCGCATTCCTCAGAATGGCTCGGGCAATACTAATTCTCTGCTTCTGCCCTCCAGACAACTTATCACCCTTGTCGCCAACGATCGTATCGTACCCCTGATTCTGATCAATGATGAACTCATGAGCATGTGCCATTTTGGCGGCCGCGATGACTTCTTCCTTAGTAGCATCCAGTTTCCCATAACGGATATTTTCATATATTGAATCATGAAACAAAAATGTATCCTGATTAACGACACCTATGTGGTCTCTCAAAGATTCCTGACGGATATTTCTGATATCAGTGCCATCAATGCTAACTGCGCCATCACGCGGATCATAAAAACGTAATATAAGAGAGAATAAAGTGCTCTTCCCTGCACCACTTTCGCCTACAAGTGCATAGTTTTTACCGGCCTCAACAGTAAAATCAATTTCCTCAACTGCATACACTTCTTCTCCATAAGAATGGCTCACATTTTCAAATCGTATTTCTCCCTTACATCCCTCAATTTCTACTGCATTATCAGCATCCTGAATGGACGGGGCACGGTCCATCATTTTGAAAACTTTGGCAGTTGCCGCCAATGACTTTTGTAACAGAACCGAAATTCGGCTCATTGATTTGGCTGGCGGGTACAAAAGCACAAGACCCGCATTCAAGGCTAAGAATTTCCCTGGGCCACCAGATCCAGGAAAAAAAGAACAATAGACTAACGCCGCACCTACTCCGAAAGAGGCGACGATCTCAACGAGCGGGCTTACGATCTCCATCGCTTTGCGCCAACGCATGATAAATGTCATCATTCTGGAATTAGCTTCAACAAACTTACCTATCTCATGCTCTTCTCTGGCATGCCCCTTTACAACCTGGATGCCAGAAATTGCTTCTTGCATCACGACCATCATTTTTTCTGCTTCGTCTTCTTCCTTCCGTCCTGACTTTCGAACCTTACGACCCGCAATGATGACGGGAACAATACAAATAGGAAACAAGACGAGGGCACAAAGTGCGAACTGCCAATCAATATAAAATATTGCCGCCAGAGCAGAAATGATTGCCGCGGGCTGCTTAATAATATCACTAACTGCTGTCGTGAGCGTCTGTTGCGCGAGCCTAGTCTGATTGAATACTGTCTGCATCAATTCACCTCCCTTACTTTGATTGAAATAATCAAGGGACTGACCCATTAGCCTACGAAACAACTTCACTCTTATGTCACTAAGGACTCGCAAGCTGCACCAGAGCATACAATAAGCGTTCAGGAACCCGAACAGCCCTCTAATTAGCATGATCGCGGGTATGAGAAGAGCCACCAAAAGAATATGTGGATCAAATTCAACGACGTCCTTAGCGCTCTCTTTAATAATTCCTTGGACCTTTTCGAAAGCTTCTTGAGCCTTATCAATCTCTTCTGGGGGTAACCCTTCTTTGATCGCCTCAAAATCTTCTGGTCCTTTACTTGCTCCAAAAACAATATTTGTAACATAATTAATGACAAGAACCATTCCTCCATTCACCACCCCATAAAGAGCCCCAAAAATAATTCCAAAAATGAACCTCCACTTGTAAGGCTTCAAATAAGCTGCCAAACGTCGATAAGGCCCTGCAACGGAATCGCCAGAATTCAAAGCGACTCCCTTAGCCTTATCATCATTTAATTCAGCTTTCATTAGTATGACCACCGATGGTCAGATTGCTGAACCGATAGCACGGATCCTTGATCCCGTCGAAGCTTCCTAATTAATTACAATTTAATGATTCCTAATAAATTTAGTGTATTATAAATAAAAAACAGGCTAATTCACGCAATGAACCCATAGTAATGGGAAAATTTTAAGATCAAAAAATTAAAATTGATCCTAATTTTAATCAAACCATCATACACAATTTTAGAAAAAAATATTCACCTAAGCCGATCAAATAATCTGGAAAAAAACCTTTAAAAAAATGATCAGAACAAGCTCTAAGGTCACTGGAACCGCAATCTATCTTTTTCTTCTTTTTTGCATTAACGCAAAAGCTCAAGTCAGTTCAAAGAAAACAATTTTTGATCGTTGGGATCAGAACAGTGACGGCAAATTAACCCGACAAGAACTGCCCCAAAATGCAAGACCCAACTTCGATCGAGCCGATAAGGATAATGATGGGTTCATATCCCGAGAAGAAGATAAAATTTTCCGAGAAAGATCTGGGCGTAGACAAAAAAAGGAATCAAGGGATCAACCAAACAATGACCTTATTAAAATCA
>SHBV01000130.1 GCA_004211885.1 Verrucomicrobiaceae bacterium
AATATTTACATGTGAATTACCCCCACTCGGGTGAACTTATAGTTTTATCTTCAAAAATTTATTCAATTTACTGACAAACTCAACAGGAAATCGAACAGGTTTAAAATACCTACATTTACTGCAAATATATTCATATTTGCAGAAACATATAGGTTCTGGGTAAATTAAATGAATGAGAATAAATATTTTTTTAATATCATTAATTCCATTTTTATTATTCGGATGCTCAAGGAACAACTATGCGACTAAAATAGAAGAGCTCGAAAAAAGAATTGAGCAACTAGAAGGGAATCAACTCAGCATTGAAAAATTTGAAAACATCCAACAAACGATTCCGATTCTAGAAGCTCTTCCGATAACAATTCAAAACGTAGAAAGAATCGATCAAAGAATCATAGAATTATCTACCGACTTAAATAATCACAAGCACAAATCCAGTTAAGGGCCAAAGGATAAGTCTTTGTTCTAACATTTTTATTAATCAATACATGCAATTAATCAGAAGGATCCCATGGAAAAAGATTATTCCGCACCTGAAAAATTACTGTCTGATTTCCTCCATGATTTTTCATACAGGTTGCCTTCATACTAAAACTAAATCGAATGGACAAGTTCTCCCATTTAAAAAGGTAAACTATTCCATTGCCATTAGACCCATTTTAGATAAGCACTGCATCGAGTGCCATGGCACAGAAGCAACTGAATCTGGACTCGACCTTCGAACATTAAAATCGATTTTAAAGGGTGGCGAAAGTGGGCCATCTATCATTAAAAATAGGCCCGATGAGAGTCTTCTTTTAGAGCTAATTGAGGATCAAATTATGCCTCCAGAAGGAGAGCCCCTCAGGAAAAAACAGATCAAAAAAATTAGATCTTGGATATTATCTGGAGCATCTCCATAACGTCGAATGAGTTATATACAATAACACTCATTGACCTGAGAGTTAAAAACTAGCAATATTACGAATATAAGCCGCCAAATCAGACAATACTCATGAATCATTCCAACATAAAATCCACTAGAAAAAAAGAAACTATGGATAATGAAATCCTTAGAAGAAACTTCACTCATAATTCCATCAAAACAATTCTAAGCATTTCACTTCTAGAGCATCTTTGTGCAACTGACCTGCTCGCAGCCAAAGATAAATATACCGCTAAGAAATGGCTACATGCCGTCCACGAAATAGGCCTAAATGTCAAACAAACGGATATTAGTCAAATACAATGGCAGAAACAAATTGAAGAACTATTTCAAAATAAAATTGAACTCAATGAGCTGCTAAAACTCATCAATTTTGATCAAATCGAGAAGAGTGCTAAGTTCGTCGACAATGGAGCGCGGAGCATCCGTCCTAAGCTGCCACGGTCTAACGGATACCCCGAGAGGCTGGCCTTTGGGAGTCAAGTCTTCGCATTAAAGAAAGGACGTTCAGTTGTCCCTCACGGTCACAATAATATGGCCACAGCTTTCATCGTTCTTAAAGGGAACTTTCATGGAAGACACTATGACCGTATTTCTGATGAGAAAGACCATATGATCATTAAACCAACTATCGATGCCAAGTTTGGTCCCGGACAAACCTCAAGCGTCTCTGACGAAAAAGATAACGTTCACTGGTTCAAGGCAGAAGACGAGCCCGCTTTCATCTTCAATATTCATGTTCTTGGATTGCCAAATAAAATAAGCACACCAAGGAGAACGGGGCGCCTCTACATCGATCCTGAAGGTGAAAAACTTGGCGACGGTTCAATCCGCGCTCCATTCATTGATTCAAAAAAAGCGCATCAAAAGTACGGTTAATATTTGAATTTGAAGTTCAAAGAACTCAATCACACCTCAAAAAAAATCCACTGCAGCTATAATTATTGAGATTTGGGAGCAAAAATAGAAACGCTAACCGAATTGGCTGCACAAGCGTGCACAGCATCTTCGGAAAGGAGACTCAACCCATTCCATGAACATGGCATCGAATTCCATTCCGTTCCATCTTGTAGGCAAAATCTATAAGGGTCATGATGAACTCGGCATGTGATAAGTTTTTCTTTTTTGGATGCATAAGTGTATAACATATACCTCTCCAAAAGAAAAAACTCTAAAGACCCAATCTCAGAAACTTGCAGATCTGACCCTAGCCGATAGGAGTACGAAATCTTATCAATTCCAGACCGTCTACGGCGAAGGCTATACTTGATTTTTTCATCTGTCTCCGACTCCACCTCTGCCCAAAAATAAGGCAATTGAAAAACTTTACGGCCAATCTTGCAAGCAATCCACCGGTTCGTATCCAAAGAGTAAAACCAGACACCAGGGACACCCCTCTCATCATGAACATAAGTCCGTACATTGCACTCTAGAAAATTAGACAAATACGGAACGGCAGGAAATCGCCTAGGCCTAACTCCCCGCATGTAAAAAGGCACTATTCCGACGTATGCCTTCCCTTCATGGGTATCAACATAAAGGCCCGAAGGTAATGTTTTTTGAATAGCTTCAGGGTCCATTTCCCAGTGCAGAAATAGAAGCTTCTCCCACCGCTGATACATTACTGGTGATTCACCTTTCGGATAAATCCTCATTGAATCGCGCTGATCTAGGGAAGGCGTTACCATTATTTTTAAAATCTAAGTTCTTAGAAAGTTCAATAAAATAGAAAAACAAAAAAAAGAGTATTCATTTGGAAGAAATTAATTATTGTATAAGTACAACAACCATGGTCATCACTGTTCTCGCTCTAATTTTCTTATTTGTTATTGTTGGCGTCATCATCGGCTGTCAACCCAGTTAAAACAAATAGAATAGAAAAACCTCACAAAAGAGGCCCCTTTAATGTCGTCGTCAATGATCGACAATATTCAATCTTTGCCCCTCGAAAGATCAAGAACTTCCCCCGCATAGATATTGAGATAGTATCGAGAATTGTCTCTAATTATTAATTGTAAGCCTTTCGACACAATGGATTGAGCATGAATCAGTGATCCTGAACGAGTGCGGATTTTAAAACCTTCGTCCGCATCTATCTTCATCTCTTTGAACTTCACAGCTCTGATCTTCTGGATCGGCACCCTAACCTTACCAAGGTCTGCCTGCTTAATCATCAACTCAGCACCGCCAACCATTTCTATTAATTGACCTTCGAGGAAATCACCATCAAAAAATAAAACTCCTCCAGGCCGAGAATCGAGTTCTCCAGCCTCTAATGTGCCACCAACAAAATCAATGACTGCTATCGCGGCACGAGGAATCAAGATCGAAGAAAAATCATTACTCAGGGTAATCATTTTGGAATTGATATCAGTAATCTTTCCCGTCAATAAAGATCCTCCAGTTAACCAAACCCTTCGGTTGAGCGTCGCTGATTTAGCTTGAACCTCAGGACCTTTGTCAGTGCCGGGCAATTTTTCAACTTTTGTTATGTTAACTGAAGCCCAATCATTAAAATTAAAATCAGACAACTCCCCTTTCGAATTTGTGACCGTCATAAAAGAATGACTTTTTGTATTTCCAAACGATAAATTTCCAGGCAATTCCTCACCAGTGACTGTCGTCACTTTGCCTTCTACTCCTTTAAAACCTTCAACGATATGGGGCCCTCCATCGGCCTCGTGACCTTTAATTGGCGGAGCCTTGGAAGCCTCATAATGGGCTCTGATTTGAGATTCACTGAGGGCTGTTCCATAAATCGCAACCTCATCCATTTTTCCATTGAATTTCCGCCGCCCTCCCCATGCACCTATCTGAGCAGCGCCAAAGGAAGCGACTGGTGAGGCCGCATGATTTCCTGATTGAATTTTTTTACCGTTTATATAAACAGCACCGTATCCGCCATTTAAAGAATCATAAGTGGACACCAAATGGACCCAATTACCAATGCCAAGTGAACCTTTTTGAGTGACTATATTATTAGGTCCACCACCGGCAATTGCTTGCTCAATACTAAAATTTAATTGCACATTGAGGTGATGATTTCCTGCCCCGAAACTGTCAGTGGAAAATATTGATGTCAGATAGCCCGCGTCCTTTAAGGCTCTCCAGTTAAGCTCTTCAATTTTAATCCATGCCTCGATAGTACTCTGCTTGAATTTTCCAAGTTCAGGAACCTTTATAAATGCGTTAGACCCATTAAAATCGATAGCCGCAGCCAAATTCACATAAGCACTTTCAACACCAAAGAGCAGATCACCCTCAAATTGTCCGTGATTATCATTTCCGGATAAATCTTTAGCCGTTCCATCATCAAATCCCCAATAGGCAATAGGATTATCCGCCATAACTGCTCTTGAATAGACCTTGGATCCGGCTGACAATTGACACATCAAAACCAACTTTGCCGCAATGAGTATTAACACTCCTGCCCTGAGAGATGTCTTCATTTAATTCTTATTAAGTATCTTACATTTAAAGATTTACGCAATCTTAATACTTACCCTCCACACAAGAGTTTCTTAGAAAAAAAGCGACGGTAACACCTGCACTGGTGATACCGCCGCTTAAGGTTTTAATTGTTATCTGTTCTACTGATTTTCCTCAATTCTGAAGAAGAGCTGAGGGGCCCCTTCGAGTGGATTTTCTAAACCAGGCTCACCTATCGGAGGATAGACAGTAGTTTCACCACCTGACTCAATAGAGTCATCAACGTCCGCATCAAACTCCTCAAGTGTCTCGGAAAAATACAATGCGTAGGTCCTGTTCGGCTTCGAGTTCCACTCGAACCGGAAACTGTCTTCCTCCGCATTGTAAATGACGCTGGTAAAGTCAAAGGGCACTGAAAGACCAAGCATCTCCTCGATGCTCTTACCTGAACCTCCGTCCCAGATCTCTGCAATCTCGTTCGGCTGCAATGCACGTCCCCAGACCGCAACATCATCGACTTTGCCCTGCCAATTACGGTTCCTCGCGTCCGGGTTATCTCCGATGCGCATCGGGTTACCACGGTCCTGCAGTGTTGCGGCGGCCTTGCGGGCCACTTCCTCTCCGTCCAGATAAAGGATCTGTTCCTGAGTACTTGAGTCCGTGACTCCGGCCACATGGTGCCAGGTCTCAGGATCACCACCTACGGTCATTGCCACGTTGTGACGATCCACGTCACCATTACCTCCAGTGAAGGTCATCTCCGGTGGATTGTCTCCTCCACGACGGTGAACGC
>SHBV01000131.1 GCA_004211885.1 Verrucomicrobiaceae bacterium
ATATCTGCAGGCCTGTCTCAGGTTCCTTCCCATGCACTTTAATGTTTGGTCCGTTCGCTATTATTCCTATGCCGCTGACTGCTGCTGCATCCCCCTCTAGATATATTTTATTATCCTGACCATTTATGATTTTTAGGCTTTGTTCATAACCTGTTCCGATAAAAATGGGAGGAACGGGTCCTGAATCTTTCCACTCCCATCGGGCAGGTGCCTTTCCCGCATCGTCAATGACTGCTAAGTATTGGTCTTGAATGTGCAAGACTCTTCGTTCACGAGGCCCACTGGCTGGGTAGGGAAAGCTCACACTGCCGTACTGAATATTTCCGAGATCAGTGTAGTTTGTCGAAACAGATTCTCTGTTTATTGATTCAAATCCATTTTTATTTTTAGTTAAAATAGTAGCCCTAGCCATTACTTCCTCGCTTGAAGGGTATAGCAATGTACCATCCACATTCAGTGTGATTTGTTTTCCTTTCCTTTTACCAACGGCGACGCTTCCATTGCTGAGTTTTCCTAGTGAATTCTCTATCATTATTTTTTTACTGATATCCCCCTTTCTGAGGCCAGACACATATTGAATTAGGGTTTTTATTTTGGATGACTCGACCGAATATATTCCTGACTTTTTCCGTATTGATCTGAGTGCTTTTTCGGACTGATCATACCATTCTCGGCTCATAGGATGTTCGGGCAATTGATACGCCGTTTCAGCAAGCTCGATGCAATCTGTTTGGGTTAATGAGGAGAATTGGATTTCGGCCTTTTGGTAGCCATTAAAGATAAGTTTATTGAGGTTCCCATTGAACCGATTTGTAAAAAATGAATTCTCTGCAGTCCTGACCTTCCCGTCATATTTAAGGATCCAATCCTTTATTTCATTTAGACCATTTCTACTTGGCCAATGATCTAGATGATCTTTAAATTCTTTTAAGAATTGCTTCGATATGCTGGCGTCAACCCCATTGAAAGTTTCCGATATTTCAATGCGAGGCAGGCCGCGTATACATTTTAGGGTTACTGTGTATTTGTCGCCGCCTTTGAAGTTATAAATGAGTTGATGGGTTAGGAATAATGGACCAGTTTCAATTTTAAGGCTATTTAGAGATATTAGCTCCAGGTCTTTTCCTAATGTGAGGGATGATTCTTTCCAAGTCTGTCCAGATTGAACTCCAAGAATAGGAACTGGAACAGGTCCTTTTGATTTTGGCTTTTTGATAGAAGCCGGGACTTTGATTTTTAAAGAATTTGTATTGATGATAATAACCTGTTCAGTTTTTTCATCAGGAAGTGGCAAATCCTTAAATTGATGCTCACCCTCACTGAGGACAAAGAAACGTTCGGAATTGGATGGAAGATCTGCTATGAAATTTAGTTTAGCGTAGGCCAATGAGCCGTCATTCCTTTGCCTCTTTTCGGAGAGTTGAAAAATTAATTCTTTCCCATCATTATCCGCCAATTTTAGATTCTCAGCTTTAATTCCTAGTGCAGAAAATTCGACAGGATAGCTGATAAGGCTCATTGGCCATTCACGTTCCGGGAAGCTTGGAAACTGAATCTTAAGTTGGCCACTTTCAGCGAATTCTTTTAGATAAGGGTTCTTTGGTTGTGAAGTTTCAGCACACGCAAAAATCGCACTTAGAGAAAAGAATAACGAAATGTATAATGTTTCCTTTGTGAAGTTTTTTAGCATCGAGGTTTTATTTTTTTCTATGAAAATGGTCGAGTCTTTTAAATCTGTCTATTATAAGCCTATTTCGAGCTAAGTGACAGCGCAGTTATTTTATACTAATCCGGACAGGATGACTTGAACCGAGTCATTTAAAAGCATAGAATATTAACATGTTATCCTTCACTGGAGGTCCTGCCAAAAATTGCGACGGTCTTTCTCGTCGGAGTTTTCTTAGAGTTGGATCTCTTGGCATTGGAGGCCTGAGCCTTGCTGATCTAATTCGAGCAGAATCAGCGTCAGATAAGGGCTCTTCTTCAAAATCTATTATTCATATTCATCTTGATGGAGGCCCTCCACAGATGGATATGATTGATCCCAAGCCAGATTCTCCAGTCGAATACAGAGGGGACATTAAATCGATTCCTTCTGAAATTCCTGGTGTTCATCTTTCAGATTTAATGCCAAGGGTAGCGGGCTCCGCAAAAAAGTTTGCATTCATTCGCTCATTGGTTGGAGCTGATGGTCAACATAACGCATTTCAATGCCAGTCAGGATACAAGGCTTCTGAGAAGGGCCCTGCCGGTGGTTGGCCAGCAATGGGTTGCGTCATCAATAAACTTTTAGGATCACCCAGTGATGCTGCTCCTGCTTTCGTCGATCTTATGCAGGGAAGGGGTCAGGTAAGGAACAGTGTTCGACCTGGTTTCTTGGGTCCCTCCGCTAATCCCTTTAGGCCTGATATTTCTTCAATGTTCAAACGAGAACTCGAAGATGGTATGAAAAATGAACTGGCTAAACTGCGTAAGGGTCATTCTGTAAATTTAAATTTGAATAAGGATTTAAGTGTTGGCCGCCTCGATGACCGTCTAGGGCTCTTAGAAGGTTTGGATAGGACTCGCAGAGAAATTGATGCTATCGGGTCAATGGGTGCTTTGGATACTTTTACTGAACAGGCATATGGAATATTAACTTCTGGCAAGATTGCTGAAGCTATGGATCTCTCTAAGGAGGATCCTAAGGTAATTTCAAGGTACGTGCCTGTCATGAAAGAAAAGGAATTGGCATTTTTCACGAGTGAAGGACCACAAGCAGCAAAGAAATTACTTTTGGCTCGGCGACTCATTGAGGCTGGCGTTCGAGTCGTAAATGTTTCTATCAGTGATTTCGATACCCATTCTAAAAATTTTGTTAGGATGAAGCAGCTTGTTCCAATCGTTGATCATGCAATTTCGACTCTCATTGAGGACTTAGGTGAGAGAGGCATGCTTCAGGACGTGACTGTATTAGCATGGGGTGAATTTGGAAGGACTCCAAAAGTTAATGCTAATGCTGGGCGAGATCATTGGCCCAAGGTTGCGATGGCAATGCTAGCTGGTGGTGGAATGAATGTTGGTCAGGTAATAGGTTCTACTGATCGGTACGCCGCCGAGGCAGTCCAAAGACCAGTCCATTATAAAGACGTGATTGCCACTTTGTATCATAATCTTGGGATAGACTCCCAACAGACGACAGTTCAGGACTCTTCTGGAAGGCCACATTATTTGCTCAAGGATTGCAAGCCTATCAGAGAGCTCATTTCTTAAGTTTGGTTGATTAGCTTTGTTATGCTCTTTCGATATTTTAGTTTTATAAATCCAAAAAGGATTATAACACCCACAGAAAAGTAATAAGGCCACCATTCTAAGGTGTATCGGAAAGCTGATAGCTGTGGGTCAGGTGCATCACTAAATTTATTGCTCAGATAAATTCGGGCCGTAAGTACCCCAAAGACTTGAGTTAGTATACCGAATGCAAGGTTCATACTTAGGCCCTTAAAACTGAGTACCGTGGCCCTCTGCTCTGATGGGGTTACCTTGTTCAAATAATGGGAAAGGAAATACTGGAGAAATCGCATTGCGGAGAACATTGGAAGCAATAAAATCACTCCCCATCCAGGCACTGCCAATGAGAGGGCAATGCAACCGAGGAACGTTAAAATGGTAACTACCCCAAAATTGATGCCAGGGCTCAGATTAGTTGCCATTTTCTCACAAATAATTGCTACACCTATACCTATTATGGAAGCGACGGCTCCGACGAGTCCCCAGCACCATTCAGGAATGAGCAGGATCCTGTAGATATTTGAAAGAATGGTATAAAAGACCCTAATGATACTATCATAAAATAGACCGATAAGAATGAGGCAAGACGCAGCAGGTGATTTTAAGATCCATTGCCCGGCCCTTAGTGTGCCTGCAAAACTTTCCTTAATGGCAATTATTTTTCCGCCCATTGAGATCTTATGATCTTCTTCAAATTTACAGGCGATAAAAAATACTATTAAGGCAGATCCAAGATTTAAATAGAGCGGAAATTTAACTGTTTGTTGCTTAGTGAACTCTGTTTCAAAGTTAAGGGCTGATGCGACAGAGTTAACAAAGTCTGTGGAATAGACAAGGGCCCCAATGATTGAGCTGATTACGAATCCAACGGACATCATTATCATGACTCGCTTCATCGTTTTTTTCCATACGGATTCGCGGTTGCTAATTGGGATGCTGTCATAAGCAAGTGCTTCATCCGCACCACTAGCAGCAGCTTCAGCGGCACCGCTAAGAATTCTGTTTATAACAAACATCAAGAAAACTATAGGTGAGCCTATTGGGGTGATAATGAGAACACCGATTTCCCCGATCATTAAGATAGAAGAGAGGATAACGAGTCTCTTTCTGCCAATATGATCAGCGAGAGCGCCTGAGGGAACTTCGAGTAGTATGATTGAAATGGCCCAAATTAGATTGAGAGTGGCGAACTCAGAAATGGTCAGCCCAAAATCGAGGAACATCACCAGATAAATGGGATAATAGAATCGACAATTAAAAAAGACCCGGAAAAGGGCAAAGAGTTTGGCATTATTATTTAGGTCGTTCATTTCCGGGAAATCACATGTTCTGCCTCAGAATTATGAGCACCAAGTGAAAAAAATAATTAAAATGAAAGAATGAGTTGAATTTGTTCATCTGAACACTATAGTGTTCAGATGAACAAATCAGTTAATAGATATAGATTTCCCTCTCAAAATACCCCGATGATTAAGAGATTAAGCTTAGAAATATGGGATTTTTTGGGGCGTAGGCTTCATTCACGTCTTGGGCCTCCTTTACCAGTGAGGGTCGAACAGCAGGAGTTTCGATTTTAAGTTTTGTCTGCGTGGATTGATTGTTACAAATTTCAATGAATTTAACTGGAATTTTAGGCAGTTAGGAACAAATTAGTAGGCCCCTTGCGATAACACAGATTATCGAAATTTGAGCGTTACATTTTTGTTCAAATTCGTCTATGTTGTCGTTCTTCGACCCCATGCCTCTATTCAAATCTCAATCGAAACATTCTCCAACCAATGTGGAGGGCTCGATTTCCTATGCCAAGAAGGCAACATGGATAACTTTAATCTTATTTTCGGCGCCTCTTTTTAGTCCAG
>SHBV01000014.1 GCA_004211885.1 Verrucomicrobiaceae bacterium
TCGGGAGTAGGCTCGGGAGTAGGCTCGGGAGTAGGCTCGGGAGTAGGCTCGGGATGTTTATTTGCTGTTGGAATAGTCTTTTCCTCAGGCATTTCGGAGATGGCACCATCAATGGCATCAATGACATCACTTAGCCTAGTTTCTTCTATGATTTGAATTCCCTTTATAATCGCGACTTCTAAATGGAGTCGCTTATTGGGGGCCCATTTCATGCGGCCTTCTACCGTTGCCAAATGATCAATGAGTGCCAGTAATCTATCGGTATCAATTTGCTTGGACTGATTTTCCACTCTCTTAAGTATTTCTGTCGCCAATTCCTTTGAGGCTCCCAAAGGATCGACCTGATAGACTAGAACTGATCGGAAATGACTGATTAGGTCAGTTAGAAGTTTACTGAGATCTTTTCCCGATTCGGATTGTTCATAAATAGTCTCGAGTCCCTTCACAGTTTCTTTGGTTAGAATTGCTGATCCTAGACCTGCAATTATTTCAATTCCGGTGAATCCAAAGACTTCCAAGACATCGGATTCATGGATTGACTCGCCGCAGAATGCAACGAGTTGGTCGAGCATTGATTGAGCATCTCTCATTCCACCTTCTGCTCCTTTCGCTATTGCTGTGCCCGCGATCGGGTCCAGCTTAATGCCTTCTAGTTTGGCAATGTGATTGAGTTGTTCGGCAATGATTCTTGTCGGTATCCTTCGTAAATCAAAACGCTGGCAACGAGAAATAATAGTTGGCAGTATTTTTGTTGCCTCTGTCGTCGCGAAAATAAATTTCACATGATCGGGCGGTTCCTCCAAAGTCTTTAGCAGCGCATTGAAGGCGGCGTTCGACAACATATGAACTTCATCAATGTAGTAGATTTTATATTTCCCGTGAGTCGGAGCAAATTTCACATTGTCGCGAAGTTCTCTGACCTGCTCGACTCCGTTATTGCTTGCACCATCAATTTCTAATACGTCAAGGCACCGGCCCTCTGCGATTTCCTGACAGATACTTTCATTCGGATCAAAATCTATTTTTGGACCACCTTCACAGTTAAGTGCCTTAGCAAGGATCCTTGCGGTTGATGTTTTTCCTGTTCCTCTCGGTCCAACGAATAGATAAGCATGGGCTAGTCTATTTTGTTCAATGGCATTGGAAAGGGTCTGGACAACATGATCCTGACCAAGGATGTCCTTGAATGTAAGGGGCCGATATTTACGGGCGAAGACCTGATAACTAGAGCTCACGGACCCTATTTTAGTAAGGGTTGGCGGTTTGTGAATCTTTTTTCAGTTGGACATTTTCCAATCATCGCGCTTTTTGATCAGTAATGAGTGAGAATGAAGCCATTGGAATGATTGCCGGCAACGGTATTTATCCTGCAATATTTGCCCATGGGGCCCGTTCTGCGGGTGTAAAACGCCTAATTTCAGCCGCATTCGAAGGGGAGACGGATCCCGCTATCGAAGAAATATCTGATGCCGTTTCTTGGATGAGGGTCGGTCAGTTAGGTAAATTAATAAAATTCTTTGAGGGCGAAAAAATTACCAAGGCCGTGATGGTTGGACAGATTGCGCCAAAAAATTTATTCGATTTACGGCCTGACATGCGAACACTGGTACTGCTCAGCAAGCTCAAGGAACGCAACGCGGAGTCTATTTTTAATGGTATAGGAGAAGAGCTTTACAAGAACGGCATAGAATTAATCCCTGCAACTACCTACCTTGATGATTTGTTGCCTAGTCCGGGTCATGTGTGTGGACCAAAGCCTGGGAAGCGATTACCGGATGAGGCAGCGTTCGGTTATAAGATAGCAAAAGAGATTAGCCGTCTAGATATTGGTCAAACGGTAGTAGTAAGTAAAGGGACGGTCCTTGCAGTTGAAGGTTTTGAGGGTACGAACGCTGCGATTAAGAGGGGAGGAGACCTTGGGCGAGAGGGAGCAGTAGTCGTTAAAGTCTCTAAGCCTGGTCAGGACCTTAGGTTTGATGTTCCTTGTATCGGGCCTGACACTATTGAAATTGCTGCGTCGGCAAAAATTTCTGCGATTGTAGTCGAAGCAGGCAAGACTCTTCTGCTCGGAAAAGATCAAATAGAAGAACAGGCCGTGGACAAGGGTGTTACTGTCTTTGCTTATGAATAATAGAGGATTTAAAAAATTATAATGAATGATAAAATTAAAGCTGGCGTGATTGGGGTGGGAGCGATAGGCAAAAATCATGCACGTATATATTCAGAAATTGATTCTGCTGACCTAGTCGCTGTCTTTGACTCAGACACTGATGCCGCAAAAGAAATAGTTAATCTTTATGGGGGTGTGCTGGCTAACTCGATTGAAGAGTTCTCGAACCTTGTTGATGTTGTTTCGGTTGCAACACCCACGAATACTCACAGGTCAATCGGTGAATCTTTACTGGAACGAGGTAAGCATCTTCTCATTGAGAAGCCGATAGCTGATAGTGCACCGGATGCTCAGGCCCTAGTTAATCTGGCTGCAAAGATGAATTGTGTGCTACAGGTTGGCCACATTGAACGGTTTAATCCTGTCCTTGGAGAAATTGAAGAGCGGCTCAAGGATCCCCGCTTTATAGAAGTGCATCGTCTCTCTCCGTTCCCGAACCGTTCCATGGATATTGGAGTAGTTTTGGATCTCATGATTCATGATTTGGAGATAGTTCTGCATCTGGTCAAATCTAAAATCCAGAGCATTGATGCTGTCGGAGTACCTGTACTGACTGGACGTGAGGACATTGCCAATGCACGTATACGATTTGAATCTGGTTGCGTCGCAAACATTACCGCTAGCAGAATTTCTCCCGAGAAGATGCGTAAGTTGCGAGTCTTTGAGGGTCAGAGTTACCTTTCGCTCGATTATCAGGCCCAGGAAGGTCAGTTCTATTGGAAGGATGGTATGGAAATTAAAACCGAGCCTGTCGAAGTGGAGAAGGATGAACCTCTCAAGCGTGAACTTGAATCCTTTGTCGAGTGCGCTGCGATGGGACGACAGCCAGCCGTTTCAGGTCACGAAGCGACTGCTGCACTTGAGCTTGCAATCGAAATAACTAACCTCATTGATTCTGGTAATAAGGGTTAGTCCCATGTCTCGTAAAATTTACATAGTAGCGGGTGAGGTGAGCGGTGATAATCATGGTTCTGGTCTGATGAGAGCTATTAGGTCCCACGACAAGAGCGCTCAATTTTCAGGTGTCGGTGGGCCTTCCATGGAGAAAATATCTAAATCTATAAGGAACTGGACAGATGATTCAGCAGTCGTTGGTTTCTGGGAAGTCATAAAGAAGTACAGATTCTTTAAGGAGGTCTTTGATCAAGTCCTTGATGAGATTGAAAGCATTGTTCCCGACACCGTAGTTCTAGTCGATTATCCCGGTTTTAATCTGAGGTTAGCTGAGGCGATCAAGAAGAGAGGAATCCAAACCAAAATCGTTTATTATATTAGTCCACAGGTGTGGGCCTGGAAGCGGGGCCGTGTGACTAGGATGGCCAAAGTAATAGATCTGATGCTTTGTCTTTTTCCTTTTGAAGTGTCTTTCTATGAGCGTTCTGGGCTCGAGGCTCAATTTGTTGGGCATCCTTTGTCTGAGGCACTGGAAAAATTTAGAAGCGACTCCAAAAGAGACAATGAACTCATAGCCCTATTACCAGGTAGCCGAGACAGGGAAGTGGAAAAGATATTTCCTCTCCTCCTTGGGGCGGCTAGTGAGATAAAGAAAATAATGCCTAAAATGCGCTTTGCTGCATCGGCGGCTAATCGTGCCTGTGAAGAGAAGATGAAAGACATGGTTCAGAGTTCCGGAGTGCCCTGTAAGGTGAGTGTCGGGAAATCACATGAATTGATGTCAGTTTCTTGTTGTGGGGCAGTGGCTTCAGGAACAGCCACTTTAGAAGCGGCGTTTCTGGGACTTCCATACTGTCTTGTCTATAAAGTTTCTGCTTTCACTTATTATTTAGCTAAGGGCCTAATTGCGGTTAATTTTCTTGGGATGGCAAACATACTCGCGGGCCGAGAACTGGTCCGCGAACTTATTCAGTACGATGCTAGTCCTGGAAAAATCGCTTCAGAAATTCTGCGACTCATCGGGTCCAAAGAAGAGAGGGAGTTACTTTCTAGGGAATTGAAGGAAATTACTGAACCATTAGCTGAGGTTGGAGCTTATGATCGGGCAGCAATAGCCACGATAGGTGTCATTAAGAATGACGTGACGAATAGTGCATGATCCTTATTTACCCTTTATGAAGCAGTTCAATGTTATAAAGTTTGCTTTGGTTGCATTGCCCCTTGGAATGTTTTTCTTTGGGCTCATTGCGCTAAGCTATACTTTTTTTTCTCCTGCTTCGCAGGTCCGTGATGAGAATCGTTCATCATTGAATTCCAAGACCATTTCCACTGAGAAGGATCTCAAGGTTTGGGTGACTAGGCAAGCCAATGACATTGGTCCGAGACCGACCACTGATGAGGAAAAGACGCGAATAACTGCAAAGTGGATCGAGTCAGAACTCAGTGAGGAGAATATAGGTTATCGTCCGAAGGTAACGTTTCTTGATGGAAAGAATGGCAATTATAGAAACATTGAAGCTGAATTGCCTGGGACTGATAAGGCAGATGAAATTATCATTGTTGGAACATGTTACAGTTCTGCCGAGAATTGCCCTGGCGCTAATAGTAACGGGACAGGGGTAGCGGCTCTTCTGGCTTCGGCCCGGTACTTTGTGGGCACTGAGAATTCCAGAACCATTCGGTTCGTTGCTTGTGTGGGCAAATTTCAAACGTCTGAAGGAATACAGGGTTCAGGCATTACTTTTCTTGCGGATTCGTTCAAGAAAACAAACGAGCAGATCATAGGATTAATCTATTTGGATTCTCTTGGCTATTATACGGATCAGTTAGAGGAGCCAAGAGGCCCGAATAGATTGAAGGAGAGTAATCTCACTAAAGGTGATTATATTGCGATAGGCAGTGAGTTGTCATCGAAGAAATTTATAGAATCTTTTTATTCTCAATTCTCTAAGGTCTACAGAATGCCAGTTCGGAAAATTATTCTTTCGAGAGACTCATTGGCTCACTCGAGTGAACATTTTGCATCATTGTCGGGGCAGAGTTATCCGGCGCTGCAATTGTCGGATAATTCAATTTACCGTTATCCGCATTATCAGAAGGACACGGACACCCCTGATAAAATTGATTATGAGCGACTCTCAGGAGCTGTGAAATCACTGGTTATTAGTATTGATTCGATGCTCAGTCCCTAACCGTCTCCTCGAACAATGATCCTGAAATTCCCGGGATCCTTTTTTGGTCCGGTACCATAAATGAGTTTGAGTGGTTTTTTTTCCTGATCCGATTCACGGTAAACATTGATTTCAAAGTGAGTCTTAGGATCCTGGTCTTTCTTTTTCTTTTTGTTCAATGCGCGAGTTTCAATGAAAATCGGATTAATGCCTTTTTTTAGGCCTCCAATGATGAGTCCCTTATGCACGTTATTAATGACCATGTGTTTTGATCTTTCTGCAACATTCACCCTGGTCTCGTAGCCGATTGAAACGATTTCAAGGTAACCGACCATTTCAGGTAAGGGGCAAAGTTTTGGTACTGGTGGAACTTTGCCTGGAGGTATGAACTGTGGGCTGTCTAAGAAAGTGAAGTCACCTGATTGTGCAGACGTGGAAATTTCTTCAGCATTACTAAGATTCATGAAACGTGATGTGCTAAATTTCCAATAATTATTTTCTTTGATGAACATAAGGAACAAGAGCCCTTCAGGGGCCTTGATGTCTTCACTTATGCCGAAGTCTGCCTTGCCAAAATAAACGAGCTGAGCGGTGGATCCGTTGATCATGGTCTTGACCATTTTCATGGAACTCAGATTGGGTGGTTTTACTGGTCCTTCGAAGAGTGCTTCGGGCCATTTATTTTTTTGCGAAACAATCATGTTCCGTATTCCTACCTGCCTGAACTTTGCTGTGCTTTTCTGCCACAACGAGAGGTCCTTTTCCGTCATCGCTTTTGTCCAGTCATCAAATACCCCCTTAAGGGTATCGGTCACTTCGTTTGTATTTGTTACTTGCGCTTTGAGCCCAAGACCCGTCACTAGTATTAAGATAATTGAGATTAGGGACCGGTTCAATGTTAATGGACGCATAATAAATTAGACTAAGCTGAGGACCTTGGGTACGGATTCGAGAAGTTCTTTTGTGTATTGGTGCTGTGGGTTTTCCATTAAGGATTCGGCTTCACCAGTCTCAACAATTTTTCCATAATACATGACCGCTATCCGGTCAGCTATATAGCGTACCACGCTCAGGTCATGGGAGATGAATAGCATGGTCAGTCCGAGATTATTTACCAGATCCTTGAGGAGGTTCAGAATCTGGGACTGAATGGAAACGTCAAGGGCAGAGACAGGCTCGTCAGCGATGATAAGTTTTGGCTCAGGTGCCAGGGCCCGGGCAATGGCGATTCTCTGCCGCTGTCCTCCTGAAAATTCATGAGGGTATTTCCGAACGTACTGTTTATCCAGGCCAACCATCTCCATTAATTTGACGACATTTTGTTTTAACTCTTCCTTATTGAGTTGAGGTTTTCTTGTGAGTATGGCTTCGCTCAGAGTTGACCATACTGTCATTCTTGGATTGAGCGACGCATAAGGGTCTTGGAAAATCATTTGGAAATCGAGTCTTCTCGAACGGACTTCACTGCTATTTAGATTTGTAAGGTTTTGTCCTTCCAGAACAATGCTGCCGTGAGTTGGTTCAAGTAGCTGCATTATGAGTCTGGATAGCGTGGATTTACCGCAACCTGATTCACCAACGAGTCCTAGTATTTTACCTTCCTCAATACTTAAGCTGACTCCGTTAACTGCTTTAACTATCTCATTTGATGATGAGAAGAGACCACCACTCTTGGTAGAGAAGTGCTTCTTAATGTCATTTAACTCGAGGAAGGGCATTTATAATTTATGATTAGATTAGGTGAGGCAACCTGGACAGTTTTGGACCCAATGATTTGAATCAAGTTCTTTAAATTCTGGAGTCGATTGGGTGAGGCATTCGTCACTGTTTCCGATTTGATTTCTGGGCCTGAATGCACAGCCCTGAATAGGTTTAGCAAGGTTGGGAGGGAGTCCTGAAATTGTGAAAAGCTTTTCACCTTTTAACTGGGTCGCCGGTATCGATTGCAGTAAGGACCTTGTGTATGCATGGAGAGGATTTGAGAAGAGTTCCCTGGAATTTGCTCTTTCTACAATCTTTCCAGCATACATGACATTAACTTCATCACAGATCTCGGAGATGACCGCCAGATCATGAGTTATAAATATGACAGCTGTACCTAGCTCTTTTTGTCTGGACTTTATGAGCTCAAGTATTTGTTTTTGTACTGTCACATCCAGAGCCGTTGTCGGTTCATCGGCGATGAGAATCTCAGGTTTAGTGATAAGGGCCATAGCTATCATTGCTCTTTGGCGCATTCCTCCCGAAAACTCGTGAGGGTACATATTGACTCTTTTTTCGGGCTCAGGTATCCCGACCTCTCTCAGGGCCTCGATAGCTTCTTTTTTAGCTCTTTTCTTATCCATGCCCATGTGAATTCGAAGCGGTTCTGTAATTTGTGTGGAGATCCGAAGATAAGGATTGAGGGACGTCATGGGGTCCTGAAAAATCATACTGATTCGCTTGCCTCTAATTTTGCATAGATCATTTTCGTGGCACTTTAGCAAATCAGTGTCGTCAAAGATTGCAGACCCTCCCTCAATTTTCCCTGGGGGCATCGGAACCAAACCCAAAAGAGAATAGCAGGTGACAGATTTTCCTGATCCTGATTCACCAACGATCCCGATCGTTTTTCCTTTTTCGACAGGAAAAGAAACTCCATCCACAGCGCGCACAATACCATCACGGGTATGAAAATGTGTCTTTAGGTTTTTGACTTCAAGTAATGGCATGAAATTAATTGTTAGTCCTTTGACGCCCTTACGTCGAGTGCATCCCTGAGCCCGTCTCCTAGAAAATTAAATGCGAACAGAGTTAATGAGAAAAAGAGACCGGGAATGATTAAGAGATAGAGTTGAGTTTCCAAAAAGTCGGCACCTTCTTTGATTAGAATTCCCCATGAACTGTTAGGTGCTTCGATTCCAACGCCCAAGTAGGAAAGAGAAGCCTCAAAAAGTATAAAGCTTGGTATGGTGAGGGTCGCATAAACTATTGCAGGCCCTAACGTATTAGGAACAATGTGGCGAAAGAGTATCCGCATCTTTGATAGTCCTAATGAGGTTGCTGCCTCAACGAACTCCTGCTCTTTGATAGCCATGACTTGTGTCCTTGTGATACGGGCCAGTGTTAACCATCCAAGGGCTCCAATTGCAAAGAACAGAGGAACGATATTGGCAAATCGACCCATCCACTTCAATTGTTCTTCCATTGGACCAGCTATGACCACTTTAAGTACAATCACTAATACTAGGAATGGAATCGCATAAAGAGTATCCACGACTCTCATCATAATTGCGTCAGTTCGTCCCCCGGCATAACCTGATATTGCTCCGTAGGTGATGCCGATTAATAATGCTACTCCCGTTGCAATGAATCCGACCAGCATTGAAATTTGTCCCCCGAAGAGAATTCTTGAAAATAGGTCTCTTCCCAATTGGTCAGTGCCCATTATGTGATCTCCAGAAGGCGGAGCAAAGCGGTTCTCGAGATTCTGCTCATTAGGGTCATCAATGAATGGTAATTGAGCCACAATGAAACAAATAATGAGCATTAAGCCTATGAAACACATGCTAAGCATGGCCAACTTATTTTTGCGTAGCCTAGCCCAGGCGTCTCTTCCTAAAGAGGAGCCCTTCTCGAGTTCACTTTCTGTTGGTAATGAAATTCTCATCTTAAGTTTTCTCAAGTCTGATCCTTGGGTTCAGAGCCGCTGCAATTAGGTCCGCTGCAAGATTCATAAAGACAATTAATAGGCCGTAAAAAAGGACAACTCCTCTCAAAACAAAAGGGTCTCTTTTTATCGCTGCATTGACAAAGTGCTGCCCCATACCGGGAACTTGAAAAATCGTTTCCACGATGAAAGAGCCACTGATTAATGCGGCGAATGCCGGACCAATGAAAGCAACTGAGGGGAGAAGACCTCCCCTCAGTGCATGCTTAATGACAACTGAAAAAGTTTTCAGACCCTTTGCTTTTGCTGTTCTTATGTAATCCTGATTGAGAATTTCCAGCATTGAACCTCTTGTGAGCCTTGCAAGGTAAGCGGCCGTGCCCAGTCCGAGTGTTATAGATGGTAAAATGATGTCCAGAGGATGACCCCATCCGGCAATTTTTAATGCGGGGATTTTTGCAGCCAGAGTCAGTTGAAGCACTGGTCCGATGATAAAGCTTGGAATGCAAATCCCAATCATCGCTATGGCCATGCCTCCGTAGTCAATGGCGGTATTTTTTTTAGTCGCTGAAAGAATGCCTATAGGAACCCCAATGCCTACCGCTATAAAAAGTGCAGATACTCCCAAAATCAGGGAAGCGGGGAATGATTGAAGGATGATGTCCCAGACCGGACGATTTTTTTCAGTTGATACACCTAATGAGCCCTCAGTGATTAAATTTTTTGGGTAGATGAGGTATTGTTGCCACAGAGGTTTATCAAGGCCCCAGGCCTTTTTCATGTTTTCCCTAACTTCTGGAGAAATGTTCTTTTCGTTTGAAGAGAAAGGGTCTCCGGGCATCCATCCTACCAAGAAGAATACAATGGTGTAGAGAGCTGCCATCACCAATAGTCCCTGGAGAAGTCTCTGAAGGATGTATTTCAACATTTTCTGGAATATTAAATGAGTTTGATTAGTCTGCTACGAGATCAAGAAACTTATATGGGTGATTATCAAGAATTAAAGGATCCCATCCTTTGACATGATTATGAATCAGATAATTCCTGGTGTACCAGTAAATGGGAAGGATTGGCCTTTCATCGAGGAATAGTTTTTCAGCTCTTCCAAGTATTTCATAACGTTCTTTCTGCCCTGCTGTCTTTTCCGCTTCACCGAGAAGTTCCTCGAATCTTTCGTTGGACCAATTAGTACGATTATTACCTCCGTCCTTAATCCACATGTCCAAAAAGGTCAGTGGATCCATGTAATCACCAATCCATCCGCCCGCAGCCAAGTCATAGTCCTTACTCATCATCGTGTTTAAATAAGATGTCCATTCCATTTGTTGGATACTTATTTCAATGCCGAGATATTTTTTCCACATTGCCTGCAAAGCTTCAGCGAGTCTTTTGGAGGACTCCCTGTCAGTAGTTAAGAATTTAATTTTGGGAAAACCGTTACCTTCAGAGTACCCAGCGTCACCTAGAAGTTTTTTCGCTCTTTCAGGATCAAATTTAATATTTCCTGGAGAATTGTAACCAGCGAAAGGCGGGACGATTCCCGCTGCAGGTGACTGGTTACCCATTGTCACAAAGTCAATGATGTCCTGTTGATTAATTGTGATCGAAAGGGCCTCTCTAATTCTAACGTCTTGAAGGGGGCCCTTTTTGACGTTGCACCTGATGAAGTAGGTTCCAAAGTAGAATTCATTGCGAGTCATGTCCTTGAAATTCTTTCTAGAATATTCGATTAGGTCCGGTGCGATTGTGTAGGTGATATGCAACTGTTCGTTGTAAAACATTCTGTCCTCAGTGAATGAATTGCTAATTGGCAGAAAACGGATCCCATTCAGGGCCACATTTTTTGTGTCCCAGTACAGAGGGTTTCTTTGTATCTCTATATGATCATTGAGTTTCCATGACTTTAATGTGAATGCGCCATTGGATTGTATATTCTGGGGCTTTGTCCAGGGGTTAAATCTGTCTTCTGGTTTTCCATGTTTCTCTATGATGTGTTTTGGTACAGGGAACCATGTGTAATGTTTTGTTATTTCTGGAAGGAATGGGATCGGTGATCTTAGGTTTACTTTTAGTGTGTGTGAATCCGGGGCCGAGACCTTGACTGTTGAAAAGTCTTTGGTCTTTCCTTTGTGAAAGTCTTCTGCCCCGATGATGTAATAAAGCATGAACGAATATTCTGATCCCAGTTCGGGCGTTAGTATCCTTTTGAATGAGAAGAGAAAGTCATCAGCAGTTAGCGGAACCCCGTCAGACCATTTCGCCTCCTTTCTCAAATTAAAGATCCACTCTATCGGGTTCTTGGGATCGGTCGGCCCCCAGGATTCTGCAACACCGGGCAGGGCAATCCCGTCTTTTGAGGGATGTTCAGTGACTAGACCTTCAAATAGGCCTCTAATAATATTATTTTCAAGGACACCGCTCACAATATGAGGGTCCAGTCCTCTCGGTTCAGCAGTATTGCCCATCAGTAGGACTTTTTGCTTTGTGGCACGGCTAACCGGCGAGTCTTGTGAGCAACTGACTAGAAATAGAGCAGTTATTGTAAGGATTAGGGCCGGCACGAATCGCATGTTGTAGTAATTTGAACTGACTTTTGCCTGACGTCACGCCCTTTTCTTCTTCTAGTTATTAAATAAAAATTGTTGATCGCTCAAGTCCGACCGATAGGATCATAGTTTTAAAGGATTGATGAGAGAATACTTTATCAGACGCTTCCTGCTCATTCCTCCAACTTTGTTGGGAGTGACTCTGATTGTTTTCGCAATTACTAGGCTCGTACCTGGCGGTCCAATTGAGCATTTTCTCGAAGAGGCTCAGAAAGCTTCTGAGGGTGCGAGTTCGTCCGGAGGGCAGATTGCAGGAGGAATGAACGAGGAGCAGATCGAAAAACTGGAGGAAGAGTACGGTTATGATAAACCCATTTTCACCTCTTACCTGCAGTGGCTAGGAGTCCTGCCGAGGGAGCGGTTCATAAGTAAAGCCGATTTCAGGCCAGTCGGAGGCGATAAGATAGGGACCGGTGATTTAATAAAGGACACTGATAATGAAGTTCTCCTCGTGCTTAAAAATGATGGGCGGCAAGTCAAGGTCACACGCAGAAAGAAGATTGTGATAAGTGCTGTTTTAGTATCATCTGACATGACATTGTCAGAGAGTGCGGATTTGAGTGGGTGGCAGTTCCGCATTGAAACTAAGAAAGACCGACAAGAACGTTGGGCTGAACGTAACAAGGAACCCGTTGATAAGGCTCCACAAAATTATGATGACCGGGTAGTTGGGTACAAGAAAGCATATGCCGGCATCCTGCAGGGCCGGCTCGGTGTCTCGACTGAATTTGGAGATCCTGTCTGGTCATTGATCAAGGACAGGATCCCCATAGCACTTTACTTCGGTATCCTGACTGCCCTGATCACGTATGGAATTTCTTTACCTCTCGGCATCCTAAAAGCGATTAAACATCGTAGCGCAGTTGATAACCTGACATCAGTTTTAATCTTCATCGGTTATGCTATTCCGGGCTTTGCATTGGGTGCTGTGATGTTGATTTATCTTGGAGCCCGTGGAGGTTGGTTCCCTCTCTTTGGACTCACGAGCGCTGATTTTTCACAGATGAATTTCTTTGAACAGATTATGGACCTTGCTCATCATACGGTCCTTCCCTTGACCTGCTATGTCATAGGTGGGTTTGCCTGGTTGACCATGATGATGAAGAATAATCTCATGGAAAACCTTGCTACTGATTATGTGCGGACGGCCGTTGCCAAAGGAGTCAGTTTCCGATCGGCGGTTTTCAAACATGCTTTCCGTAATTCAATAATACCGATCGCCTCTACGATGGGACAGCTCATCACAATGATCGTTGGTGGAAGTATCTTGATCGAGTCCGTATTTGATATACAAGGGTTCGGACTCCTTCAGTATCAGGCCCTTCTGGGCCGTGATCAGACAGTCATTATGGGAACTTTAACCATTGCCGCTGCATTATTGCTCATAGGTAACGTGCTCTCTGATATCATTGTGGCGATCATTGACCCTAGAGTGAAATTTAACTAAGGATGATAGCAAGACTCATTGGCCCATTGCTCATTTTTACTGCCGTTCTTGGTAGTCTGGGCGAGTATTACAAGCTTGAGTTTCCGACGGTCCGATTCCCTTTTACTTTGTGCCGGGAAATCCCACTACTCAGTATTGAGTTGGCCTGGATCACTATGGCTTTGCTTTTTTTGGTCGGGTCTTGGTTAACGGTAAAGTTTCGCTCTGGTTTCAGATTCACACCCATGACCCAGAGGAGGATCGAGCGCTTCAAATCGATTAGGCGTGGATATTTCTCTTTGATTATTATTGGATTGCTTTTTGCTCTGGCGTCACTTGATCATCTGGTTGTAGGAAATGAAGCCCTGATAGTGAAGAGGGGCAATGATTGGGTGTTCCCGGCCCTTACTAGGGAAGTGGAAAAGGGAAAGGACTTTGGTCTGGAAGGGGACGCGGGTCAGGCCCCGGCAGATTACCGGAAACTTAAAGAGCAGTTAGAGGATTCCGAAAATGTTTGGATACTTATGCCTCTCATTCCGTTTGCACCTACTGGAGACACTGTTCCTGCTGTTTCTACCAGGCTTGATGAGGCTGAGAGTAAAATTATGAAAGGTTCGAATTTTTTCTCAGGTCTAGGCGCGCAATTATATGATACTAAAGTCCCAGAGAGAATGCACCTTAGGTTCCGTTACCGAAAAGGTCTGAAAGATGGTCCTGCCGATGGTTGGGACCGTGAAGGGAACAGGGTCTATGGTGCTAAGTATGAGTCTGGTCAGTTAGTAAATGGGTCCGAGTCATGGAACGGACAGGGCGAATTAAAGAGTTTCTTAGAACAGGATTCGAGCTCTGTCCGTCAAGTTCATTACCCGCCCTCGCCTCCAACTTCCGGTGAGGGACAGACCCATTTACTTGGCACAAATTCAAGGGGGTACGATGTGGTCGCTTATCTATTTGGCGGTCTTCAGGTCAATTTCAAGGCTGCCCTTGTCTATATTCCGTTAGTGTATGCTCTTGGTGTCAGCATTGGTTTATTAATGGGATTCTTTGGTGGTTGGTTTGATATAATCGTGCAACGTGCCATCGAGATTCTTTCTAATGTGCCTTTCCTCTTTGTTGTGATGATTGCCAGTACTGCGATACCCGGTAAGATGAGAGAATCAGCCGGTCTATGGATGATTCTTTTCATTCTTCTGCTCTTTGGCTGGATGGGGATGACTTATTTGATGAGGACCTCTGCGCTCAAAGAAAAACAAAGAGATTATATCGCCGCGAGTCGGGTCATTGGCGCGTCGACTCCTAGGATTTTATTCAGGCACTTACTGCCTAATTCGGTGGCAATTATCATTACACTGGTCCCTTTTTCAGTTTCTAGTTTGGTCCTTTCCCTGACGTCTCTTGATTATTTGGGCTTTGGACTCCCTGCCAAATATGCGACGTGGGGACAATTGCTTAGAGATGGTCTGGACAATTTGGCCGCTCCCTGGCTAGTCACTTCAGCGTTCATTGTGTTAGTTGGGTTGTTAATTCTGATCACTTTTATAGGGGAAGCGGTGAGAGAAGCTTTCGATCCAAAGAAATTCAGTTATTACCGGTAATTTAATGCGACTCTTAGGACCTATACTTCTTATCATTCTGTTCTTCACCTCTTGTGGTGAAGAGGAACTTGTGAAAAATGAAGGTGCTAATTTTGAAGGTTGGTATCCGCGTTACAATCAATATATCAATGACTGGCTCGTTGAGCAGGTCAAAGTCGCGAATGAATCGATTAAAGAGCTAGAGATCAGATCCAATGAGGAGACTGATTCCGAAGCCCAAAAAAAGTTAGGGAAGCAGATCGGCGAAAAGCAAAAAGAGCTCGAACGGTTCACTGCGAGGCAGGCCCTAGGTGATTACATTGCCTTACTTGATCTGAAGGATTTGCCCAAGGACCTTCCGTGGGAAGATGGGCAGGAAGAGCCGGAGATCGGTGATCCCAAATCCAAGAAGGGCGGGGCTTTCCGTTATTTTATTACTTCTTCTCCCCCGACTATCCGACCCTTTGGCCCTAACTCGAACAATTCATTCCGTGGTGAGCTCTATGATAACATTGAAATTGGACTCATTGACTTGCATCCCGAGACTGGGGCTGTCATTCCCGGAGTCGCCAAGGAATGGGCCATAGGAGCCGACAAGAAGACAGTCTATTTTAAGCTAGATCAGGACGCCAAGTATAATGATGGAGAACCGGTAAAGGCAGTGGACTTTTTATGGTTCATTTATATCAGAGCCTCGGACAATGTGGTAACGCCCTGGTTCAAGCAGTACCTCAGAGAGCAGTTTGCAAGGATAGCAGTTTATGGGGAGGGGATCGTTGCCGTGACCTTGCCTGAACCTAAGCCTAAGCTCCCTTACTTTGCTAGTATACCTCCTTCAGCTTCTCATTTTTACGATGAGTACGGACCCGATTATAAAGAGCGTTATCAGTGGCGGGTTCCTCCAACTACGGCCGCATATACAGTGAAGGATGAGGACATTGTGAAGGGAGTATCGATTACTCTGACAAGAGACAAGGACTGGTGGGCCAAGGACAAGAAGTTTTATCGTTACCGGTTCAACACGGACAAGATCCGTTACACTGTCGTTAGGGACATTTCGAAGGCCTGGGAATTGTTCAGGGCAGGAGAGATTGATTATTTTCCAATATCATTACCAGAGTACTGGTATCAGAAGTCCGAAATGAAGCCTGTCTTTGATGGATACGTCGAGCGCTATACTTGGTACAACCAATATCCTAGGATTCCATGGTCTTTGTATCTTAATTCCGCGAAGCCGCCTTTAGATAATCTTGATGTGAGGTTAGGGATTAATCATGCAACGAACTGGCAGAAAGTCATTGATGTGATTTTCCGGGGCGACGCGGCAAGATTACCTGGCTGGACCAAGGGATTTGGCCGACTAGATAATCCTGAGATCATGGCCAGGCCCTTTTCAATTGCTAGGGCCAAAGAATATTTTGCGAAGGCCGGTTATTCGGAAGAGGGAGATGACGGCATCCTCAGGGACGCAGCTGGTAATCGTCTTGAGGTGATCCTTTCCTATTCAAAGATTCCGGTGAGGGAAAAAATGATGGCCATTTTAAAAGAAGAGGCCCGTAAGGCGGGTGTGGATTTTGTGCTCGATGGTCTCGACCATACCGTTCTTTATAAAAAGGAAATGGCCAAGGAGCATCAGATGGTCTTTTCTGCATGGGGGTTCCGTCCCCCTTATCCTAGGTACTACGAGTATTTTCATTCCAACAACGCTTACGATGACAAGGGGAATTTAAAAACGAATACGAACAATATCTTTTCCTTCAAAGACGAGAGGATGGATCAGCTGGCCGTGGCGTTCAGGAATGCAACGAGTGAGGATGAGCTCGAGCGCACTGCCCATGAGATGCAGCAGATCATCCATGATTCGGGCGTTTACATTCCTGGATACATGACTGAATTTTCGCGCGTTGGCTGCTGGAGGTGGTTACGTTGGCCGGATTCTGAATTCACGGAGTTCGCGCCTCCTAAGGTCTATGTTCCAATGGAGAGCTATGTTTATTGGGTAGATGAGGATATAAAAAGGGAAACTCTCGAGGCGAAACGCTCAGGTGATGCGTTTCCGGAAGTGCAGGAAGTTAAGAGCCGATATCAAATAAAAACGGAAGTCACGAAGGGAAAGGATGAGTGATTTGCTTGAGATAGAAGGTCTTGAGACTGGGTTTGAGACGGAAAGGGGGCTCATTCGGGCCGTTGATGGGGTCTCTTTTGAATTGCAGAAAGGTAAAACGATCGGAGTCGTCGGTGAATCAGGATGCGGTAAGACAGTAACAGCAATGTCGATTGTTGATCTTCTTCCTAAGCCATCCGGTAGAGTTCTTGGAGGGAGGATCAGTCTGAATGGGAGGGAATTGACTGGTGCGGACCAAGACGTAATGCAGCATGTTCGAGGCAATGAGATTGGTGTTATTTTTCAGGAGCCCATGGCCGCTCTTAACCCAGTTCAGCGTATTGGTAAGCAAATCACTGAGGCCCTGATCCTGCACAAGGGAATTGGTAAAGTGGCAGCATTAAAGGAGGCAGTTAAATTATTGGAATCGGTAGGTATCCCGTCCCCAGAAAGGAGAGTCATTGAATATCCTCATCAACTCTCCGGAGGAATGCGCCAAAGGGTTATGATTGCTATTGCCCTGTGCTGCGAACCTGACCTTTTAATAGCGGATGAACCGACGACGGCCCTAGATGTTACGGTTCAAGCGCAGATCCTCAATCTGATTTCAAAGATGCAGGAGAATATTGGTATGGCAGTCATGCTGATCACTCATGACCTTGGAGTCATTGCTGAGCAGTGCGATGAAGTTATTGTGATGTATGCGGGAAGGATAGTGGAACGGGCACCGGTACTTGAGTTATTTTCTAATCCTCTTCACGCATACACTAAGGGACTCTTGGCATCGATACCTCGTCTTGAAAGTGAGCGTAAGACTGTCTTACCAACGATACCTGGTCAAGTCGCTCCTATCCATGAATTTGTGGCAGGTTGCCGATTCTGCCAGAGGATGGAATGGTCCGGGAAATCGATTAAAGAGAGACCCGATTATCTGGAAATTAACCCAGGCCATTTTGTCGAACAATGTCCAGAGTGCACTAAGGAAAATAATGACTGAGAACGAAGAGTCTAATATGCGGAACGAAGGTTCTGAGGGTGCGGGCCAGGTTATAAAACTAAGACGGTCGGAACCCTTTACGGTTTGGGTCAGAGAGATTAAGATTAATGCGTCTCGGAAAAAAATCTTAAGCCAACTGGCCAGTAGGCAGAAAGAATCTGACCAGATGAGTGTACCTTTACTTAGGGTCGAAGAACTGAAGATGCATTTCCCTGTGCGAGGAGGGATTTTGTCACGACAGACAGGCTCAGTAAAAGCAGTTGATGGAGTCAGCATTTCCATCAATGAAGGAGAGACGCTCGGACTCGTAGGTGAATCCGGTTGCGGTAAATCAACGCTCGGTAAATCCATTGTGCGTTTACTTAAACCGAACTCGGGTAAGATTATTTTCAAAGGTCATAATATTACTAATATGAGCCAGAGATCGTTGCGTCAAAAGCGTCAGGATTTCCAGATGGTTTTTCAGGACCCTGCAGAGTCCCTCGATGCCAGAATGTCCGTCGGTCAGTTAGTTTCAGAACCCTTGGTGATTCAGAGAATCGGGAACCGTCATGAAAGAAACGAGAGGGTATTTGAACTCCTAGACCGTGTTGGTTTGCCAAGAACTGCAGCTGATAAATTCCCTTTTGAGTTTTCTGGGGGACAACGACAGAGGATCGGAATTGCGAGAGCACTTGCAGTGAATCCTGATCTATTGGTTCTGGATGAGCCCGTTTCTGCGCTGGATGTCTCCGTGCAGAGTCAGGTGCTAAATCTGTTAATGGAGTTACAGCGTGATCTTGGACTTTCCTATCTTTTCATAGCACATGACTTGGCGGTCGTGAAACATGTCAGTGACCGGATCGCTGTCATGTACTTAGGGAAGATTGTTGAAATGACTGATGCTGAAAAGATATATAGGGACCCAAGGCATGCTTATACTAAGGCTCTGATCGAGGCGATTCCCGTGACGGACCCGTCCAAGATGCGGGATCGTGAGCCGCTTGAGGGTGAGGTGCCTTCACCAATGAATCCGCCCGAAGGCTGTGCCTTTGGGCATCGTATCAATGCCCCTAACTATGAACAAAGTAAGGGAAAAGATATTAAATTAGAAGAAATTGAACCTGGCCACTGGGTATCTAATTGTCCGTGTTGCGTTGACCGGTAAGACTAGTTATTCTTCAATTTCCCTGACCCTGTAAAACTTTTTTGTTTCGTTTTCCGAAACTTCAGTGTCCGTGAAAGAAGTGGAATCCTTTTTTCCGATCACTCCGTCATCGAGTTCGTTCCATTCTATCATATCGGATGAGGCATCGACTGCATATGCTTTTCCTGAGATTGAATTCCACTCAATGGTTGTTGTATTGGAATTGATGTCATGAGCGATTTTGTTTATTTCGAATGGAGAATTTCCTCCAGTAATTGAATCGAGGTGCTGTTGAAAGATGAATTCATCTTTTTCAGCATCATACAAATTGATCTCATCAATTTGTCCTGAGAATGATTCTCCCGCGTCCCAGCGGCCGCCGATTCCAAGTGGTGAACCTCCTGTCGGATAGGGCCCTCCACTGTTAGAGAATGGCCCGATTTTTCTTAGAACAGTCTCTCCGTTCGTTAAGTCCGCTATGTAGTTAGTAAAGTCCGTTGTGTTGGTGTCTCGATTGATAGAATAGGATCCTGCTACGAAATACCAGTGATCTGCTTCGACCTGACTCAGAATTAGATTCTGATTTCTTTCTGCGAATCCATCTCCAATCGTACTGGATAGTTGCTGTCCAGTACTGGGCAGGGGAGCATTTCCTTGGACAAGGAAGTAACCTCTGTCGTTATTTACTCGCGTATTGAGAATGTAGCCAAGATTGAAATTGCCTCCGCTGATCTCGGTGGATTTTGGTTGAAATATGACCTCATAAGAAAACTGATCATTTAAATTAACTGATGCATTATGAAGTCCTGCTCCTTGTGCGAAATCGTTCCCAGGACCTCTTGAAGTTGAAACGGATTCAGATGTTTCATCGTATCCCTGCTTTGCGTACTCGATATCGTTTGCTGTTCCGCTTCCAAATGGTCTAGGGATTAAATCGGCATCACCTACTTTATCTTCGAGTCGATCCTGTTCATTTTCCCCATCAAAAGTGAATTGATGGCTAAGGTCCGGATCAGTTAGGGCTAGGCTTTGAAAATCAATGATTGAAGCATTTGAAGTGCATGGCCAAAACGAACAGTGGATCAATGCCAATGATGACATTAAATGCTTTAAGTCTCTAAATGTCATAGAATTATATTATGCACATTTTGTTTTTTTAATGCAATTCTAATGACTCTTTTTTATTTGAGTTAAAACACTTATATTTGCGTAATGGAATACTGAGAATTAATTATGTTGTTCTGACTGAATTATTTAACACTGAATGTCGAAATCGTACTTAGACCGGAAAGAAGCATGGGCAAAAAAAATGGCTGGATCTCCAGATTCATCCAGTAAAGAAAGGTCTGGGGATAGACTGCCTCCGGGACAGCACACAGTGGAGAAATTACCTGTTCTGGATTTAGGAATTCAGCCAAGGATTGGAGAAGAAGATTGGGCCTTAGAGATTGGAGGGGAAGTTGAAAATGAGCTGAGGATCGATTGGAAGTCCTTAATGAAATTTAATTATGTAGAAGAGATGAGTGACTTTCATTGTGTGACAACTTGGTCTAAATATGATTGCAAATGGGGAGGCTTTAAGATGTCAGAGGTTCTAGATGAGGTGAGGCCTCATTCTGATGCCGAGCATGTTCTTTTAGTTTCATATGATGGGTATACTACTAATGTTCCTATCGAGGCAGTTTATAGTATACGTACGCTCCTAGCGACTAGCCTAAATGGTAAGCCTTTATCAACAAAGCATGGTGGGCCAGTGAGGATCATAATTCCTCATTTATATGCATGGAAAAGTAGTAAATTTGTTAAACAGATCGTATTCACCAATAAAATGCAGCTCGGTTACTGGGAGAAGAGAGGATATTCAAATACCGCGGATCCGTGGAGAGAGGAGAGGTTTATAGATGAGGAGGTCCCGGGTTGGAAGGATTAGTGATTGTTGATTATGTCTCATAGCGACTGCCATTAATAAAATGAGATTGCGTTTCTTGAATTGCGAGAGTTAAGAATACATTTTCTAGAAATAATAATAATTGAATTCGCTTCTTAAGGGTGTGTATTTGAAGTTTTCTTAATAATTTATTCAAAATATGTCTAAGAAACCTTGTTTACTTGTGATTCGTGATGGTTGGGGGATTAATCCTGATGGATCTGCTGGTGCAACTAAGAATGGAGATGCCACTCTATTGGCTGAGACTCCTTTTCATGATTACCTTTTTGATAAGTATCCTGTTTCCAGTGTCAGTGCGAGCGGGGAGGACGTGGGTCTTCCTGCAGGCCAAATGGGTAATTCAGAGGTGGGGCATCTTAATTTAGGTGCTGGAAGAATTGTGTTCCAGGACCTTTCACGCATTAATAATGCTATTAAGAATGGAGATCTAAAAGAAAATGAGGTTTTAAAAGAGGCATTTGCTAAAGCCAAGGATTCAAAATTACACTTGATAGGATTAGTTTCAGACGGGGGAGTTCATAGTCATCAAGATCACCTCATTGCTCTTGCTGGTGAAGCAAAAGAAGCAGGTGTTAACAATATTAAAGTTCACGCAATTACAGATGGGCGGGATGCATCTCCTACAGGAGCTAAGGAATATTTATCTTATTGTGAGGATGAGCTGGGTAATATTGGAGTTCGAATTGCTACTGTGATTGGTAGGTATTATGCAATGGATCGTGATCGCCGATGGGATCGAAGTAAGTTAGCTTGGGACGCGATCGTTCATGGCCGGGGTGAAGGTGTTGAAGTTTTGCCTTCTGAAGCCGTAAAAATTAAATACGCAGCAGATAAGACGGATGAGTTCTTACCTCCCATGATATTTGATGGGTACAATGAACAACGCATTAATGATGGTGATGTTGTTTTATGGTTTAACTTTCGAGCTGACCGGGCCCGTCAAATATCTGAAGCATTCTTATTTAATGATTTTGATGGATTTGAGCGTGAATCGCTACCCGCTGTTCATTATTATACCTTGACCGAATATGATGAGAAATATGATTGTGAAATTGTATTTCCCTCTGAAAAGCTGAATGACGTTTTAGGAGCAGTTGTAGGAGCTTCAGGAAAGAAGCAGCTTCGAATAGCAGAAACTGAGAAATACCCTCATGTTACTTATTTTTTTAATGGTGGTGAGGAGACTCCATTCGATGGAGAGGATCGTGTCATTGTGCCTTCTCCCAAAGTGGCAACATATGATTTACAGCCAGAGATGAGTGCTCCAAAAGTAACTGAGGAGGTTATATCAAGATTGAAAGATTATGATCTAGTAATTCTTAATTTTGCCAATCCAGATATGGTTGGCCATACAGGAGTAGTTGAAGCAGCTAAGGTAGCCGTGAATACTATTGATAGTTGCTTAGAACGGGTGATTGATGAAGTGATAAGGCTTGAAGGTAAGGCTCTTGTAACCTCTGATCATGGGAACTGCGAGCAGATGATTAAAGGAGATGGTTCACCACATACTGCCCATACTACGAATTTGGTGCATTTGGCTTATGTTGCACAGGATGCCGAGGATATTGAATTGAGAGATGGTATCCTGGCTGACATTTCTCCAACTATTCTAGATATGCTTGAGCTTGAAGCTCCTAATTCGATGTCTGGTTCTTCGCTTATTTCGAGGGAAAGTTAAGATATGTTTCAGTATTGCTTCACTGCCCTTGATCTTCTTAAAGATATGGCTAATTTACCTAATTAATTAAACAACCCCGTGGTGTAATGGTAACACAACGGTTTTTGGTACCGTTATTCAAGGTTCGAATCCTTGCGGGGTTGCCAAAAGTCTTTTTCAAAAAAGATAGGCTTCTTTTATAGTTTGAAAGATTAGCATAAGGACTTGCGCAATTTTTTAAATGACTTAAAGTCGCAACCCCATTCCTCTTAATTTGTTGGTGTTCCGTTGTTTTAGAGGAAAGAAATCCGGAACATTAAAGTCATAAATTAACTATCAACTTAACCTTACAAACCCAATCCTATGAGCACTGAATTACTTGCTCTCATTGATAAGTCCTTCCGCGAGATCCGAGAAGGCTCTATCGTAATCGGCCGCATTCTCGAAATTCAACCTCAAGTCGTTCTGGTTGACATCGGCTATAAGTCAGAAGGTGCTATACCTGTCTCAGAATTCGAAGATGAGGAAATAGAGGTTGGCAAAGAAATAGAAGTTCTCTTGGAACGGTTAGAGAACGATGAAGGCATGATAGTGCTTTCAAAAGAGAAGGCAGCTCACAAGCAGAATTGGGATAAGATTGCCAAAGTGTTCCATGATGGAGGATTGGTTAAAGGTAAAGTAAAGTCTGTCGTCAAAGGTGGTTTGATGGTCAATGTCGGGGTCGAGGCTTTCTTGCCTGGTTCACAGATTGATATTATACCGCCTAAGGATCTTACCGAGTATGTAGGAAACATATACGAATTTAAGATCGTAAAAATAAATGATGAACGCAAAAATGTTGTTCTTAGTCGTAGAGAAGTAATTGAAGCTGAACGTGCTGAGCAGCGCCAGGCTTTCCTACAAGAGGTAAATGCGGGAGATGAGGTTGAAGGGTTCGTTAAGAATATTACTGATTTTGGAGCATTCATTGATCTTAAGGGAATGGATGGTCTTCTCCATATAACAGATATGAGTTGGGGCCGTGTGAATCATCCCAGTGAAATGCTTACTATTGCTCAGCCGATAAAAGTACAGATATTGGAAGTGGATAAGGAAAAAGAGAGGGTGTCTCTAGGTCTTAAGCAATTGACTCCAAATCCATGGGAAGATATTGAGAATCGATTTCCTGTTGGAGATCAGGTCAAGGGTAAGATTACAAAACTTGTTCCTTATGGTGCTTTCGTTGAGGTAGCAGAGGGTGTTGAGGGATTAATACATGTGTCTGAATTATCCTGGACTAAACGGATTACCAGACCTTCTGATGTTTTAGAGTTGGGACAAGAAATTGAATCTGTTGTTCTAGGTATTAATATAGAAGAACAGAAAATCTCTTTGGGAGTTCGCCAATTAGAGCCTAATCCGTGGGACAATGTGGAGGCTCGTTATCCGATAGGAAGTACCATTAATGGAGAAGTTAGAAATCTCACGCCTTATGGTGCATTCATTGAGCTTGAGGATGGTATCGATGGCATGGTTCACGTTTCTGACCTCAGTTGGACTAGAAAGATTAATCACCCAAGTGAAACACTCAAGAAAGGAGATGAATTGCAGGCAGTTGTACTAGAAATAGACAAAGATAGTCAGCGCATTAGCCTAGGTGTTAAGCAGCTAGAAACAGATCCTTGGGATGAAATTGGTAATCGTTTTAATGTAGGTGATTTGGTCAAAGGGACTGTTGCGAAGATTGCGGCTTTTGGCGCGTTCGTTCAATTAGAAGATGATGTTGATGGGTTGGTGCATATTTCCCAACTCAGTGAGGAACACGTGGGCAAAGTAAAAGAAGTTGTAAACATTGGCGATGAAGTGGAGGCGCGAGTAATTAAAGTTGATAAGGCAGAGCGTCGGATTGGACTTTCAATTAAAGCTGCTTCTTACACTGATGAACAGCTTAAGAAGGAAACGGCTGCTTTCGATGCTCTCAGACCGAGTTCGGATCTTGTGGGCTTGGAGCAAGCATTCCAAGTTGCTGAGGAGTGGAGTCCAGGTGAGGAGGGAGAGCAGGAAAAGGAATAAAGAACGGCATTTTAACTTTAAAAAAAGGCGCTTTGAAATCAAAGCGCCTTTTTTGTTTGTACTATAGAAATCTTAATTAAACTTTCCATTGGCCTCTATAATCTCTAGTCAGCCATTTAGGATTTCCTGATTTGCCTGCAAAGGTATTATCCTTGGGGTTCCATTTAATGACTTCCCCATTGTAATAAGATTGATTCATTAAATGGCAGCAAATTGAAGACCTTGCTCCTACGATCTCATTTGTTATGGGTTTTTCACGGCTTTGAACACAAGAGAGGAAATCTCTTATATGGTGATTGCTTTTGTATAGTTTAATCTTGGAATCAGAAAGGAAACTTTTTTCAGCTTTTTGTAATGCACTTCCTAGTGACCCGTCACCTCTTTTCTCGAATTTGGAAATTTCTTTCCCTTTGTATGTGAATGCAAAGCGCCCACGATTAACTTTAACTTCGCCATTAGCACCCTGGAAATGAACTCCAAACCCATTCTTATGGGTAATCGTCGTACCATTAGAATAAACTAGTTGTGCGCCTCGGTTACTTTTCCACTTTTTCCAGTCTTGGGGTGGTCGAGCTTCTATTGGGCCAGAATCATCAGTTCCCAGTCCCCACTGTGCGATATCAATGTGATGAGCTCCCCAGTCAGTGATCATTCCTCCTCCATATTCCATATAGTTGCGCCATGCAGGAAAGTGATTGTGAATTCCTCGAGGACTAAGGACTGAGCTGTACCCTCGCAATGGGCCGGGTCCACACCATAGATCCCAGTCTAGCCCGGGTTCTTTTTCTTCTTCCTTTAAATCGCAAGGTCTGCCGGGATTGCCTACTGAAATATCTACATTATTGACCTTACCGATAACGCCATTTCTTACTAACTCGCAAGCTATTCGGAACTCGCTAGATGATCGTTGCATTGATCCTGTTTGTAGGACTCTATCATTTTTCTTTACGGCTTTAATCACTTCAACCGATTCATGAATATTGTGGGTTAATGGTTTTTCACAATAGACATCTTTGCCGTTTTTTAACGCGGATATTGTTATGACGCTATGCCAATGATCTGGGGTGGCAATGCACACTGCATCTATTGCCTTATCTTCGGTTATTTCTCTAAAATCAATTACAGCTCTGCAGTCCGAGTTCTTATTGTGATCATTGACAATATTCTTCGCATTTTTGCGACGATTAGTATCAACATCACAAACAGCAACAGCTTGAATTCCTTGTCCTATAAAGTTACGTAAAAGGCCGCTATTTTGTTTTCCCATTCCAATGAAACCCATGACGAGTTTATCGTTGGGTTTTGTTTTAGCAGCCCAAATGTGTGATGGTAGTATAAATGGAGCCGTTGCAACTGCTGAAGACTTAAGAAATTTCCGACGAGATGATTGGGACTTTTGATGTGGTTTCGAGTTCATAGGTTTTAACTTATTTATTATTTACCGTTAATATACCTTCTTAGACTAGAAAATAAGGCAACGTAAAGCTTCTAAGAATAAAATATAGCTTATATATATTAATATTAATGTCTCACGACTTGCTGTAATCGTTCATTCCTTTAACTTACTAGCAGTGACAGCTAAACAATCCCAGCAAGCATCCTCATTCGCCATAGGTGAGGATGTAACTAGTTCTGTACTTTTAGATGGAAATGCACCGGTATTTATTTTAGGACCATGCGTTATAGAAACAGAAGAGTTTATATGGGAATTGGCAAGGGACCTTAAAAGTATTTCTCTTGAAATTGGAGTTCCCTTCATATTTAAGGCTTCATACGATAAGGCAAATCGAACATCATCAGATTCGTTCCGAGGGCCAGGAATCAAAGAAGGTTGCCGCATGCTTTATGAGATTAGTAAAGAGTTACAAGTTCCAGTCACGACAGATATCCATACAGTTGAAGAAGTTGAAATTGCTTCGGAAAAAATTGATCTAATACAGATTCCCGCATTTTTGTGCCGGCAAACTGATTTAATTCATGCCGCGGGTCGAAGCGGTAGGGCTGTAAATGTTAAAAAAGGTCAATTCCTTGCTCCTTTGGATATTATTCCCATTGCAAACAAGCTCCGTTCTGTTGGCTGTGATAAATTTTTATTTACTGAAAGAGGTACTACATTTGGGTATAATAATCTCGTTGCGGATATGCGTTCATTGTTCTGGATGAAAAAGGAAGGGTTTCGAGTAGTGTTTGATGCAACTCATTCAGTTCAAAAACCTGGAGGGTTGGGTGATAGATCATCGGGAGATGGTTATTTGGCTCCGGTTCTTGCCAGAGCAGCTGTGGCGGCAGGATGTGATGGGGTTTTTATTGAGACACATCCAAATCCTGAAAAGGCTAAGTCAGATGGGCCTAATCAAATCCCTCTTAGGGATTTACAATCTGTATTAAAAACACTTTTAGCAATTCATAAAATCACCTCAGTTAGTTTTTGTGATGAGAAATAATGTGTAATGATCATTCGTCAGTTCAGATATAATTTATTTAAATTTTGGATTATATGTTTCTGTTACGTTTTTCCAACTAACAGTATCGCAGATGATATTGCTGAGGATCGTAAGCTGCCCAATCGTGGATTAAAGGCTTCTCAGTTCATGCCGATCAATAAGCCAAACATTCGGATTAAAATTCCTCAATTCAAGGATGGAAAATTAGATTGTGTTATAAGTGCTGAAATGATGACGCGAATTACAGAGGATGATGTAAACCTAAAAGGAATGAATATTGATTTCTATGACAATTCGAATAAAGAGATGGGAGTTTATTTTAAGAGCGCCACATATAGCCTTATTAGCAATAAAATTAAAAGCCAGGAACTCACTCAAGTTAGTCGACCTAATTATTTTACTCTAACAGGCGAATCTATAGAGTTTGATGTTGATAAACGACAGGGGCGAATGATTGGTAAAGTGAGGATGGTTTTACATGATTCTGACTCATTAGTGAAATCATCTGTTAGAGAAGATGTGTCGATTAGTGTAAATTCGCTTTATCGATTCCCTGTCTTAAGTGCTGTCCGCTTAATGTCCGAAGCAATACAAAACGGGAAGAAAAACCATGAAAAATAAATATTCTCTTACTTTGATTTTTATTGTGTTGCTCGTTCCTTATCTTGCGGGGCAGGGCAAAGATGATTCATCTAAATCAAAGATTAAGAAAATTCAATCATCTAAAATAAAAGGTAGCTCTTTTGAGGAAGCGATGAAAGAAATTGAAGAGGTTAGAAAGAAGGATTTAGCAAAAGAAATATTACGAATTAATAAAAAAATATCTATTGAAAGGCTACACGAGGATTTACGTAATTCTGTTCGTGATGCATCCGATCGGCTGAATGATAAAGCCATAGAAAAAATTAAATCAAAGGTTTCTTCAGCAGAGTCTTTTGCAGAAAATTTCATTAATAATAATGATAAGAGTGATGATCCGCCAGTTGGCGAGATTGAAATTCGAGCAGGAGATGAACCTAAAAAGATTAGTCCAATTGACCAAGAATTAGGAAAATTGCCCATACCTCCAGACCTTATCAATGGCAATTCGGAGAAAAGTAATCCAATAAAAAATCCTTCATCAACACTATTACCTGACAGAGTAAGAGAATCTGAAGAAAATAATTCTGAGACAGTGATTGAAGCGGATGGACGCCTTATCTTTGATGGTCGCAGTAGCCTTGGTGAGGAGGTTCAAGTTGTTATATTTGAAGATAATGTTGTCTTAAAAAATCCTAATTTCATGATGAAAAGTGATCGTCTGGAAGCACGTTTCAAGCGATTCGATAAGAATAATAAAAAGGAAATACAGGCGGAGCCTAGACGCGATACGGGAGCAGGTCGTTTGGAGTTAGCTGAAGCAACTGGTAGAGAAGTGGTGGTGACAAGAATTTTGTCCGATAATGAACCGCAAGTCGCCAAGGCAGGTAAGGTGACATATAAAGCTAAAAATATTAATGATGATAGTAGTTTTGATGAAGTTGTATTAGAGATTTATCCTAGTGTTCAGCGAGGCCGAAATCGTGTAATAGCAAAATCAATTGGTACTCGAATTATATTAAAAGGTGATGAGATGATTGTTGAAGGGCCAGTGAGAACGCAAATAGTGGGGCGTGAATTTTCTGATTCTGACGAAGATGAAGGAGGTCGATCAAACTTTAAAGGAGCATATAGGCAGACAATAATCGATGCGGAAAAGGGAGCTGTATTTAATCGAGTAAAACCAGGAACAAAGAACCGCGAACTTTTTTTTGAAGGTAATGTTGCAGTTGCAGATCGAGAGTTTGATCTTTTTTCTGAGAAATTAACAGCATATATGAATCCTTTTACTCAAAAGGGAGTGATTGATAAAGCAATTGCATTGGGAGTTGGAGACGAAAAGGTTCAGGTGCAGCGGCGATCTCTAGATGGTGAAGTTCAATTAGGTAAAGCGGGAAAGGTTACCTTCCTTGGAGATACTGAGGATATGGTCTTAGACGATTGGCCAGAAATTAGACTTAATAAACATTCTAGTATAGCAAAGCGGCGAGATGCTCAGATAATTCTGAAAAAAGATGGCAGTGTGGTTTCAAGGGGCGTTGACACAAAAATAATTAGAGATACAGAAGACCGTTAGAGCTACTGATTTTGAATGTAAGTATCAATGCAATTGAAAATTAATTTATTTTAGGTAGTAAAAAAACAGTATGACTGCCGATGAAGACAGTATTCCTACAGGAAAATCAATTACGGCCCGAGAGACGGGCTCTCGTTCTAGTTATCCTAGTGTAGACGATCTACTTGTAGAAGAGATTGAGATATCAAGTTCTAAATTCGGCAGAGAGAATGTAAAATCGGAATTGGTTGATTGTCTTATGGAGACTAAAGAGTTGGTTAAAATTTATGATGATCGTCGGGTTGTTAATGGTGTTGATATTCATGTCAAAGAAAGTGAGGTCATAGGGCTCCTTGGTCCTAATGGTGCCGGTAAGACTACTTCGTTTTATATGATAGTTGGTCTTGTGCGACCTGATCATGGTCAGGTTCTATTTAATGGCATTGATGCAACGAACCTTCCAATGCACCAACGAGCACGATTAGGTATGGGGTATTTGCCTCAAGAGGAATCAATTTTCCGTAAGCTTACAGTTTATGAAAATTTGATGGCTGTTCTTGAAACTAGGCCGTTAAGTTTTGCTGAAAGAAAAGAGCATTGCCATTCTTTGATGAAGCGTTTTGGTATTGAAAAATTGGCTAAAAATCTGGCGATCACTTTGTCTGGCGGTGAAAAAAGGAGATTAACAATAGCCCGTTCTCTTATTACAGATCCAAAGCTTTTAATGCTTGATGAGCCATTTTCTGGGGTTGATCCAATTGCTGTAGGTGAAATACAGGAGATTGTTTGTCAGTTAAAAGAGGAGGGATTGTCTATTCTTGTTACTGATCATAATGTGCGTGAGACGCTAGGAATTGTTGATCGTGCTTATATGATTTATGAAGGTAGAGTTTTACTTGAAGGTTCTCGCGAAGATCTGGTCAATGATCCTGATGCAAGAAAATTATATTTAGGTGAACGTTTTAAAATGTAAGAATTTATTATTCTTTTCATATCAATAAGAACATTCAATCATTGGGCTTATAGTGCAGTGATCTAATATGACCGAGAAAAAAAAATCAAATAAGAGACGTCATGAACTTTCGGTTGGGGAGTTTTATAAACGCTACGGAGATGAGTTGGGTTTATCATTGCAAGGTTCTGATGTGGGATTTGATCGTCTCATTAAGGAGCCTACCATTAATCGTCCAGGTTTAGTCTTGGCTGGATTTTATACCTATTTCGCTTTTAAAAGAATTCAAGTGATAGGGAATTCTGAAAATTCATATTTGAAAAGCCTCACGGCTAGCCAAAGAACTAAGCAATTCACTGATCTTTGTAATAGGAAAATTCCATGCATTGTTATTTCAAGAGGATATGAAATTCCTAAAGAATTGTTGGAGATAGCTGAGAGAAAGGGCATTTCTATATTAAAAACAAAGATGATATCGATGAAATTTATTAATGCGGCAACTATTCGCTTGGAATGGGATTTTGCGCCTATCACAAGTGAACATGGGTGCATGGTCGATGTTCAGGGAATAGGTGTTATGGTTAGAGGAGATAGCGGCACTGGTAAAAGTGAATGCGTTCTTGGATTAATTGAGAGAGGTGCGAGTTTAGTTGCAGATGATATTGTTCGTTATCGTTCGATTGAAGGGAGGGAACTTATCGGAACCTCTCCGAGTATGGGAAGATTTCATATGGAAGTACGAGGATTGGGTATAATTAATGTCCCCAGAATTTTTGGTGTAGCCTCTATGAGGGTAGAGAAGCGATTAGATTTAGTGGTGACTCTTAGATCTGTTGAAAAAATACAAGACATAGAGAGGGTAGGCATTCGTAAAAAAAATTATGAAATATTGAATATTAAAGTTCCACATATCGAATTGCCAGTTGCCCCAGGTCGTGATATGGCGGGCCTTGTGGAAGTAGCTGCTCTTGATCAGAAACTTAAAACATTCGGGCATGATAGTGCTATCGAGTTTGATAAGAAATTGTTGAAAACTATTGCGGAAAAGCGGATAGGTTAATGAATTACTTTATGGGAATTCGGTGATAATAATATTGATTCCCTATTTATGTGATGGCGGAAAATATAAATTCTATAAAACAAAAGTTCATCATCAGGAACAAGCTCGGACTGCATGCGCGTCCAGCTGCGATGTTTGTAAAATTGGCGAATACTTTTCAATCTGAGGTGTGGGTGGAATTTGAAGACGATGAAGTTAACGGTAAAAGTATTATGGGGCTGATGATGTTAGCGGCCCCATCAGGAAGTATAATTTATGTGAGTGCAAAAGGGGAAGATGCTGAGAAAGCATTGTTAGCTCTTGGTAACCTTGTTGAGGGAGGGTTTGAAGAAAATTAAATATTCTGCCGATATATGATCCATAGATTTGTGGATATGGATTAATTTCCTTATAATTGATGATTCCGGAAGATGACCATAAATTAGTAAGTGCTGAAAAAAGATTTTCAGGCATAGGGGTTTCTTCTGGAATTGCTCTAGCTCATGCCCATGTAAGGAATAATTTTTTTGTAGAACCTGACAAATACATAATTGACCATAAGGCAAAAGATGAAGAAATTTCTCGACTAGAAAATGCAATTGTAGATACAAAGGAGCAGATAGAGTTACTCAAAAATCAAGTCCGCGAAGCTACTAAGAGTAAGGGGGAAGAAAATATTTTCGATGCTCATTTACTTGTACTGGAAGATAAGGTTGTTCTTGATGAAGTCCGAAGAAACGTACGAGAAGACAATCTCAATATTGAATATGCCTTCTATAAGACTATGAGTCACTATATTGAGGCTCTTAGAAAAATTGATGATCGCTATTTGCGTGAAAGAGTTGTTGATATAGAGGATGTAATGAGGCGAGTTCTTCGTAATCTTGCATCAGGGGAAAAGGCTGAACATAGCGCTCGACATACTCATGTTTTAGTTGTTCCTGAATTGACTCCTTCAGATACTGCGCAAATGAATCATTCTTTAGTTCAAGGCTTTGCGACTGAGGTTGGTAGCTACACGTCTCATGCAGCTATTATAGCGAGGTCTCTTGGATTGCCCGCAGTTGTTGGGATTCACAGGTTTTGCGAGGAAGTTCATACCGGGGATAAATTATTAATTGATGGTTATAATGGTGTTGTTGTCATTAACCCTTCCCCAAGCACACTTTCAGAATATGAATTACTCAAAAAGGAAAAGGATAAGATTAGTGAGGGTTTGGAGAAGTTAATCGACAAAGAGGCGGAGACAAAGGACGGTCGAAAAATTACATTATCAGCAAATATTGAATTCGCTTACGAATCTGATCTAGCTAAAAATAATGGGGCTAAAGGAGTCGGATTGTTTAGGACGGAATTTTTTTATATGAATAGTTCGAGTGCTCCGGATGAGGAACAACAGTTTCAAACTTATTCAGAAGTTGCTAATACCGTTGACCCTAATAATGTTATAATAAGGACACTTGATATTGGTGGAGATAAGCTCCATGAAAATTCAGTTAAAGCTGAATTGAATCCTTTCTTAGGTTGGAGAGGAGTTAGAGTAAGCCTTGGTCGCCCCGACATATTTAAAGTTCAATTACGAGCAATATTACGTGCAGCATCTTTAGCAAAAGTCGGAATAATGTTTCCAATGATTTCTACATTAGATGAATTGAAGCAAGCTAAGCAACTACTTAACGAGGCTGAAAATGAGTTAATAAATGAGGGAGTTCCTTATGAAAGGCCCGCTGAAATTGGAGCTATGATTGAAGTTCCGAGTGCAGCTCTTATTGCGGATCAGCTTGCTAAAGAGGTTGATTTTTTTAGCGTTGGAACCAATGACTTGATTCAATACACTATGGCAGTTGATCGCATTAATGAGAGAGTTGCTGACTTGTATCAACCCTTAAATCCTGCAGTTGTGAGATTACTGAAAGAAACTATTAATGCCGGCCATGATGCTGGTATTTGGGTTGGAGTTTGCGGTGAGATGGCCTCGGATCTGTTTTTTACACCGTTACTTATTGGATTAGGATTTGATGAGTTAAGTGTGGGTGCTCCGCGAGTCCCTGCAATTAAGTATGCTATTCGAAGTCTTGATTATGATGTTTGTAAATCCATGGCTGAAGCTGCTCTTTCTGACATAAGCCCAGATCAAATCCTTGAGAGATGTAAAAAGATTGCCCGTGATAGTTATCCTGAATTGATTGGTTGATGATTAAGTTTAAAATTATATTTCTAGGGCTATTTTTACTTCTTAGCGCATCTAATGTTAATGCTCAATTGTTTGGTAGAGGTGGTGGAGTCAGTTTAACTGAAGTTGCTAAACTGACTCATAGTCCGGGTGGGATGACTATTACTCCAAGGGGGAGTATTATATTAAGTTTGCACCAGTATCAGAATACCGTTGATCGTGTAGTGGAAATTACTACGAGTGGTGATGTTATGTCATTTCCTAATAGGGACATTAGTCAGGGGAAAAAGGGATCCCCATTTTCTCTTGATGCTGTACTTGGTCTGCAATGTGATGAGCGAGGTGTTGTTTGGATGTTAGATAATGGGCGAAGAGGTGAGAGCATTCCCAAAATTGTTGGTTGGGATACAGATGATAACAAATTGGCCAAGATTATTTATATTCCGCCGCCAGTTACAACTGATTCTTCTTTTCTTAATGATTTAGCGGTAGATCCTGAAGAGCCATATATTTATATCACTGACCCAGCTTCTGGTAAGGATGCGGCTCTTATCATTGTGAATATAGAGACAGGATTTGCTCGTCGTGTTTTTCAAGGTCATTTCACCGTTATTCCTGAAGAATTAGATATTATTGTTGATGAGACGTCATTAGTGGTTAAGAGACCAGATGGTAGTTTTCTAAGGCCGCAATATGGGGTTGGTCCTATAGCGGTTGATAAGAAAGGGCAATGGTTATATTACGGTCCATCTGCGGGTAAGACGTTGTATAGAATTCGCACTGAGCATTTGCGTGACATTACCTTGACTGAAAATGAACTGAGCTCTCGGTTTCAAGCGTATGCTCCTAGACCTCCATGTGATGGAATTTCAATAGATTCAAAAAATAATATCTACATATCGGATGTTACTAAAAAATCTATTGGTGTAATTAAATCTTCTACTAAAAAATATGAAGTGTATGAGAGTGATGATAGATTTCTTTGGCCAGATGGATTATGTTTTGGTAATGATGGGAAGTTATATTTTTATGCCAGCCAACTCCATCTGACAGCCCCTTATAATGAGGGGAAGAATTCAACCAAATCTCCATTTCATATATATAAACTTAAGGCATTGGCATCCGGGACCGTAGGAAAGTAATATGATATATTTCTGATAGGTCGACTTGTATTATTCTACGGATGCCTTTTAATTAAGGCCCAGTCATTAAAAGCTCACGTGGCGGAATTGGTAGACGCGCTAGATTCAGGTTCTAGTGGGGGCAACCCCGTGGATGTTCGAGTCATCTCGTGAGCACCACTACTTTTATAGTGGCAAACGCTCCTTGTGGGCCTTGGGCAACTCTCAGTCCAAGTCATCTCGGGAGAATGTTGCATATACAGTCTTAAGTTAAACTCTAAGACTCAGACTTTTATCAGATTATGAAAGTTTTAATGCCATGCCATTAGAATAAGATATATCATATGAATTAATATTTTAGTTATTAAATTCATTTCCTCCTACTGGTCCAGCATCCACATCACTGAGAGCAGCACTATCTAAAATTCCACTTTGTTGGGGAGTAGTTACTGCATATTGAAACCCTTTTCCTGTTCCAGCTGCTCCGTACCTACCTTTTTTGTCTAGAGCAATAAAAAAGATATTAAGATCTATTCCCTGAGGATCAATTTTTGCAGCTCTTTTGATGGCTTGTATGCAGGCCTCTTCTGGGGGTAACCCTTGCCGCATAAATTCTACAATCATAAAAGAGCAACAATGGCGAAGAACATTTTCACCTACTCCAGTAGCCCCCGCTGCTCCTATTTCGTTGTCGACATATAGCCCGCCCCCAATGATTGGCGAATCCCCTACACGGCCAGGGAGTTTGAATGCTAAACCACTTGTAGAGCATCCACCTGTAAGATTGCCGTTTTTATCAAGCATAAGTAATGCGATTGTATCATGATTGTCTATTGATCCTTCTGGCTTCTTATTTTGTTTGTTTTTTTTCCATTCGAGCCATTTCAATTTGCTTTTTTCTGTTAAAAGGTCCTCTTCTATAAACCCCTGTGAAATAGCAAATTCTTGTGCTCCCTTACCTACTAATTGAACATGTGAAGTATGTTCCATTACTTTTCTAGCCACAGATATAGGATTGCGGATCCTTTCGATTCCCATAACGCTTCCGGCTTTGTGACCCGGACCATGCATTATACATGCATCCAATTGCACTACTCCTTCTGAATTTGGTAACCCACCAATGCCCACTGATGTGTTCTCTTTATCATTTTCTGTCACATTGATTCCTTTTTCGACGGCATCTAGAGAAGACCCTCCGGACTCAATGACTCCCATAGCTTTTTTATTAGCTACTTCTCCGAATGGCCAGGTAGAAATAATTAACGGACGAGACATAGTCTTACGAATGTTGGGATTAGATAATGCTTTAGGCCCATTATAAAAGGTGCCGCTAAAAATTACGGCACCTTTTGCGATAAATTCGCGTCTATATAATTCCATGAATCATAGTATGTTATTTTTCTCGGGCTACTGCAATGCATTAAGAGCAAGGTAAGGAGAAATTAATTTAATTAATTATCATTGGGCAAGACATCCGTATTTTTACTTTCCTTATGATTTCCCAATTCCAAATCTGAAATTTTTTCACTTCTATTTCCAATTTTGTTACTTGATTTTTCAATTAAATCTATGTCTTTACTGGCCTGATCAAAATGCGATCTGAGTTTGCCTACCCGATTCATTAGCCGGTTGATATCTACGAGAAGAGTTTCTACCTCTTTTTGAATTAGACTGGCTTGTTCCCTCATCTGAACGTCACGCATTATTGCCCTTACCGTATTAAGAGTAAGGGACATTGTATTTGGAGAGACGGGATAGACTCGCAAAGATCGACATTTTTCAACTACTTGTGGCAAACGTAAATGAATTTCAGAAAAAATGCTTTCGGACGGCAGAAACATAAGCGCGGCTTCGGCTGTTTCGTCCTGCAAAATATATTTTGAAGCTATGTCTTGGGCATGTTTCAAGGTGTCATTTTGCATTTGTTTAAGTGCAACTTGAGCTTCTTTTTCATCTTTGGATTTCCGAAAACTTTGATAAGCTTCGAGAGGAAATTTACTATCCACTACTACTGGTCCAGGTGGTTTAGGAAGACGAATAATGCAATCTGCTCTCTTCCCATTCGATAAAGTGAATTGAAAGTCGTATGCACTTTCAGGCAAGCCGTCTTTAACAATATCGGCCAATTGCGTTTCTCCGAATGCGCCGCGTGCTTGTTTATTATCTAGTATTTGTTGCAGTTCAACTACTTGCCCTGAAAGTGTCGTGATTTGTTGTTGTGCTTTATCAATTGTGGAAAGTCGCTCTCCAATATTGCTAAGTGTTTTAGTGGTTTTTTCACCTGATTCTTTTAAATTGTCTGAGACGGTTTTGGATACGTTGTCTAGCTGAGCAGCTAGATTGCGATTGAGCTGACCTCGTGCATCTTCTTGGGCTTGTGTGAAACTTTTAAGGCGACCAGTTAACTCAGAATGTTGGCGCCCTATTTCTGTAATTTGTTTTTCAACATTGAAAGAATCCTGACGTCCTAATTTGCGTACTAATAGTCCAATTGCTATTCCCAATAATCCTGCAAGTAATGGGATTATAATTGTAGTTTCTGTCATATTATTAATTTTAGCATTGGCTTTCTTTAGATGACTAGATTAATAGCGATTGAATTTTTTTGCACTAATAACAAACAGGGCGATTATCTCATAAGATGCAAGATCCTAAATATGTGAAAGATGCTTTTTCTGATATAGCAGATAAATACGTATTTACTAATCATGTCCTAAGTTTTGGTGTTGATATTCTCTGGCGGCGCAAAGTTGCGAAAATGGTTAGCTCTCAGAAGCCCATCAATGTACTTGACCTTGCTACAGGCAGTGGTGATTTGGCTTTAGAAATACAAAAAAATTGCCCAAAAGCTGAAGTGATAGGGAGCGATTTTTGTGAGCCTATGCTACGACAAGCAAATAAGAGAGGGTTAGAGAGAACAGTGTTAGCGGATGCATTACACCTTCCATTTTCTGAAAATTATTTTGATGTAGTGACTGTTGGTTTTGGTTTGCGAAACATGGCTGATTGGTCAGAGGCTTTGAGTGAAATGTTTAGAGTTTTGTCGTCTGGAGGCTATTTGATAGTTTTGGATTTCTCTTTACCTAAAGGTTTCATAGGCCGCAGATTATATCGTTTTTATTTACACAAAATACTTCCTGTAGTTGCTGGTTTGATTACCGGGAAGCGGTCAGCTTATCAGTACCTTGGGGGCACAATTGAATCTTTCCCTTCAGGGAAAGATATGTGTAGCCTGATTGAATCTTGTGGTTTTAATTGTACTAAAATGCATCCTCTTAACGGAGGAATAGCGACTATATATTCAGCAAAAAAGAAATAGACTCAGTTCAATGCGAATTATTTTTCTGAAGATTCGCTTATGATTGACATGTCGAGAATATTATAATTTTGACGATCGATTAGGCAAATATCCGGACTGTTATTGATACGAGCATAATACAGAAGATTAGCTGATTGTTCGCTGATTGGTGCTAATTCAATTTTGAAGGGGTAAATATTCTTATTTGTATCAACTAAAGTGAATTCTATTTTTCTGCATGGATTTAAAAGTGCAATCTCTGCTTCACTGGTGTTTTTACTCAACCATCTCGTGGCTCGGATAGGTAGGCTTAAATGCTGAGCGAGTTTTAATGCTTGTGCTACATCAATCTGCTTAGATATATTTTCATTAGCTAAGGACGCTGACCATTCGTTTGATTGGTACTTATATTGAAGCACTAAGGGCGTTTGTGGAGGCTTTGAGGTTTTTATGGATTGAAGATTGGCCAAATCAAAAGTTGGCCATAGATAAAGTTCTTTATAATCAAGTGGGCTCGTCTTTACTATTGATGGAAATGCGGGGCTGAGCTTGGCAACGGTTCCGCTCCCATCCACTGTTGCATAGTATTCAATGACATCCTGATCTTTAGCTAATTGTCCTTTTACTAGTAGTTTTCTAGTAACATCAATGAGGTTGGGGGAGCCGTTGTTCTTAGTTGGATTTTGAGGGTCTAATGCAACAGACTTAATTGTAATACTAAGGGTAGGCTGATTTAAGCCCCATGGCTTTAAGTCGCCTGCTGCATCTGCGACAAATTTCACAACTTGTTCTGAGGAAAGTGCATTAAGAATTTTGTATACCCTTTGATGGTCAGCTTTAATTTTCTGAGTTTTATCTATTAGCTGCCATCCATTATTATCTTGCAAAAGATTTACTTTGCTATTTGGCATGGCGATTAGATCAATGGCCACGACAGATTTAGGATTAAAGGGAAGTAATCGTCGATCTCTTATCGCATTCGGATTAAGATTAATAGAATCTAATTCCTTCTTTTCTATCTGGAAGAAAACTCCAGGCCTATCAGAAACTCTTGCAAACATAGAATTCTCATTATCTGAATTTGCAAAATCTATAATTGAAGAAATTTTTCCATCGCTTGTTTGAATTGATATCGTTTTTGTTATCGTGGCGAAAGCAGTTGCAATTTCACTTTTCGCTTTATCTATAAATGATTGTGAAGTGAGATTAATAATTGTAGATAACCAATCGCTGAAATTTTCATTATCTGTATTTGTTTTTAGAGGTTTCGTTATTGCCCAAGATTCTCCACCGCTTGCTCTATTGACGTGTAACGCTGAGCCCGATTGATCATTTATTTCTATTTTTCCTATTTTTTGAATGGGAATGTTTACTAATTTTTTATCTCTAATTTTATCATAAGGCACATCAACTATTTCTTTAATATCTGACCAGCAGAAGAATGGAGTGCCATCTTTATTTTTGTCGTTCCATTGTGCGTAAATGGTGTCTGTGACTCCTGTAGCATTGCCAAGAATTATTTCCCCTATTAATTCATTTTCATTCAATAATTTTATGGAAAGATTGCTTTCAGTAAGCCCCATTTCACTTTTGGAAGGGGCATCTTTGCTTGTAATAGAATCAAACTTTTTGAGTTCTATTAGATCTTGTAAAACTTTTTCTATCTTTTTTGAGTCGGCCCTGTCAGTGACAGGGTGGGTGATATTCCACCCTTTTTCAGAAGTGCGCGACAAAGAAACTTTACCGCTAGTAGATGATATTTCGATTCCATAGATTCTATCGATCTCTTTAATTGGAATAGCTTTGAAATTTTGCTGATTTGTTCCTAAATAACTTTTTTTGCTATAATCCCAAATTGTATAAGCCGCTAACAAGATTGTTAGTAAAATAAGATATAACGTGCTTTTATTAGGCATTTTACTAGTTATCTATTAGATGTCTTTAATTCCGGCGGGCACTCCACACTGCAATGCCAAAGCAAAAAGCGATAGCAGGAAAGATGCAGACAATTAAGTAGAAAAGTGTTTTATATTTTTCTGGTGACATATCGATTCGAAAACTAATTACGTTCGTAGGATTTATTCCTAACCGCTCCTCCCGATCAAGTGTCCAATTGATAGAATTCATTACCAATTCAACGTTCAAGCGCGTGGGTATTGGATCTAGTAGAGTGGAATTACCTATAACTACCATTCTAGAACTTTCTATCTTAACTGCAGAATCTTCTGATCCTCCTTTTTCAACCATAGCTGCGACATAAATTGGATTTGGATCAGGAATCATATCGTTTTCACTTCGTTTTGGATAGGGTTCGGTATGATCGAGATCGCCCCAGAATTTGGGATCCGCTGCCAGGATAGGAACTGCCATTATTCCTTTAGACGCTAAGCCTTCATTATTTTCAGCGACACTTATAGGACAGGTTTGTCCTGAAAAAGTTGTTATAGCACCTTCGTCTGATGAGGTGATAGGGTTGCCTCCAAGTAATTTGCTTTGCACAGAATAAACTTTTTGAGTTCCTCCGATGCCGGTTGTTTCAGAAAATAAAATGCGATAATTGTTATCAACTCTAATGCCCAGAGATCGAAGGAAAGGATAGAAGTTAGGCATCTTCGTTTGTGGATTTAACATGAGAACCATAGAGCCTCGCCGCTGTTCCCAATATTTTGTAAGAACAGTAACTTCTGAAAGTGAAAAGTCTGTTTCTGGATTTATAATGAGAAGAGAATCTGCATCTTCAGGTATTTTAGTGATATTCCCTAGAGTTAGCTCTTTTAGTTCAAAAAAGTGTCTGGTGCTCAGGCTGAGTATTTCTTTGTCAGCAGACCTGCCATTTACTTCTTTTAGTTTACCTTTTCCTGCGACTAAATAAACGGTTTTAGGTTTACTTTCTGTTGCTGCCAACATCGCTGAAGTTATGGCGTCTTCTCCTGTAAATGTGAGCCCTTTATCGTCCAATAAATCGTTTTCAGTAAGCTTTTTAATGCGTCCTTCTACTTCGATAAACAGGCAGCTTTGATCAATTGTGGTTTTATAGCGATCTGATATTTCTAATGCTTTATTCTTATTAATTACAGGATCGAATTCTTCAAAAATAATTTTTCCTTTAGCTATATTTGCATATTGTTCAAGAAGAATTTTAAGTTGGTTGCGAATTTTTGAGCTTTTTAAGAAAGCCATGGTCAATGTTACCTTTCCATCGAGTTGATCATTCAGGTAAGCTTCAGTGTCTTCCGATACGCTGTATTTTTTTGCAAAGCTAAGATCCCATCGCTGGTAGTTCCCATATGAAATATAATTGATAAAAATGAATATTAGGACTGCAAAAAACATCTGCATTAAAACATTTAATGCGATTTTTTTTCTTTTAATTCTAAGGTCACTAGGTCCCACGTTGGATTCAACGGAATTATCCGAAGAATCTTTGATTTTAATTTGATCATTACTTTCTGACATCGTTAGGCTTTCCACTTTCTGTACTCAAGTACATTGTAGGTGAATGATAGGATGAGAATAGTGAAGCTAAGATAATAAATGAATTGGCGGCTATCAATTAACCCGCTTATAAAAATTTGAACATGTTTTACTGTTGAAAAATAAAACAAAGAACCTTGCCATGATTCGGGCACGGGAAGGTCCTGTAAAATAAAACCAACTAGGAAATGCAACATGCAAAAAGTAAAGCAAGCCATTGCCGCTACTAGTTGATTTTTGGTTAGGGCGGAAGCTAAGCATCCGATTGCAATATTAAAAATACCAACGAGAAAAATTATTGCATAAGCCCCTATAAATGAACCAATTGCATTGGCATTATCGGCTGAGCTAATACGAAAGAGGAAAAAATTGACTGCGCTTGGAATCCATATAATGAAGTAAAACACTAAAGCTGCTAGGTATTTTGCTAGGAGTAAGTGAATTGTTTGTACTGGGGCAGTTAGGAGTGTTTCAATGGTGCCTAATTTTTTTTCTTCAGAAAAAAGCCTCATAGTAATTACTGGAAAAATAAAGAAATAGGTTAACCAAAATGATGTGGAGCTAAATGTATAACCAATCAATGTTTCATCTACATCGGTTTTGCGCAAAATTTCCAAAGCAGCAGTAAAAGAAAATCCATTTAGTAGCATGACTAAAGCCATTACTATCCATGCTATGGGTGAATAAAATATCGATTTTAACTCTTTCTTTAATATAACAATTCCAGTTCCTCCTGACAGAAACTTTTGTATTGATATGATAACAATAACGAGAAGAAGGATCGTTATTATGACTGTTGAAGTGTTCATTTAGGAGTATTTAAGAGCTTGATGTATTTGATTGAGTGATCTCAACAAACGCATCCTCTAGAGTGGCATTCCGAGTTCGAATTTCTCGGAGTGGCCACTCTTGAGTATTAGCAAGATGCACTATAGATTCACGGACATCGTTGCCCGGTTCGGTGCGTATAGTAAAATACCCCCATCCTCCGGATTGATTTTCTTCACTGACTTTTTTTATTCCAGGAATAGAAGCGATCAGGTCTTTCGCTATTTTTGTAGATGCTTTTAATTCGATTGATATTGTGTTGGCTGAACGTAACTCGCGAGAAAGATCATTTGGTTTTCCATTAGCAATGATTTTGCCTTCATTGAGAATAATAACACGATTACATGTCATCTCGACTTCACTTAAAATATGAGTAGATATTAAAATTGTATGCCTTATTCCTAGTTGCTTAATTAATTCACGAAAGCTTCGAATTTGATTCGGATCCAGACCATTAGTTGGTTCGTCCAGAATGAGAAGCTCTGGATTATTGACTAATGCATCCGCAAGGCCTACTCGCTGCTTATAGCCTTTTGAAAGGGAACTTATCATTTGCCGTTTTATTTGTTTTAAACCACAAAGTTCGATGGCTTCACTGACCCCTTGTCTTGCTTCTTGACCTCGAAGTCCCTTTAATTGTGCTCTAAATCGAAGATATTCCCTAACACGCATATCGTCGTATAAGGGGACATTTTCAGGCATATATCCGATTTTTTGTCTGGCTTTTATGGATTCGGAAAAAACGTCATGCCCCCCTATGCTTGCTGTGCCAGACGTTGGCGGTATGTAACCAGTTAACATTCTAAGGGTTGTGGTCTTTCCTGCTCCGTTTGGTCCTAGGAAACCAACGATTTCACCTGGTTCCACTTCAAAGGAAATGTTATTTACGGCAGTCCTTTCGACATATTGTTTGGACAGTTTTGAGACTTTTATCATTAGAAATCTATTTTCTAAGTTACTGCCTATAAAGACAGTTTAGAAAGGCTCATTAGTTTAACCGAAAACGTCATTCTTGCCTTAAAATTTTTATTAGAGTTTTGCTTTCTATAGCGAAATTTCTTTACCAGCTGGATTCCTGCATTTTTAGTACTTAACAATTATAATGAACAGCAGCATTGCTTCACGATTTAACGCTAATCTATTGGATGAAAAGTTTGCTCTTTGGCGAGATGATCCAAGATCAGTAGATTCAGATTGGGCAGCGTTTTTTGAAGGTTTTTCTCTTGGCATGGCGCAAATTGAGAGAGATATAAAGTTTTCAGATGCTCCTAAATTTAAAGAAAAGGCAAGTGATTCGCGGAATGACCCTTTACGGGTCACCCTGACCGACCCTGTTTTTCGAGCCAGAGTTGTTAGCTTACTTTATAATTATAGAGCTCTTGGGCATACTGAGGCATGGGTAGACCCATTGAGCCTTTCTCCTCCTGCTAATTCTCGACTAAGTTACGAGCAGTTTGGATTTAGTGAAGTAGATCTAAAGGAACAAGTAGCGAGCCAATTTTTTGCTCAAGGTAAAGCCATGTCTCTTTCGGAAATGATAGGGAGATTGCAGGGAATCTATTGTGGGAAAATAGGATTTGAATATATGGGAATCCATAATTCTGAGATTAGGCATTGGATAAGAGATCGCATTGAAAATAGACCCTCACCAGCGACTCTTGAATATCCTAATACAAAAATGATTTTGAATTGGCTCGTAGAGGCAGAAGAATTTGAAAATTATCTCCATCAGAAATTTGTCGCACAGAAAAGATTTGGCTTAGAAGGAGGAGAATCGACCTTAGTGGCTTTGAACACCTTGCTATATCAAGGCATTGGTAATGGAGTAGAAGAAATTGTGATGGGAATGGCTCATCGTGGTCGACTAAATGTTTTGGCAAATTTTCTTCAAAAGCCATTATCTGTTCTATTTAATGAATTCTCAGAAAATTATGTTCCTGATTTAGTATGTGGGGATGGCGATGTTAAATATCATCTAGGTTATGAAACTAGGCGCGAAATTGAGGGGTCTTCAGTTAATATTTTTCTGGCTCCAAATCCGAGCCATTTAGAGGCAGTAAATTCTGTAGTAGAAGGTATGGCGCGAGCGCGACAAAGGTTAATTGGTAATACTGATAAACGTGATCGTGTTTTACCGATACTTTTGCATGGTGACGCCGCTTTTGCTGGGCAAGGTTCAGTGGCTGAAGTGCTGAATTTCTCGCAATTGCCAGGTTATAGGACAGGCGGAACGATCCATATTGTTATTAATAACCAGATTGGGTTTACTACAATGCCATCTGATGCTCGTTCTTCAGTTTACTGTACGGACATTGCTAAAATGATAGAGGCCCCTATTTTTCATGTCAATGGAGATAGCCCTCTAGAGGTTGCATATGTGACAGGGTTAGCTCTTGAATATCGTCAGAAATTTGGTCGAGATGTAGTAATTGACATCGTTTGTTATCGTCGTCATGGGCACAATGAAGCGGATGAGCCAGCTTTTACTCAGCCTAAAATCTACCGCACTATTCGCAGTAAAAAATCCACAGCTGAAATCTATAAAGATTATTTATTGAGCGAAGGTCAAATCTCGGAGGATGAAATCTCTGAAATCACTAATGAATATCATGCACGGTTGGATTCTGAGTTTCAATCGGTTGAAGGAAGAGATAATGATGCGCACATATCTTTCAGAGGAGCAGCTGCAGAAGTGCAAGAAGATGCATATTCTTATGAAGTAATACCTACCGGAATCTCTATTGAGGAAATACGTGAATTGGGGAGAAAATTAGTTAAAATTCCTGATGACTTTTCAATTAATGCTAAAATAGAAAAGCTATTTCTAGCTAGGCGCGCTAAAGCAACTGAAGAAGGAGGGCCCTACGATTGGGCCTACGCAGAGGCTCTTGCTTTCGCTTCATTGCTTGATTCAGGTTACCCTGTAAGACTTTCAGGACAGGATGTTCGTCGTGGTACATTTAGTCAGAGGCATTGTGTATTGTATGATTCTCAAAACAGAGAGCGATACGTGCCGTTGAAAAATCTTAGTTCAAACCAGGCTAGCTTTTGTGCATATAACAGCTTGTTATCAGAAGCTGGCGTTTTGGGTTTTGATTATGGTTATAATTTAATGGTTCCTCAAATGTTGATTTGTTGGGAGGCTCAGTTTGGTGATTTTGTTAACGGCGCTCAGGTAATAATAGATCAATTTATTAGTTCAGCTGAATCAAAGTGGGGAAAACCTTCTAATTTAGTGATGCTTCTTCCTCATGGTTATGAAGGTCAGGGTCCTGAGCATTCAAGTGCTAGGCTTGAGAGATTTCTGCAATCATGCGCTGGTGGTAATTTACAAGTTTGTAACCTCACTAGCCCTGCACAATACTTTCATGTTTTACGAAGACAGATTATTAGAAAGTTACGGAAACCTCTAATTTTGATGTCACCTAAGAGCTTATTAAGGCATCCAGAATGCATTTCACTTGAAAATGATTTTTCTGATGGATCGCATTTTTGCGAAATGCTTGATGATTACCAACTAGTTGATCGTCCCGAGCGAGTAACTCGTATTATCTTTTGCTCAGGCAAGGTCTATTATGATTTATTAAAGTTTAGAAACGAAAATAAAATCAGAAATACTGCAATTATTCGCATAGAGCAGTTATATCCTTTTCATTGGAAAATGCTCAGTCAAATTATAGAACGTTATCCGAGAGCATATAAAAAATGGGTTTGGTGCCAGGAAGAACCTCTTAATATGGGAGCTTGGAGTTACATTAGTCCACGCTTAAATGAAGCCGGCAGAGGTAATGTTCGTTATGCTGGTCGCGAACGAAGTGCAAGTACCGCTTCGGGATCCAAAGCAATTCATAATGCGGAACAGCGCAGATTGGTTCAAAAAGCTTTTAGTGTTTAAAAATGATTGATGAAGGCTAATTATGTACGATTTTCCAAGATTCATATGTTTAATAGGCTTGTGTGAATGCTAAAATATCTCAAAAAAGTGGTATTTGATTTAAAATGGTCTAATTATCAAAAAGAATTTTACGATAACTTGATACATCGATTTTTATAATTAATGAGTGGTGATATTAGGATTCCATCTGTAGGTGAGTCTGTATCAAGCGGATTGATCGCTCAATGGCATAAGAATAACGGTGATTCTGTTAATATTGGAGAGCTGTTGCTTACTTTAGATACTGATAAAATCTCAACTGAAATCACTGCTGATTCAGCAGGATCTTTACAGATATTAGTAGCTGAAGGGGAAGAAGTTTCCATAGGATCTGTAGTTGGTCGAATTACGAGTGAAAACCTATCTCATCTCCAATCAGGCGTAGAAGACCAGGCAGCTCCCGCCCGATTTGAATCAGATGTGAATGATAGAAATCGTACAGGAACGAATTCTGCCTCTCTTAATGAAAAACAAGGGTTACAAGAAAATCAAGGACAGGATGCTTCCGTTGAAGTTGAAGCCATTGTTTCTCATCAAACGCCTAAACGAGACACAAAAAGAGATCTTAGGTTGGACCGTAAGGCGCCTGTTTCTCCTGTAGTTAATAGGCTAGCAAAAGAAAATGGTGTGGATTTGTCATTGATCACCGGCAGTGGAAAGAAAGGCGCCATATTAAAAAAAGATGTTCAAGCATTTATCGACACTGGAGGTGAGTCACGTTCTCCAAAAGTAATTGAGCCTCCAGATGAGCGGTCAATTCGTTCTAACGATTCTGGAATAGGTGCTTTGCCTGATTTAAATATTAAGCCTGTATCACATAAAGACTCTTCTGGCTCTATTATAGAAGAAGGAGGTCGCATAACTAGACAACCGCTTTCTCCTATCAGGCGAAAGATAGCTACTCATCTCGTATCTGCTCAGCAGAATGCAGCAATTTTGAGCACTTTTAATGAGTGTGACATGTCGTCTGTGATGCAATTACGCAAAGAATTACAGGAAGATTTTATTGAGAAATACGGAGTAAAAATTGGGTTCATGTCAATTTTTATAAAAGCAGTGGTCGATGCATTAAAGGAAGTCGAGCAAATTAATGCACGCATCGATGGAACGGATCTTATTCGTAATCATTTCTTTGATATAGGAGTAGCAGTGGGGAGCGAAAAGGGGCTCGTAGTACCAGTTATTCGGGATTGTGATAATAAGAGTTTTGCGGAAATTGAGAAAGACATTACCGAATACGCATCTCGGGCCAATCAGGGGAAGTTAGAAATTGCTGATTTACAGGGTGGCGTTTTTACAATTTCTAATGGTGGAATATATGGTTCAATGCTGTCTACTCCAATCATAAACCCTCCACAATCAGCCATTCTTGGGATGCATAATATCATTGAGCGACCAGTGGCCGTTGAAGGAAAGGTTGTTATTAGGCCGATGATGTATTTAGCGCTTAGCTATGATCACCGAATAGTTGATGGTAAAGAAGCGGTTACTTTTCTAAGGAGAGTCAAAGATTGCGTGGAAAACCCAGCAAGATTGCTCGTTGGGGCTTGAGTCTAAAAAAATAATCCCATTATTTTTCTTACAAATTTTTGTGAGAAATAAGATATTTGGGCAATTCATATGGCAAATACTTTGATAAAAATGAGGTTTTTAGGTTGTGTTTAGACTTTTGCTTCATTTAAGAAAGTAGAATTCGGAAATCCAATTCATTGAGTATTTCCAAAATATATGGGTCGGCAGTAACGTGGGGTTTTCTGTCGGCCTTTTTTTATTTATTTCTTTGCTTTTGTGAGAACGTGTCTTGCGCTATTGAGAAATGAGCCCACACTTGCATTTTTAAAAATAATGCCTTTTACCGAACCCAGTCAAATTGGCGATTTATATTTTGCCTTCCTTGCTATTCTTTTCGAAGGAGCACCATACATCCTTTTGGGAACTATTATCTCAGGCTTTATCGATGCTTACCTCCCGTCAAATATCATGGATCGATTTTTACCAAAGAATCGATATGCCGCTATAGCTCTTTCTGGGTTATTAGGGGCAATATTTCCTGTATGTGAATGTGCTATTGTGCCGGTAATCAGACGCCTAGTGCAGAAAGGCCTTCCCGTTTCCTGTGCTATTACATATATGCTTTCTGCTCCAATTGTGAATCCGATAGTGGCCGTAAGTACATTTTCGGCTTTCGGTGGGGAGTTTCATGATATTCATGCAGGTGATGCACTGAATTTGACTTTATCACGTATAGGCTTTGCCTATTTGATTACAGTATTTGTTGGAATTGCCGTTCATCAATTTTCAATAAAAAGCATACTTCGCAATAACCTACTAAAGAAAATAGAGGCAGATGCGCAAACTAAGAAATCGGGTGCAGTTCTTTCTAAGAATAAGGAAACTCCGGACCGACTATTAATTGCGATTCGTAGCACTGCTCGCGATTTCTTAGATGTAGGAATGTATTTCGTTATAGGTGTAATGATAACGGCTCTTTACAGGACACAAATTGATCAAGGGCTAGTGGATAATTTCGCTTCGTCTGATTGGGTTGGAATTCCCGTAATGATGATTCTTGCTTTTGTTTTGTCACTCTGCAGTACCTCTGATGCATTTATTGCTTCTCAAATGTTAAGTTTTTCGTCAGCAGCAAAGCTCGCATTCTTAACTTATGGCCCGATGATGGATGTGAAATTAGTCTTCATGTATAGTTCCGTTTTTAAACCTAAATTTGTTCTAATTTTGGCAGTTGGACTTTTTGTTATAATTGGATTTGTTTTTATTCAATTGGGGAGCCTTAATTTTTTCTAAAATCTTAAATAATTATAACATTTTTAATGTCTCAGCGTTTCATTATTATTCTACAGTCCACTGTTCTTTTTGTTTTTGGGGCGATTTTCATCTGGTTTTATATCTATGGGCGCATCGGAAAATATCTAACCAGTGCTGGAAGTTTTCAGACTCAGGCTTTGTTGGCAGGCTTGTTTTTATGCGTAATTAGTGCCTTTCTTTTACTGACATCTTCTAAGAGTGTTTCCTGTTCCCATGACCATGACCATGACCATGACCATGACCACGACCATGACCACGATCATGACCACGATCATGACCACGATCATTCAGAAATAACAGTAGGAGGGATGTTGTTAACTTCTATGATTGTTCTAGTTCCTGTAATAATCTCTGCTTTATATACTCCTGATGCATACAGCCAACATTGGGTTCGGAACAACAGCTCTGGTTGGGATAAAGGGGTAATAGGTGAAACTCCTGAAGCTTTTAACCTCAAAAAACAAGTTAATGATAAGCAGTCCACTAAAATTGAAGGAGAATTAAACGAGGCCAAAAGCAATTCAGTCGCTGATGCTGCGGGGTGGGGCCCCTATACAATTGACGACCTTAAGCAACAAGTTGATCAGAACAAAGACGGTGAATTTTTAATGGATGTGATTAGTATTTTTTATACCGGCGGTGACGAAGAGGTTCAAGGGGTTGTCAAAGGACTGCCAGTAGAAACTATGGGGCAGGTTATGCCTGAAACGAACCGTAATAGCGAAGGCAAAAGAATTAGAATTTTCAGATTAATGATGAATTGTTGTATTGCTGATGCAAGGCCGGTTTCGATTCCTGTAGAATTTTCAGAAGACGTTCCCGGCTACAAAGAAATGGGATGGTATAAGATCCATGGGTTCATGGATTATGAAAAATGGGATGAATTCACAATTCCAGTCTTAAAAGCAAATAAGATGATTCCTACAGAAGAACCTCCTCAGTCAGCTTTTGGGCAAAGGCAATAACCGAAATACATTTACCGCTTAAGCGGTAAATAATTTCAATTAATTACTATTTACGATCTGATTTTATCTCCGATCGTCATTACGTCTTCCCCGGTTTCCTCCTCGTCTGTTTCTTTTGTCGCCGTCACTAGGGCTCCATTCTTTCCCGTTATTTTCTTCACGTCTTGTTGAAGCTTTTTCTCGTAGCGCGTCATCAAGGTGTTCTTCGCCTCTTTCTGCCATTGCAGCTTGGCGACTCATCTTTACTCGTCCTTTGTCATCTATGCCGATACATTTCGCATAAATAACATCACCGACATTAACGACATCTTCTACTTTTTCTACTCTGAAGTCTGCAAGCTCCGATATATGAATCATCCCATCCTGGCCTGGCAGGACTTCCATGAATGCCCCGAAATTAGTTGTTGATACAACTTTACCTTGATAAATTTTATCAATTACTATTTCAGCTGTAATATTTTCAACCATTTCTAAAGCCCGATCTAGACTTTCTTTTTTAATTGCATAAATGCGCACAGTGCCGTCGTCTTCTATGTTAATTTCAGCACCTGTCTCGGCTTGAATCCCTTTTATAATTTTTCCACCAGGCCCAATTACGTTACCAATCTTTTCAGGATTTATTTTTATTGATTCAATTCTTGGTGCATGAGGGCTCAGTTCTGATGGGTCATTGATTGCGGAAGCCATCACTTCGAGAACTTTCTTTCGTGCTTCAGCTGCTTGATGAATTGCTTCATTAAGAATTGTAATTGGTAACCCAGTCAACTTGAGGTCGAGTTGGAATCCGGTCACCCCTTCGCAGGTGCCGCACAATTTAAAGTCCATATCGCCGAAAAAGTCTTCAGAGCCAATTATATCAAGTAGACGCTTGTATTCTTTAATTTCCCCACTTTCATCTATTTCAGTTACAAGGCCAACTGATATGCCTGCGACTGGACGCTTAATGGGAACGCCAGCGTCTAGAAGAGCCATAGTTCCGGCACATACTGAGGCCATAGATGTTGATCCATTGGATTCCATGACTTCTGATGTGACTCTGATGGCATAAGGGAATTGATCCTGATCAGGTAGAGAAGGTTTAATGGATTTCTCGGCTAGTGCTCCGTGTCCGATTTCGCGTCGATTAAGCCCTCCCATTCGGCCAGTTTCTCCTACTGAGAAAGGTGGGAAATGGTAATGTAAGAGAAAGCTTTTTTCCTCTTCTCCTCCAGTATAGGCATCAATAAATTGGGCTTCATCTGCCGGAGCTAAAGTGCAAAGTCCAAGGGCTTGAGTTTCTCCGCGTGCGAACAGTGCGGATCCATGGGATCTTGGCATAAGATCTACTTCAGCGCTAAGTGGTCGCAATTCATCTATTTGACGACCATCGGCTCTAATGCCTTTTTCAAGAATTGTCTTTCGAAAGGCTTTCTTTTGTAGGAAGTCAAATGCCTGATCAATAGCAAAATCACTAGCATCTTCATATTTTTCATTAATAGCATTAGTGACTTCTTCTCTTAAAGCGTCAACGGCTTTTCCTCTTTCAACTTTAGAAGGTTGATAGATAGCATCTTCAATACGGTCTCCTGCCACTGAATAAGCTATTTCAAGCATTTCATCTTTTACTTCAAGAAGAGGAGGATCCCGTTTGGTTTTACCAACCCGTTCTGCTAAATCTTTTTGTGCCTGGACGAGTTGAGTGACATAGCCTTGAGCAAATTCTAATGCCTGACAGAAAAGATCTTCAGGTAATTCTTCGGCCGCCCCTTCAATCATAACTACTTCACTCTCGTTACCTGCATAAACAAGATCCAAAAGTGAGTTTTCCATTTCACTGTGGGTAGGATTAATGACAAATTTTTCGTCTACATATCCTACTCTCACTGCACCTATTGGCCCTGCAAAAGGAATGTCTGAAAGGCAAAGAGCACAAGACGCTCCATTCATACTAAGTACGTCTGAATCATTTTCACCGTCTGCACTAAGCAGAAGTGCTACAATTTGCGTGTCATAAAGATACCCTTTTGGGAAAAGTGGTCTCAGTGGTCTATCTGTCATTCTGCAGGTCAGGATTTCTTTTTCTGTTGGCCTGCCCTCTCTTTTAAAGTATCCACCTGGGAACCGACCCGCTGCAGCAGCTTTTTCTTTATATTCAACAGATAAAGGGAACCAACTTTGCCCTTCTCTCATTTTTGTTTGAGAAACGGCCGTTACCATAACAGTTGTTTCTCCACAAGTTATTGTGCATGCACCATCTGCGAGGCGGCCCATTTTTCCGGTTTCAATGATAATTTCTTTGCCGTCGAGATTGACGGTTATATTTTCAGTGCTCATCTATTTTTTCTAGAGTGTAGTAGCTTATATAGGTTGCTACTCATTGTGGTTTTTGCTTGTCGGGTTCTTTCAAATTTACTCCCGATCATGTGTTATTAATAAATTCGGATCTAGTATAATGAAATAGATCTCAGTTTTGATTTTTGAACATTAATCACTCAGTGAGTGATTTTTAAAGAGATCTAAAAAACAATCTATAGAACTTTATCGGCGAAGTTTTAGGCCTTTTAATATGTTCTGATAGCGGTCAACGTTTTTTCTTTTCAGGTAGTCTAAAAGCTTACGGCGTCTGGCCACAAGTTTAAGTAATCCCTTACGAGTTGAGAAATCCTTTTTGTGTGCGCTTAGATGCTCAGTAAGATGATTAATCCTTGAAGTGAGCTGCGCTACTTGAATATCAGCGCTTCCAGTATCCTTTTCATGGAGCTGGAAATTATTTGTTTCTGTTACTGCTTCCGTCATTCTTTATCCATCTAAAGATTCTCCACCTTGGAGGCTTTAGTTTTGTTATTGTTATGCCTTATGCATAACGGTTTATTATCTTTATTATTTTTATTAGGGCGCTACAAAATCATAAACTCAGCAAATTTCAACTCATTTTACAGATCATATTTGAAGGTATGCTAAGATTCCATTTATTCATTTAATTGAATATTATAGAAAACTTAAGCAAATTACAATTTTCTTAGTCTATTGTATTCTTCTAGTACGTATCGATCAGTCATGCCTGAAATGTAATCGCAGATGGTGCGTTTTAGACCCTCAGAATTGATTCTTTTTGCGCTTTCATCGCCAATCATCTTGGGATTTTGTTCGTAAAATGAAAAAACATCGGCAATTAGGTTCCCGCCCCTTAGATTGGGCATTGCAACTGCTTCGTGGTGATAAAGATTCTCATATAAGAATTGTTTTAGTTGCTGATTATCTTTTTGGGCTTCTTTGCTGTGCCTTATAACTATTTCAGGATGTCTCCTGATTTCATCACTGGAATCAAATTTGAAATTTTGGATATATTCTGAAGTGGCTGATATTAAATCAGCGACTTGCTGATCAATTAGTGTGCGAATGATATATGAGCGTCGCTTTTTTCCTTTTAACCTTGGATAATTTTCGTCAACGGACTTGGAGCATTGTAGCCATAGCGTTACTTCATTAAGTTGCTTTTCATGAATAAGCTTGTGATCCAATCCATCGTCAAGGTCATGCGAATAGTAAGTTATCTCGTCAGCTATATTAGCGATTTGTGCTTCGATTGATGGATTAGAAAATCTTTCTTCTTTTTTATTTTCATATGAGAAGCGATAATAGCCTTTGTCATGCTTGCGCAATCCTTCAAGAACTTCATATGACAAATTGAGGCCATCAAAGTTTGGATATAACGATTCTAATAATTCTACTACCCTGAGACTTTGAATATTGTGTTCGAAGCCACCATCCTTTAACATCAGTTGATTTAGTTTTTTTTCTCCGGTATGACCGAAAGGTGGGTGGCCGAGGTCGTGAGCCAAGGCAATTGCTTCTGCAAGGTCTTGGTTAACCCCAAGTGCACATGCAATGGTTCGACTAACTGAAGCGACTTCGATTGTATGAGTCAATCGGGTTCTAAGATGATCGCCAGTGCCATTGAGAAATACCTGAGTTTTATACTCTAAGCGCCGGAAAGCTCGCGAATGTATAATTCTAGCCCTATCCCTTTGAAAGGCAGTTCTGTAAGGATGAGGTGTTTCTGGATATTTTCTGCCGGCGCTTTCAGAATTGTATTGGCCGAATTGAGAAAGATTTTTAAGTTCTTCGTTTTCAATCCGCAAACGAGTTTTTAACAGCTGATTACCCGTCATTCTTTTTTTTGGAGACCTCTTTTTTTATTTCCCCTAGCATTTTTTGTAATTCAATATCCTTTAGATCTTTGATGTCTTTTTTTGTAATTAAAAGATCATAAGTTGCCATCATTAACATTAAGGTTGTGAGGGCCAAGGAGAAGAGCCAGTAAAGCGAAAAAATAAATGGGTGCTGTTCGAGGAAATTGCTTAAAAAAATAAAACCCAATGAAATAAACAGTAATGTAGCTATTGAGAATATGAAGAGCATTTTCCGGCGTGCTCTTTTATTGTGAAGGATTGTTAAAAAGAGGGTAACTATTGTTTGCCAGAGCATCGATTTAGATAAAATAATCTCATGGAATCATCTAAGTCTGCATGAGATCTAATGGTCATTTCAAAATAACTACTTGATTCATCAGATTGTTTTTTTGCTTAATTTTTCTGCTACACTTAAAATAGATTCTTTTAGCGAATTTGGGGAGATTGCAAGTGCTCCGAAGGATGAGCAGGTGTCTAATACGGCCTTGTCGCGTGAAGCGATTGTGATTTTTTTCTTTCTCCCATACTTCCCAACCAACCGTTCTATTATTTGGTCAGCTGACACCCCTTTTTTGGAGAAGAAAACTTGGATGCCATCTTGTTCGTAATGGCTTTCTGTTTTAGTTCCCTTTCCGTCAAATACGATAATTACTCTTTCGCCAGTGCAGTCTTGGTAACTAGTCATCTTGCGAATGAGTTCCTCTCGCGCTGCAAGCTGGCTATTATCATGAAGAGCACGCAAATTCTTCCAAGCGAAAATGATGCTATGTCCATCAATGATGAGATAAGGAATGTGTTCCTTATTCAACTCATTCATTTGATAATGAATTCTAAGTTAAGATTCGCTATTGTCAGCCTTGGCTGCTTTTTTGGCTGGCGCTTTTTTAGCGGCGCTTTTTTTAGCTGGCGCTTTTTTAGCGGCGCTTTTTTTAGCGGCGCTTTTTTTAGCGGCGCTTTTTTTAGCAGGTGCTTTTTTAGCGGCGCTTTTTTTAGCGGCGCTTTTTTTGGCTGGCGCTTTTGGTGTTGAGTCAGCAGTCGACTTAGATTTTACATCCTTTGTACTGGAAGACTTGCTTAGTTTTTTCTTAGCCAATAGTTGCTCTCGCTTACGCTTGAGATAATTTTTACGCCGAACTCTTTTAATCAGTTTATTATATTGTTTGCCCATTTTTTTGATCCTTCATTTGCTTCCTAGCAACTAGAGGTGATTTTATTTTCAATGTTTCATTAGCAAAGGCGCGCTTAGGATCAAGTAGAAAACACCTTGTCGCTTAGTATATTGCATAGAAAATATTATTTTGGCCTTTGATTTACCATAGATCAACTTAATTTGAAGCATCCATTGACATTGGATTTTTTTTTACTTAATATGTCGTCGTTCTCCAATCGGAGAAATGTGATCTTTCCTTTAGTTTTAAGAAGATGCAGCGTTCAATTGAATAAGGGTGTTGCAAATCTAATAATAAAAGACTCCAAGGTGAATGGTCATAATTTCCATCTCTTGAGCGGTTTATCCTGCTGAGGTTAGGAAAAAAACAACCAAAATACTCTTTTTATTTAATTATATGTTCTGGCTTGGCTGGAATTAATTATATGGCCGGACACAACAAGTGGTCCAAGGTGAAGCATATTAAAGGTGCTGCCGATGCGAAGCGGAGCAAGCTTTTCAGTAAGCTTGCGAAAGAGATAACTGTGGCCGCGCGTGATGGAGGAGGGGATTCGGACTTGAATGCTCGATTGCGGCAAGCGGTAACTAATGCCAAAAAGCAAAGTTTACCTGGAGATACTATTGAAAGAGCGATCAAAAAAGGTACCGGAGAGATCGAAGGCGTTTCATATGAGGAGGCTTGCTATGAAGGATTCGGAGCTGGCGGCACAGCATTGATTGTTGAAATAATTACAGATAATAAAAATCGTTCTTTTGCAGATTTGCGGACTTTATTTAATAAAAATAATGGAAATTTAGGAGGGCCTGGCAGTGTGTCTCATTTATTTGATCGCAAAGGTGAAATTAAATTATCAGAAGAATCCAGTAGCGAAGAAGAAGTTATGAGCTTAGCCATTGAGGCTGGCGCTGAGGATGTCGTTAATGATGATAAATTATTTTATATCATCACTGCTAATGATGAACTTTCAAATGTTGCTAATACGATTTCAGAATCAGGCGCAAATATTGAGTCACAGAAGCTAATTTATGTTCCTAAAACGCCTGCGACTATCAGTGATCCGTCAATAGCGCGCCAAGTGCTACGACTCTTTGAAGCGGTTGATGATTATGATGACACTCAAAGTGTCTATGGTAATTTTGATATACCCGAACAGTTAGTAGAGACAATCGAGATTTAAATTATTTATTTTATTTAGCACACATCAAATAAAGTATGAGTGAGACAAAAATTCAAGACTCTGGCAATAAAGCCGAAGATAATTCTGTGGTGAATAGTTCAAGTCCTTCAAAGGATAAAAAAAGATCAACGAAGAGGAAAGGGGCCAAATTCAATAGGAATGACAAGAGAAAGAAATCTTCCAAAGATAATCACTTTAAAGAAGAACTTTTAGGTCCGCCTACCGAACAGGAAGGAATTCTGGAGATTTCGGGCAAAGGATTTGGATTCTTGAGAGAACCTAGCAAGGATTTTAGGCAGACTCCAGATGACGTTTTTGTTACACCGGAAATAGTTCGTAATTTTGGTCTTAGGGACGGTCTGTGGGTTAAGGCCGAGACTCGGATGGGTAGGCGAGGGCCGCAACTGACAAAGCTTTTAGATATTAATGGGCGTGACCCTGATGAATTTAAAACGATGCCATGGTTTGAAGAGTTGAAAGCCGTGAACCCTGATCGCAGACTTCAGATGGAGACTGATGAAGACCGAATGACAACGAGAATCATTGATTTAATTGCTCCGATAGGTCGTGGTCAGCGCGGACTTATAGTGGCCCCTCCAAGGTCAGGTAAAACGACTATTCTTCAACACATGGCCGAGTCTGTTATCAAGAATCATAGCGGTGTTAAGGTGATGGTATTGTTGGTTGATGAGAGGCCAGAGGAAGTCACTGAATTGCGGAGGGCTTTGCCGGAAGCCGAGATATATGCAAGCTCTAATGATATGGAGGTAAAGATGCATTGTCGAATTGCTCAAATTGCGATTGAGAGGGCGAAAAGGTTAGTTGAATCAGGTGAACATGTTTTTATGCTAATGGATTCGATTACTCGACTAGCCAGAGCATTTAATAATGCGACTAGTAAAGGAGGGCCTACGGGCACTGGTGGATTGACTGTTCGAGCTTTAGAAATGCCCAGGAAGCTTTTTGCCGCGGCAAGAAATACACGAGATGCAGGTTCATTGACAATTATTGCCACTGCGTTAGTTGAAACTAATAGTGCAATGGATGACCGGATATTTGAGGAACTTAAAGGTACTGGTAATATGGAGTTAGTTTTAGATCGAGCCATTGCTGAGCAATATATATATCCGGCAGTGGACATATTCCGTTCAGGTACTCGTCGAGAGGAGTTGTTAATACCTCCTCATCAGTGGGAGAAAATTTCCATAATACGTCGAGGGCTAGCTGGTCACCGTCCGATTGAGGCAATTGAACGTATATTATCGATCATGGAAAGATTTCCGAGTAATGCTCAGATGTTATTGGATATTAAGCCAATGCACTAACATAAGTCGTTCATCGATTTTAATTACCTCCTAGTAATTAAGGCTCTAAATTTTTTAGGTCCTAATCAAATTGATACCAGTTGGTCTTCAACTAAGGAAGGTCATCTTAGGTTTTATCGCAGAGTAGCTTTGAGCCTCAGGAAAGTTGGTTTTGTAATTCCAGCATGAATAATATTAATGTAATAGATGCGATCAATAAGAACGCCGTCAACCTCTCTAGGCTCATCTAATATTACATACACAATTTCCTGATTAGACCATTCAATTAAATCATCTGACCACTCTGGTATTAAAGTCACACCCGTAGCATTTGGATTCTTCCCCAAGCTAATCTGAAGCCGCTCTTCTTGCTTTCCATCAACCTCTACTGTGACTAGATCAACTTTAATAAGTTCACTCTCGTTCTCGAAGACTTTAGGATTGGTTCCCATAGCAAACTCAACTAAGGCACTTCGGCCATCATTGTCGGTGTCCGAGTTAGCCTCAACATTTCCATTCTCTGCAGACCAACTTGCAAAAGTCTGCCCTTCAACAACTGGACTCTCTTGACCAGGAGATCCGCCAATTACCGAACTTAGCCGCCAGTTCTTTGCCTCATTGTGATCCGGATTAGTCTCCGGAGAAATCAATTCAAGGCTGAACCCGTCGCCGTCAGCCCCTTCTGGCCAGGGAGCATTGTCATCATAATTAAAATCAATGATTGGAGTCCCTGCCCCGAAACTTAGTTTTATTCGTTCTCCTGAGTCAGACAGGTTCTTGGAAAAAGTTCCTGCTACGAATTGAGGAGTCGAATTGTGGCCGTAACGAAGATTGAAAGCAGCAGCATTAGCTACTAACACTAATCTTTCTCCTGGTTCTATTTTTTTTGTTGAGCTGACCGAGAAATCAAATTCGATTCCCTTTGTAAATCGTAATTCTT
>SHBV01000015.1 GCA_004211885.1 Verrucomicrobiaceae bacterium
AACCGTTCGTATCCATAATTATATATTGGGTTTAGGTAGGTAAATATAACTAAGGGTGTCTGGGAAATTTTCCTGAAGCTCTTAATGAGATCTATAACATGAGGAACTGTGGTTCCAGAATCAAGTGCCCTACTAGCTGCCATTTGATTTACGATTCCATCAGCTAAGGGGTCTGAAAAAGGAATGCCAATTTCGATGATATCAGTTCCTGCTTCATCGAGTGCTTGCAATATTTCTAATGATTTATTTAAAGTGGGGTCTCCAGCACACACATAGGCCACAAAAGCTGCTTTTTTATCATTTTTAAGCAGGTCAAATTTCTGTTCTATGCGATTTTTCATTGGGTTTAATTTCAGGAATCTTAACTTCTCATTCAGATTGGGCAAGAATGCTTAATTTTATCAATTAAGCATATTTGAACATTGATTGGGAAATTGTTATTTAAGGTTATGCTTTTATATGAAAGTAAGTTTTTTTATGAAACTTGCTAAATACCGTCTTAAAAACAGCCCAATAAATTCAGCTATTCTGATTTAGATAATTATATAAACTATTTCATTTAAGCTGCAGTAAAGCTGTATATTTATAAAATATTATGCGCCATATTTAGCAGCTATTTTTTTTTAGTCGATCTAAGAATATTTTAAATATGCCTGTTTTTCAGGTAGAACAAGAAGACTTTCATAAGTTGTTGTAAATTACCTTCCTACAAAACTTTTTAAAACTTTTTAAAAAATACTCGTAATTATGTTTATTCAATTGGATGAAAGTAAGGTTATGAAATCAAAAAAAAGTAGTTATTATAGCCCTTTTAGCTTTTTTGTTGGTTGACCTTTCATAAAATCGTATAAGTATAATATATATTTAAGAACTCTTAAGGGAGACCCATCACAACTAACAATAAAGAAATACCATGGCAGTTAAACCACCAAGCAAAACACAAGTTTTAAACAGCATTGCTGAACAGACTGGACTTAAAAAACAAGATGTTATCAGTGTTTTAGACTCGTTAACTAATCAAATTTCCGCTTCGATCAATGGAGAAGCGGGTGCATTCACAATCCCAGGCCTATGTAAGATTGTAAGACAGATCAAACCTGCAACACCTGAAAGGGAGATGAAGAGCCCATTTACTGGGGAAATGATCACAGTTTCAGCTAAGCCTGAGCGTAAAGTCGTTAAGATTCGTCCTTTGAAGAATCTAAAGGACATGGTCGCTGGATAAATTACAGACTGATCCATTCAATAAAGCCGCACTCTCTGCATAGGGGGTGCGGTTTTTTTGTGTAATTAATCTCGGCTTAATAAGTAGGGAGTATTCTGATTTTTGGAATTTGAGTGAGAAAAGTAAAATGCTAATTATATTGTTGATGGAGAAAATTAAACGGTAGTTTTTTTCGGGAAAAATGAATTTTAAAAGCAATTTTTTGTCAAAAGAAATAGAATTTTGTCTAATGAAAACGAAGTCCTTTGTGGGCCTCTTCCCTTTGCTTGGGTGTTGTGCAATAATTAATTTTGCAACGCATCAAGCTGGAGCAAAACTGGCAATCAATGAGATCAATTACTCCGTAAAGGATGAAGACGGAGTTGAGGACTTTAGCAAAGAGTGGATTGAATTATATAATTCAGGCACACAAGAGATTTCTCTGGAGAATTGGCGCATCAGTGCTGGTGTCAATTATGAATTTCCCAATTACGTTATCGCTCCTAAATCATTTGTAATTATTGCTGCGGATCCAGAAAAGTTTTCGTCGTTGTATCCTGATGCACCAGAGCCATTGGGCCCATGGGTTGGAAAATTGTCAAATACTGGTGAGACGATACGAATAAGAGACAACTTTAACAAAGAAATAGATCAAGTTGATTATGCGGATGAGGGTTTTTGGGCATCAAGGAAAAGTGGGCCTGAAGATCGTGGGCATGAAGGTTGGATTTGGGAAGCTTTACACGATGGGGGTGGAAAGTCACTTGAGTTGGTTAATTGGGCTGACAAAAATAATAATGGACAAAATTGGAGCTCTTCTATTCCAGAAGGAGGTACCCCTGGGCAACAAAATTCTATCTATGATTCAAAGTTAGTCCCATTAATAAAAAGTATTAGTCATTTTCCGGTACTGCCAAAATCAACGGAGCCAGTTAGAATAACTCTTCAAATGGATAATTCTTCAAGCCTTGAAGATCTTAGGCTTGAATTGTTCTGGAAGGTCGATTCAGCCGATAGTGAATTTGCTTCCATGGATATGATGGCTAATGAAGAGGGTATTTATTTCGCTGAAATTCCAGAACAGAAAGACAAATCAGTTGTTGAGTTTTTCTTTGTTCTTGGCGCTGGCGGAAACAAATCTCGGCAGTGGCCGGCTCCGATACCCGGTAAAGGTAATGCATGTAATTATTTGTATATGGTCGATGATGGCTACGAAGATATACGTTCTGGGCCTAGTTATTATGTGATTATGACAGATTCTGAGCGAGCTGAGCTCGAAGAGATTGGTCGTCGTTCCAGTCAATCTGATAGCAATGCTGAAATGAATTGTACTTTCATTAGCTTTGACGGGAAAGGGGCAAGAGTAAGATACTTGTCTTCAATTAGAAACCGCGGAGCGAGTAGCAGGAATGGTCCTCCAAATAATCATTTAATTAAATTCAGATCAGATGATCCTTGGAATGGACAGGAATCAATAAAATTTAATTGCCAGTACACGCATTCTCAAGTCGCGGGCAGTTGGCTTTATCAATGGCTGGGCGTTAAAGCCGCTGACAGTATTCCTGTTAAGCTTCACGTTAATGGAGAAGATCTGGCTGAGTCCGGTGGGCCACGAATGTTTGGGCACTATGCTAGAACAGAATCCTTAGATTCGAATTTTGTTAAGGCTCACTGGCCTGAAGATTCTGGTGGAAATTTGTACCAAGTAAGAGATGATGAAGATAGTGGGGATGAGGGAGACCTTAAATATGAAGGGGAGCAGGTTGATTCTTATCGAAATACATATTTCAAGAAGACAAACAAATCAGTAGATGATTGGTCGGATATTATCGCTTTAACGAAAGCTTTGAATAGTGATGAAGAGCCAGATTATCTTGAGAGATTATCTCAAGTTATTGATATTGATCAGTGGTTGCATTTTTTGGCTGTGGATTCACTGATAGGAAATAGGGAAGGAGGTCTTACCACAGGCAAAGGTGATGATTATGCATTATACAGAGGTGAGAAGGACCAGCGATTTCAGTTAGTTCCCCATGATTTAGATACAGTATTAGATCAGGGGACCAGATCAGGGAGTCCTAACTTATCAATTTTCACATACACTGGTGTTGATGGGCTGAATGAGTTTTTGGCTCATCCTGATATCATTCCTCGGTATTACAACAAGTTCATTCAGATAATTGAGAGTAAATATAGGCCAGAGTTGATTGATCCAATCATTGATAGGGCATTAGGAGATTTTTTTCCTTCAGATGTGCTAGATGAGATGAAGGAATTTGTTGTGGATCGTAGGCGTGGCGTTTTATCCCAAATACAGACAAATTATTCAGTAGAAGTTGATTTGTCTGAATCTAGTGATGGGTATTACCGAACAGTGAATGGAGAGGCTAGGTTCAGTGGAGAATTTCATGTTGGAAATGTTAAATCCGTAAAAGTTAATGGAATTGATGCTAATCTTGATCGTCGTGAAGGGACGTGGGATTTAACGCTTCGTTCATTTTCAAATGGAGGCGCCTTAATGCCAGGTTTAAACAGGGTCAGAGTCGCGTTTTATAGAGACTCTGAAGGTGAAATGGTTCATGAGGAGTATTTAAAATTATGGAACGATACTGGAACAGTCACAGAGGTTTCAGGTGACCTTACGGGCTCTGAGATAAGAGGTAACGTTTTTTTAACGACTAGAGGTTCATACATCCCTAAGGTTCCATTCCTTGTTCGTGTAGATTTAAGGGACCCTAATGGTTCTTACTCAAGAGAAGTTTGGGACACATCTGTTAATCTCACTGCAAATAGGCCTGGTATCAGGATAAGTCCTAACGTTGTTAATCTCAGAAATGGATTGGGGAGTGCATTAGTTACTGTTGAGGGTGGCGGAATAGAAGAGGAACTAGTTCTCATTACTGAGGGTGCTGAATGGAGTTACCTCGATAATGGCTCTGATCAGGGTGTCCTTTGGCAGAGTATTAATTTTGATGATTCTGAATGGGCAAGAGGAAGGGCAGAATTGGGGTATGGTGATGATGATGAAGTTACTGAGTTAAGTTTTGGGCCAGACTCAAGAAATAAATATGCTACAACATATTTTCGATCTGAATTTAATGTTGATGACATTGAAAATATTTCTACTTTAAAAATGCGATTAAAGTATGACGACGGAGCCATTTTATATATTAATGGCAAAGAATTCTTCAAGACATCTAACATGGAGTCAGGCATGGCCTTTGATGAGTTTACGGTTGATGGTGATGATACTCCTACTGAGAACTTTCAGGAATTCTCACAATTGTCGCCAGACTTGCTTGTTACAGGGAAAAACGTGATAGCTGTAGAAATAAAGCAAGGAGATGACCGGAGTTCGGACATCAGTTTTGATCTTCAGTTAAGCGCGCTTATTTCCGGTCCTTCTTTAGATCCTGGAGATTTAAATTTAACTGTTGAAGTGGGGCAGCAAAGTGTTGCTAAAAGTATTATTAGTCTGGGCCCCTCTCCTGATTCGATCGAAGTTTCAGGAACTTTAGATGGAGACGTAACTAATTGGTCCGGAGTCATCCGCGTTATAGGGGATGTGACAGTTCCAAAAGGCCACACCCTAAACATCTTGCCAGGTACTATTCTTTTATTAAATGGTGATGAGGAGCCACAGAGTTCCGCAGGGTCAGACTTAATAATTTCTGGTAGCATTAATTGTGTTGGTAATAGTGAGAATCCAATAACGATTTCCTCTTCTTCTGCTGGCAAAGTGTGGGGGCAGGTCCTATTTGACGAATCAGAAGTAGCCGTTTTTAAATTTACAAATATTCATCAAGGAGGTCATTCGCCAAAAGGAGGTCATACAGACCATGGGCGGGTATTGAGAGTTTTGGGGTCGAGTGTGATTTTTGAAGATTGCACGATATCAGATAATCGAGGAAAAATTGGTCAGTCAAATGCCCAAAATGGAAAAGGTTCCAGTTTAGTGTTTCGTAGATGTCATTGGGCAAGATCAGTGATGGGTTTTGAGACTTTTGATACGAGTGTGTTATTAGAGGATTCTTACATCACTGATATGTTGGGTGCTTATAGGGAAGATAATGTCACTGATGACAATGATGCGATATATCTTCATGATGCTAGGCCAGGACAGGAATTGATTCTTAAGAATGTTACCGTGGCGTACATGGATGATGATGGGATTGATACTCTTGGAGCTGACGTTTTAGCTGAGGGCGTTATATGTAGAAACTGTTCAGATAAAGGCATCAGTGTCTTTGGGGGGTCTCTTCAATTAAATGGGGGTCTCTTGGTTGATAATGATATTGGAATTTCTGCAAAGGATGATGCGGATGTCGTTCTTAATAATGTCACTGTTTCTGGCAATAATGGAGTTGGGATTCAGGTTGAAAATAAAGATGGTGATGACGATCCGAGTCGGTATACCGTGAATGGTAGTATTTTGTGGGGCAATGGGCTTTCTGTGCGGACTGATTATGGTGACGAAGATATTGTAGTTAACGGTTCTATAGTTGAAGGAGGATGGGAATTGAACCAGAGTTTGGATCCTCTATTTAGGAATTCAGAAACTGGAGATTTCAGGCTTTCTGAAAACTCTCCAGCAATAGTAGAAGGCAAAGACGGCGAAAGTAAAAAGGATGTGGGCTTTTATGATTTTATTGTACTTGGAGGCGAAGTGCGGTGGGAATTAGATAAATCTCCGTACTACGTTACGGATGATATTAAAGTACCAGATGGAGTTGATTTTTATTTGGAAGCAGGAGTGTCTGTTTATGTTGCAGAGGGGGTAAAGATTGAAATTGAAGGCAAAGCTTCAATAGTCGGTTCTCCTGAACGCAGGATTCAATTTTCACATTTTCCTGGAGCGCAATTTGTTGAAGATGATGCAGGTGATGGAGAATTGCCTGACGCTCCACCCAAATGGAGAGGCTTGAAACTGATTAATACATTGGATCCAGAAAATATTATCAAGTGTACTGATTTTGACAGTGCTCAAGATGATGAAGGTGCCATTGGTGTGATAAATTCACAATGTGTAATAGATGATGTGTTTTTTAGTCGGACTCATATTAGAATGATTTATACTGAAGATGCTTCAGTTATTATAAGGAATACGAAGTTTCCTGATATGTTTACCGAAGATGAGAAGCCTGCTGAGCTTGGTCTTGATAATATTAGTGAACATATAAAAGGGATAGGGGAAATTCCTGAAGGTGGTAGGTACATTATAAAAAATAACTCTTTTGGAAGGAATAAGGGTCATAACGATGTGATTGATGTTGATAGTGGATGGAGGCCCGATCCAATAGTTCAAATTATAGGTAACTATTTTGAAGGTGCAGGCGATGAGCTGTGTGATCTTGGGGGAGATGTTTATTTGTCAGAAAATGTTTTTCTTAATGTTTTCAAGGATGACGAAACCTCAGATAGAGGCTATGCAAATGCAATTTCTACTGGTGATGTTGGTCCGGATGCTACGTTCTCTATATCGAGGAATATCTTCTCTGATGTTGATCACGCTATTAGTCTAAAAATCCAGAGCGCTACAATTTTTGAGAATAATACAGTTCATAAAATTCATCCTGATTTTAATGACAGATTTGATAATCCGAGTGTTGCCTCTGTGGTAAATCTTTTCATACCCACAGATACTGATTCTCGAGCCACTCATGGAAAAGGTGCGTATCTTAGTGATAATATTCTAGTTACTCCGAGAGTCTTTAGTGGTGCAGATGATGCTAAAGAACCGCCGTTTCCAGTCACTCCATTGGAGCTGGTTCGGAATCTATTAGATCCTCAGTTGTCAGATTTAGAAATAGGAAGAAATCATGAAGGTGTTAGTGTTTTGGATTTGGGGGAAAGAAATACCGTTGATTTCCCGTTATTTACTGATCCTGAATCCCAAAATTTTAACCTACATCCTGCGTCCCCTGCAAGAGGAGCCGGAAGATTTGGTCAAGATCTTGGAGCCTTAGTTCCTTCTGGTATATTTATATCTGGAGAGCCCGCTCAGGTTACCACTGATCGAGAAGCTTCATTGGAAGTTGGTGGGCCTGGATACTTTGCTTATCGTTGGAGATTAAAAGATGCGGAATGGAGTGAAGCGATTGAAATAGGTGAAGGGTTTAATCCCTCGGGACCCACTGTCCGTATTGGAAAGATACTGTTGAAAGATTTGTTGCCTGGTACTTATGGAGTAGAAGTTTTGGGGCGAGACTTTGCCGGGAATTGGCAAGAATCACCAACTCAATCAGAACAATGGGAAATTGTCGAATCTTATCCTAACAAGCTTGTTATGAACGAGTTGCTAATTTTGAATGACGGTGTCTATGAATCTGATGGCTGGAACCCTTCATATATTGAGATTTACAATTCAAGCCCTAATGCGATTAGCTTGGATAACTGTTATCTTAGTTCAAGCGTCAGTGGTGATGAACGAATGGATATTGGCCAAATTACTGACATTGAAGGGTGGGGCTACTTGTTAATTGATGTTAATTCTTCTAACGGTTCCTTACAAATTAATAAGGAAGGAGGAGCTCTCTATTTATTCCATTCAGATAAGATATTAGATTCGATTCATTATGGTTATCAGGCATCCAATTGCTCCATTGGTAGGCATGGAAGAGATTCCATTTGGACTCTAAATGTCCCAACCCCTGGGGCAGAGAATAGACAGATGATTGTTAGTGATCCTTCAGGGCTTAGAATAAATGAATGGCTTGCTAATCCAGGTCCATTAAATAGGAGTGAATTTATTGAATTGGCAAACGATTCATCATATCCAGTAGCACTAACTGGAATCAGCCTTTCTGACTCTCACGATTATGATGAAAACTCGATGGTGATTCCTGAATTAAGTTTCATTGCTCCAAATAATTTTGTGACAATTAAACCTAAGGGATTCAAGCTTTCTACTGACTTGGACCAAATAGTTCTCTCTGACAGAGACGGTTCACTTCTTGATGATATCATATATGGCCCACAGATAGAGGGAGTTTCTGAAGGGAAAATAGTCGGCAGTGATTCTTATCAAAAATTCATAGTGCCAACACCGGGAGTCGAGCAGCCAGAGATAGGCTCTGATGAGTATTTAGAATATGAGAGGCTTTTAGAAATATATAAATCCCTTAGGATAGTAGAAATCATGTATAACCCACTCGGTGGATCCGAGTTCGAGTACATTGAGTTGCAGAATATTGGAGATGAAATATTAAATCTAAATGGAATTAGTTTTGTGGAAGGAATTTATTATACCTTTGGTGAAATGGTGCTTTCCCCTAAAGAGTCAGTAGTTCTTGTTTCTGATTTAAACGCTTTCGTTTCTAGATATGGTGAGGTCAACGATTTAATCGATGAGTATGTGGGCAAGCTAAATAATGGTGGTGAGGAATTGATCCTTCAATTGCCTGAACCTTATCCGTTCAATATGGCTAGATTTTCATTTAATGATGAATGGTACAGTCAAGCCGATGGCGATGGGTATTCATTAGAGTTGAAAGATTTAATAATTGATCCGTCTAGTTATAATTTTAGATCTTCTTGGACAATTGGTAGCTATCTTGGGAGTCCACATGGAATAATTTTGGAAGAGACTTATAAAATGTGGTCTGTCGAAAATGAGGCCGGGCTTCCTTATGCAGACGATGATAGTGACGGATTAATTAACGCTATAGAATATGTTCTTGGCGGGAATTCAGGGAGCTCTGTTCAATTGGATTTGCCACGTTTTGATATTGAGGAGAATTCAATGATATGGGAGGTGGGCACAAAACTGACAGTAAGTGACTACAGAGTAGTTTTCGAGTATTCTAATGACCTGAAGAAATGGAACGAATTGCCTATAGATCGAACAACAATTGGACCTCTGATGAGAAATGATTTAATTCGCTTGCCGTCAATCTCTCAAAAGGCATTTGTACGCTTAAGATTAGACAGCATTTCTGAATAGAGGATTGTTAAGCAATGATCAGAAGTAAGTCCTCAGTGTCAACATTGTCACCAGAAACAACTTCAATTGATTCTACGGTGCCTGAGTGAGGAGAGGAAACTGTAGTGTACATCTTCATTGCTTCTAACGTTAATAGAGGGTCACCTTCTTCGACCTTGTTGCCTATGCTGACATTGAGTTCAGCTACTAGGCCGGGCATGGGTGCTCCGATCTGGCTAAGATCAGCTTTGTCAGCTTTTTTGCGAGATATTGCAGTAGGTGTAAGGGTTCTGTCAGCAACTAGGGTATGACGTGATGATCCGTTGAGTTCGAAAATCACATTTCGATTAGCGTTCTCGTCAGGTTCACCAACATTAATAAGTTTAACGAATAGCGTTTTGCCAACTTCGATATCAATGCTGATTTCTTCACCAATTTGCGCGCCATAAAAATATGCTGGAGTAGGCAATACGCTTAAGTCACTAAATTCATTGTTGCTTGCAATGAAATCAAGAAAGACCTGTGGATACATCAAATAACTCCAAACTTCATCCTCAGTTGGGTTTCGCTTTATCTGTGTTTTCAAATCTTCCCTTATTGTATCAAGGTTGACTTCACTTGCATGTTCTCCAGGCCTATCAGTGATGGGGTCTTTGTCTCCGAGAATAACTTTTTGAACTTCTGAAGGCCAACCTCCGATAGGCTGACCTAACCCGCCTCCGAGCATATCAACAACAGATTCAGGGAACGCTGTTCCTTTAGGAAGGTTAATAACATCAGCTGGGCTAATGCCTTGCGTTACCAAAAACATTGTCATGTCACCAACGACTTTGCTAGAGGGTGTTACTTTGACAATGTCCCCAAAGAGATCATTTACTTCTGCATAACATTGCGCTATTTCAGGCCATCGGGACCCTAGGCCCATGGCTTCTGCTTGCTCTTTGAGATTTGTGAATTGCCCTCCTGGCATTTCGTGTAAATAGACTTCTGCAGTGCCGTGAGGTGGAGATGTATCAAATGGGAAGTAATATTTTCTAATTCCCTCCCAATAATCAGAGAATTCATCTAGTGCTCGGAGATTAAGTGATGATTCTCTTTCCGTATTTTCTAAGGCTGCGATAATTGAATTTAGACATGGTTGACTCGTCGATCCGGACATAGAAGAAATGGCTGCATCAGCAATATCAACTCCAGCTTCGGATGCTTTTAATATCGATGAGGCATTGATGCCGCTCGTATCGTGTGTATGAAAATGTATGGGTAGGCCTACTTCGTCTTTGAGTGTTCGCACTAGTCTTTCTGCAGCGTATGGACGGCAAAGACCTGCCATGTCTTTAATGCACAAGATGTGTGCTCCCATGAGCTTTAACTCATGCGCTAGATCAACGTAATATTTTAATGAATATTTGTCTCTTTTTTCATCTAAAATGTCGCCAGTATAGCAAATTGCAGCTTCACAAATTGAGCTTTCAGTTTCGCGGACCGCTTCCATGGCCGCTTTCATATTGGGAGTGTAGTTGAGTGAATCAAAGACTCGAAATATATCCATTCCCCGTTCTGCTGCATGATGGACAAAACCTTTCACGACATTGTCGGGATAATTTGAATATCCAACGGCATTTGATCCGCGGAAGAGCATTTGGAAAAGGACGTTGGGGACTTTCTCTCTAAGTTGAGTGAGTCTTTGCCAAGGGTCCTCTTTCAAAAATCTCATTGAGGAGTCAAATGTGGCGCCGCCCCACATCTCAAGAGAAAAGAGTGAGGGAGTGTTTTTTGCGATTGCATCTGCAATTGCAAGCATGTCATAGCTTCTTACTCGCGTTGCCAATAATGACTGATGAGCATCCCGAAGAGTCGTGTCCGTTATTAGAAGTTCTTTTTGTTCTAATATCCATTCAGAGAACTTCTCTGGACCCATCTCGTTGAGTAAATCCTTCGTTCCCTTAGGCCTTTGTTTCTTTGGGTCAGTGACTGGTGCCTTGACTTGCGCTAGTGCCTTTGATGGGCTCTGATCCTTAGCATTTGGATTGCCGTTAACGATAACGTCCCCTAGAAAGTTGAGAAGTTTTGTAGCTCTGTCCTTTCTGGGTTTAAAGTCAAAGAGGGTTGGAGTCGTATCAATGAGTCTTGTCGTGGCATTGCCTGAGCTGAATTTTTCATTGTTAATGACGTTCAAAAGAAAAGGGATGTTAGTTTTAACGCCACGTATTCTAAATTCTCTCAAGGCCCTCCTGACTCTTTGTATTGCGATATCAAACGTCGGCGCATGCGTCGTGAGTTTGACTAGCATCGAGTCATAAAATGGGGTGACTGTTGCCCCAGTGGTTCCAAGTCCACCATCGAGTCTGATGCCATGACCTGAAGCTGATCGATAGGTTAGAATTTTGCCTGTGTCGGGGGTGAATTTGTTTTCTGGGTCTTCTGTGGTGATGCGGCATTGAACTGCTACACCATTCCTGCCAATATCTTCTTGGTTAGGCATGGCGACATCTTTGGAGTGCATCTCATGTCCCTGAGCAATTAATATTTGAGTTCTTACAATGTCGATGTTTGTGATTTCCTCGGTGACTGTATGTTCTACTTGAATCCTTGGATTCATTTCAATGAAGAACCATTCCTGAGAATCTGTATCTACTAAGAACTCAACGGTCCCCGCGTTATCGTAATTAATTGATTTTGCAATTTTTACAGCGGCTGAGCATAGTTCCTCTCTGATAGTATCAGAAATGTTAATTGAGGGAGCAATCTCAATGACCTTTTGATGCCTCCTTTGAACGGAGCAATCTCTTTCATGCAGATGAACCACATTACCGTGCTGGTCACCGATTATTTGTACTTCAATGTGTTTGGCGTTTTTAACGAAACGTTCCAAGAAAACTGAGTCATCTCCAAAAGCATTTAATGCCTCAGTTTGAGCTTCATTGAGGAGCTCAGGCAATGACTCTTCATCATTTACAACTCGCATCCCTCGTCCACCACCACCAAATGCAGCTTTAATTATTAATGGGAATCCTATGTTTTGAGCAAGTTTGATGGCATCGTTTTTATCTTTTATAGGATCGGGGTTTCCTGCAAGAATTGGGATGGCAAGTTCTGCTGCTTGCTTCCTAGCGGCAATTTTATCACCCATTCCGGCGAGGACTTCGGATCTGGGGCCGACAAAGATGATGTCATTTTCTTCACAAGCTTTAGCAAATTCCGCATTTTCAGATAAAAATCCATACCCAGGATGAATGGCGTCTACATTACGCTCTTTAGCGATAGAGATTATTCCTTCTATATCTAAGTAAGCACCTACAGGTCCTTTCTCTTTACGTAATTTATAGGCTTCATCAGCTTTGAAGCGGTGCATGCAAAAGCGGTCTTCTTCTGCAAATATCGCTACTGTGTTGAGGCCTAGTTCGGTGGCTCCCCTAAATATCCTTGTTGCTATCTCGCTTCGGTTTGCAGCTAATAGTTTACTTATGGGCCGGCGTTTTACTTTTGAGGCGTCGGTCATTTAATTTTTGAAAAAAGCAGTAGGGTATGATTTTTTGGTTATACAATTCTGGGAGTGATTGTTACCACTCCCAGAAATTTATATAACATAGTGTAAGAGTTTAAACAGATTCGGGAATTCTAAATCCTTCCCTATAATCACCTTTTACCAACTTGTTGGCTTGTTCAGATAGGTCTCCAGTGAACTGTTCTTTGTCAGGATCAAAATTCAAAAGTGGACCCAAAGTGGTCTGCGTTTTCTCTATATTAATACCATTATTCTCGAGATGTTGCGCGAATCTGTTGAATACTTCTTCCTTCATCTTATCGCCCTTCAAGGATTCCTTACATGCTTTTGGGGTATCGTTTTTACCAATGTAATATGAAACATTAGCCATGTGACCAAGTGCGGCAGAAATGTGGCCGGTGTGGGCTGAAAGTTCATGCTCATGTTTGCCTTCTTTTATTCCTTCTTCAATTGAAGCAATCCAGTTTTCAAAATGGCCTCGCCCATTTGTAATTCCAAATTTCTTAATGCTTTTTCCTTTGTTGTCATATGCTTTAGATTCACTGATGTAACCTCCTTCAAACTCAATGACATTTCCTACTCTAGCTCCTTTGTAATTGGACATTCCTTTGCCCCAATCGAGTCCCTTTTCAGGGAGTCCACGAACTTCAAAAATCAACGGTACTGGCTTGTAGTCAAAGAATGCGATTTGCGTATTTGCAGTGTCGCCATCGTCGTCATAACCAAACCTTCCGCCAATGCTTAATACATTAGGGGCACATTTTTCCTGACCTAATGCCCATCTTGCTACATCCATTTGGTGAGGGCCTTGGTTTCCAATGTCCCCGTTGCCGTATTGGCGTTGCCAGTGCCAATCATAATGAAATCTATCCCGTCTAACAGGCAAAATTTCTCTAGGCCCTGACCATAGGTCATAATTAATTTCTGCTGGTGGCTGTTTGGGCTCTTGCACTTTGCCAATACTTTTTCTTGGCTTATAACAAAAACCTCTGCTCACGAGCATCTCTCCTAAAGGTTTATCTTTTATCCACTCCATTACTTCACGCCATCCTGAATCTGAGCGTCGTTGCATTCCATGTTGAATTATGACTCCTTTTTTGCCGTATTTAACTGCAGCTTCAACTAACTTCCGACCTTCCCATATATTATGTGAAACGGGTTTTTCTACATATACATGTTTTCCGTTTTGAGCAGCTAATATTGCTACTAATGAGTGAAGATGATTAGGGGTAGCAATCATCACTGCATCTATGTTTTTATCAGTGCATAATTCTCTATAATCTTCATATTGTTTAGGTTTTGAACCTTGTTTATCTTTAACTCGGTTTGCATTTCCCTCATTGCGCTTGTAGTCAGCGTCACATACTCCAGTTACTCTAACTTTGCTGTTCCCTAAGCAGGCATTGACGTGACCTCCACCGCGTCCACCAACTCCAACTACAGCGACTCGTACATCAGTATTGGCTCCTTTAACTTTGGCTTTTGCAGGAAGGCTGCAGAATGTACTTGTTCCGGCAGCGCCATAAAGCGAGCCCTTAATAAATTTTCTACGGGTATGTTGTTTCATGTGATTGATATTTACTTAACAAATTAAATTATAGTATTCCATATAAACTCTCAAGTTATTGATCCATCCAGATCTTGGAGTATTAGCTAGATTGATATCAAGAATATATTAAATATTAAGAAGGATTATTAATTATTTAGACTAAAAGGCGGTAATTGTCCTAATCGATTTTGATTAAATTTATATATTAAATCATTAGTTTCAGTGGTCAGTGGGCTAGGACGTAGAGTAGACATTTCAATTGCATGATCGTTAGAGCAAAGAAACTAGATTCTAATTTTTTTCTTCAAACGTTAAAGATTTGGATTCGCATTTTTTGTCATGGATAGTTTACTTAAAAGATGTTTCAAGGACTTAGATTTCTTTCATTTGCCGTAATATGCTTGGTGCATTCTGAATCTCTTCATGGGGCATTACCTAATGTTATTTTAGTCATGGCTGATGATCTTGGCATTGGTGACATCACACCCACGAATCCAAATTCAAAAATAAAAACACCTCATTTGCAAAAGATGGCAAACGAAGGAATGACGTTTTCAGATGCACATTCCCCAAGTTCAGTTTGTACTCCGACTCGTTATGGTCTTTTGACGGGACGCTATTGCTGGAGATCCAGAATTGCCCGGGGCGTTTTAAGTGGTACGAGTGATCATTTGATCCCAAAGGAACGTCCAACGCTTGGTCATCTTATGAGGGGAGGAGGGTACAGTACAGCGATGATAGGTAAGTGGCACTTGGGCTGGGATTGGGCCAAGAAAAACAATAAGATTGATTTTACTCAACCTGTAAAAAATGGCCCAGATATCAATGGTTTTGATTATTACTATGGTCATTGCGGTTCATTAGATATGCCGCCTTATGTTTGGGTCGATACGGGCAAGATTACAGAGGAGCCAAAACGGGAAGAGGGAGTTTCTAGATCTCAGGACCAGTACGGTTGGTATAGGAAGGGGCCGATCAGCAATGATTTTAAAATCGAAGAGGTGCTACCTCACCTTTTCAATAAGTCATTTGAATATATAGAGTCTCATCTAAAAGCATCTGGTAAGGATAAGCCGTTTTTTATCTATTTACCATTACCAGCGCCTCACACACCCATAGTGCCGGTTCCTCCATTCAAAGGTGCAAGTGGTCTGAACCCTTATGCTGATTTTGTCATGCAGATTGATCATCATATGGGTGAGCTTTTTAAAGTGCTATTGGATGAGGGCATAGATAAAAATACTTTAGTGTTGTTCACTAGTGATAACGGGTGTTCTCCAGAGGCAAATTTCAAACTATTAAAAGATAAGGGTCATGATCCGAGCGGTGGATTCCGAGGTCATAAGGCAGATATTTATGAAGGAGGTCATCGAGTGCCTTTGCTAGTCAGATGGCCAGGCCATACTTACTTGGGACACAAAGGGAAGGGCAGTGGAGCGGTGTGTGAATCTACTGTCTCATTGACAGATATTTATAAGACCTTAGAACAAGTGTCGGCGCAGAAAAATAAAACAAAAGGCGGGGAGGATGGGTTCAGCATTGTTCCTTTGCTTAATGGTGGAAAAACAAATGATCGTAAATCTATAATTAGTCATTCAATTGGAGGTTCATTTGCTATTAGAGAGGGGAATTGGAAATTGTGTCTATCTAGAGGAAGTGGCGGGTGGAGTGCTCCTAGAGAACCTGAAGCAAAGAAGAGGGGTTTGCCGAGCATGCAGCTATTTAATTTGAAAGATGACCCTGGAGAAAAAAATAATCTGGTTAGTACCAACCCTGCAAAAGTAACTTCGCTTTTAGAATTGCTTCAGTCACAAGTTGAGAGAGGAAGGTCAACACCGGGTCCGCGGCTTCCTAATGATAGAAAGGTAAAATTCTTACCTTAAAATTTGAATGTCTATATAGACAAGTTAGATCCATTGATTTCATGGCTCAATGTGAACTGTCCTGATACAAGTTCAACGGATTGGTCAATCGAGCGAGTAATATATTCTTTTGATTTTAAAATGGAGTCGTGAAGGTTGAGGCCAGATCCAAGGCATGCGCAAATGGATGCTGAATAGGTGCATCCTGTACCGTGTGCAGGCATTCTGTTGGAAAATGTTTTAGAAAACTGTTCAGCTCCTGATTCATCTACTAAAAAGTCAGTCGCATTAGCTGATTTGAAGTGTCCGCCCTTAAGTAAGACGGGAGTGCTAAACTTTTCGTATAATAGATTCGCGCAATCGATTGGACTTTCAATGCTCTCGATTTCAATGCCGAGTAAGGTTGCCGCTTCTGGTAGATTGGGTGTGTGAAGAGTCGATCTCGGTATGAGGTTTTTCATATAAAGGGTTAAAGCGGTGCTATTTAATAATTGAGTTCCGCTAGTGGAACTCATTACAGGATCAACTATCAAGGGAACTTCAATTTTATTGTTATCTAGTGATGACAAAACAACTTCGATTAATTCGGATGAATAAAGGAGGCCTGTTTTTATAGCGGATACTTGATATTCACTAAATAAAATATCAAGTTGAGACCGTAGAGAGTTTGCGCTGACTGGCTCTATATCAAGTACCTTCCCTGGCACTTGTGAGGTTACGCAAGTGATTGCTGTTAATCCATGGACGCCTAATGACTGGAACGTTTTTAGATCTGCCTGTATTCCAGCGCCTCCTGATGGATCAGATCCCGCTATACTGAGAACGACGTTTTTTTGTTTTTCGCTCTTCAACATATTGTTTTTGATGCTTCCAAGTTTTACTTTATTTGTTTAGATTAAATTTAATAAACCCAAACCTATTTTAATTGGAAATTATAGAACTTTCAGGTCTCGACGTTATTATTGATGATGTTATATATATGCCAAGCCTAGACGCTCCGGCTGATAAACCTCATCCATTTGTTTATTTTGTTACAATTAAAAATAATTCAGGTGAAACAGTTACAATATGTGGGAGAAAATGGGTCATCACGGGTTCAAATAGTGAGAAGGTCATTGTTGAAGGCGATGGTGTTGTTGGACAATTTCCCAAGATTAGTGTGGGGGATGGTTTCAGTTATAATAGTTACCACGTAGTAGATTCTGACTGTATAGTTGAGGGATCATTTTTTGGCGAAACTGAAGCAGGAGTACCTATTTTTACTAGGATCCCGAAATTCGAGCTAAATGTACCGAAGTGGGCGTAAACGATTTTGATTAGTCTGTTATCAGATGATCAACTGGAATGTCATGAGGCTGTGCTGGTATCACATCTATTATTTGTAAACTAAAAGCGACTCCGATTTTAAGTGTTTGTTCTGAGCTTGTTGCTAGATACCTATCATAATATCCACCGCCTCTTCCGAGTCTTGTACCGTCACGTGAGAATCCAATTCCCGGGACTATAATAAAATCAATTTCAATGGCGTTAGTTTTAACATGTTTGGATGGGTCTGGTTCTAATATTCCCATTGGCGAACGGATTAAATTTTCGGTTCCATTTATAGTGTAACACTCGATATTATTTCCCTCGACCTTAGGGAGGCTTACCCGAAAATTTGATCTGAGCCAATGCTTTATAGCTGTCTGTATGTTTGGCTCTGATTGTAGTGGAGAATAACAAAGTACGGAAGAGTCTTCACTGACTGTTTCTATCAGTCTTTTTGATATTGAAGTGCTGGCATCTTCTCTTTGTTGATGGTCTAGAGAGTGAAGTCTTCTTTCAATTGACTTTCGAAGAGTTTCCTTTTCAGATTTAATTGAACTCCCTTTTGATGAGTTGCTCATTCTGCTTCAGTTTGATCTTCTTTCCTGAACGCTGAAATGAAAATGAGTGAAGCTGCTATGCATATGCATGAATCAGCAACATTGAAGGAAGGCCAATGATTGTTTCCTACATAAAAATCAAGGAAATCTACAACGTAACCATGAAGGATGCGATCCGTAACATTGCCTGCAACGCCAGCAGTGATTAGGGACACTGCAAATTGATTTAACTTTCCTGGAAAATGTCCCCGTATCCAGAAAAATAGAATACCCAAAAATGCTAGCAAAGATATTATCGTGAAAATTATATTTGAACCATCGCCATCATTGAATTTCCCAAATGCTATACCAGTGTTATGAACTCTTACTAAGTTAAAAAAATCAGGGATTATTGTTTTTTGGTCACCTAATTCAAAATTATTTAATATGAGTAATTTTGTTATCTGATCTAAGAGAAATAATGGGATTGATAGTTTGTATAGCAAACTCATGTAATATTCATTCTAAAGTAAATATATTAATATCTTTCCTTTATAAGGGAGGCGCACAATTTACAAGTATTAACATTTATGCCTGATTTTTTAATTGAAAATGAACTAATTCAAAAAGGGCATAAATATATAGCTGGGATTGATGAGGCGGGTAGGGGGCCATTGGCTGGTCCTGTCGTAGCGGCAGCAGTCATTTTGCCAACTCATTATAGTTCCAAGGTTCTAAATGATTCAAAAAAAATCAGTCCTAAAGTGAGAGGGCAATTGTATGATGAGCTAACCGATTCAAAGTCCGGAGTTATTTGGAGTTTTTCTGTTGTCAGCGCTGAAGTGATTGATGAAATTAATATCCTTAATGCAACTTACAGAGCGATGTCAGAGTCAGCCTTAAGTCTAGAGATAGAGCCTTCTTTTGCTATAATTGATGGCAAGCCAGTAAAGGGATTTCCTTACCCTTATCAATCAGTTATTAAAGGCGATGAGAAGAGCTTATCAATTGCTGCAGCTAGTATTATTGCCAAGGTAGAACGTGATCGGTTGATGTTGAAATATACAAAACAGTATCCTCAGTATGGCTTTGATCGACATAAAGGATATGGTACAAAGTTACACTTGAGTGCTTTGGAGAAATTTGGTGCGTGCCCCATTCACCGACGATCCTTTGCTCCTGTTAGAAGGGCTCAAGAATTAATTTGAAGGTCTTTGCTTATGCCAATCAGTGGCTTTTTCAAACGCGTCCGATATTTTTAATATAGTTGTTTCTTGAAGTGCAGGGCCAAGTATTTGTAATCCGACTGGTAACTTGTTGCCCGTATCTTCTTCAATTACTCCACAAGGGGTGCTAATACCGCATATTCCTGCTAAATTTGCTGCGATTGTAAAAATATCAGCAAGATACATTTGAAGTGGATCGTTGCTCATTTCTCCAATTTTAAAGGCCGGAGTTGGTGCCGTAGGAGAGACAATCGCATCCACATTTTCAAAAGCATTTTTAAAATCATTCCTTATCATCGTTCTTACTTTCTGAGCCTTTACGTAATAAGCATCATTGTAGCCTGAACTAAGGACATAAGTTCCAAGGATAATACGTCTTTTGACCTCTTCGCCAAAGCCTTGGGCTCTAGATTTGCGATAATGTTCAATAATATTTGTTGGATCTGAGGTTCGATTTCCATATCGAACAGCATCAAAACGCGCCAAATTTGCGGAGGCTTCAGCCGTTGCAATTATATAGTATGTTGATACTGCATATTCTGTATGTGGTAATGATATGTCTATAATTTCTGCACCCAATTCAGTAAGGGTTTTGATTCCGCCATGAATGCATGAAAGGACTTCTGGGTTTATTCCTTCTGTAAAATATTCTTTAGGCATTCCAATTTTAAGACCTTTAATGTCACCGTTAAGTGATTGCAGATAATCGGGAACCTCAGAATCGAGGGAAGTTGAGTCTAATGGATCGTTTCCGGCTATTGTATTAAGTATGATGGCGGCATCTTCACTTGTCTTAGTGACAGGGCCTATCTGATCGAGGGAAGAGGCAAAAGCTACGAGGCCATAGCGTGAAACTCTTCCATAGCTTGGTTTCAAGCCAACGGTACCACAAAATGAGGCAGGTTGCCTAATTGACCCTCCTGTATCTGAACCTAGTGAGGCAATTGCAGTGTCATTGGCTACCGAGGCTGCTGAACCTCCGCTACTGCCACCTGGAATTCTTTTTAAGTCCCATGGGTTTTTTGTGATTTGAATTCCCGAATTCTCAGTTGATGAACCCATTGCGAATTCATCCATGTTTACCCTACCCAATGGTATCGCTCCGGCTTCTTTTAATTTTTTTATAACGGTAGCATCATATGTTGATATGTATGAATCTTTAAGAAATTTGGAGCCACACGAACATGGTTGGCCTTCAACATTAATGAGGTCTTTTATTGATATGGGAATTCCTCCTAAGGGTTTTGAGATGTCTGCATTCTGTGCTTGTTCGATTGCATCTTCAGTATTAATTGATAAGTATGCACCCACTTCTGAGTCTTTATTTTCAATTGATGTTATTACATCACTAACAATGTCAACTGGTGAAATGTGCCCAGCCTTCAGATCGTTTTGTAATTGTCTTATGGTAAGACTTGCAAGAGAGGTGCTCATGATTCAACGACTCGAGTGACTTTGAATTGATTCTTGTTAGCCATTGGCGCATTAAGAAGAGCGTTTTCGGAACCAAAGCCTGGCCTATTCACGTCATCTCTCATGATATCAAATACTGGGGAGGCGTGGGCCATTGGCTCGATTGAATCGGTCTCTAGCTTTTCAAGTTGTTTTACGAAATCAATGACTTTATTGAGTTGTTCGGAAAAGCGTTCGCATTCGTCAGGAGTTAACTCTAGGCGGGCAAGGTCTGCGACGTAATTAACATCTATACTTTTATCTTGCATATGTAAGAAAGAGGTAGCCTATACGATCTAAAAGGCTAGAAAAAATCATAGCTATAGGGCAATATATAATAGATAAACTACAGCTGCAAAAAGGAGTAAAGCGAAGAGAAAAGTGATGAAGTTTTTGAAAGTCTTGAATCTTAATTGAGCCATTTGAGCCCTGCTCAAGCGTTCATTGCTACTAGAAGTTGTGACCTGATGTTTGTGGTATGAAGGCTTAGGTGATTGTTCTATGAGTAATTCCAACTCTTTAATTTTGACGTTAAGATCGGTTTGTTTACGACTCAGTTTTTCCAATATATTATTTGATTTCAAATTTTTATCGGGTGAGTGAAACTTTTGCATAACTCCGTAATATTCACAGTAAATTGAGCGTATTTACGTCAATTTAGTAAGAATCTATAAACAGTATAGGCAACGGTAGCGAATACAATTAAAGGTAGTGAAAATGCGAAGCCACTTCTGAACCAATAAAAAAAAGTTGTTGTAGATTTAGAGCCAACTTTCAAATTTGATGAAGTGTCATTGTCTGATAATTCTTCAGAGCTATTGAGACTGTCTAAGTGTTTGAGTGTTCTGACATATTCTTCTCGGGCATCGTCAATAACATTGCCAGCAATTTCAAGTTGGGTATGTAGCTCCGAATGGTTTGAATCCTCGGGGCTAAGGGAGGTTATTTCTTCTAGTGTTCTATTGAAAATTGATTGAGCTCTTGTGTATTGAAGAATTCTTTGTTCTGCATCTAATCTTTCACGTTCTAATAGTGTTATTGCGTGCTGAAGATTGTCTGTCATCTCAACCTTGCCACGGTTGAATGAATTTTGCATTTGTCTTAAATGCTCAAGTTCAGTTTTTTGTTTCTCAATTTCTTCTTCTTGTTTTTTTAACTCTTTTAATTGTAGCTGAGCACTTGCGAGTTGTTCATCAAATTCCAAACTTGGCGCCTTTTGATATTCATCAACGTTTAATGAATTTTCTGAGTCGCTAGGTTCAAGTTCGAGGAAATTTGGATCCTCATAAATAGCATTGTAGTTACCTCTATCCATTCGTCATTTTGTCTTTAACTAATTTAACTTTAACTGAAATCTATTAAATTTCTATTTATATTATAGGTTTCTTAAATAACTTAAATCTCTTGTCCTTTTTAAGGCAATTTTTAGAGGTATATAGCTAATGATGGCGGTCAGTAAACAGCAAAATATGAGAGCAATTGCAGTGGCTAATCCCTCGCTATAAGTCGATAGAGTTCCTGTTTTCGACAATTTTACAGCTACTGGAAAAGTTAGAAATGCAATGACTATGAGGATGTAAAGAAAGCTTACAATTAAACATAATGTACCGCCAAATCCTGAAACAATTTTTGCTGGATTAGTTTCACGTTCATTTGGAAATATTGTTCCAAGGGACATTGCAATAGAATTAAGTCCGATGCATATGAGTATTACCGCCATCGAGTAAAGCATGGTGAGTTCTATCCTCATTTTTAAGAGTGTGCTTGAAAGAAACATTAATATTGCAGTTATGAATCCGGTGATGCAGCAAGATGTAATAAGCTTCTGTATTAAAATCTTTTCTATTGGGATTGGGCACATAGATAATATCCACAACCTCTTTCCTTCTAAGCTAAATTGAGGGAAGACAAATCTTGTAGTTAATGTAGATAGGGCAAGAGAACATACTCCAAGATTAAGTAATGAAATCACTTCTATCCAGAATGGGGTTTGATAATCAATGCCCATGTTACGTACATTAAGAACGTATAGAAAAAGTAAGCTAAAAACGACAATCACCTGAACCCATTGCGCAGGATCTCTTCGGAATGTTAAGAGGTCTTTTTGAGCTAATGCCCTATAAGATATTTTTGGTTTAAAATGTTTTAAAAAAGAATCTCTTGAAGATTGAATCTGTATTGGATTGTTTTGATTGATTCCTTTTTTACTCCTTTTTTTCCAGGATGTGTGAGCATTTCTTCTCATGCTCAAACTCAGCCCTGAATGGTAAAAGTGCCAAGTTATATAAAGTGTTATCCATAAGCCAATTCCTGCATAAGAAGTCATTAACATGGCATACTTCAATGCATTGTTGTCAAATGGTCTGGTCCACCCTGCCAGGGAATTGCTCATCCATGTGCTAGGTAAAAATGGGTTAACGCTTAATTCAGTATGTCGCAGTACGTGATTCACATTGTTGAAGATACTGTTTTTTAGCGGTTGAGGTTCCGTTTCCGGGCTCATCAGGGAAATTAAAATAGCTACCGCCCCGTAGATAAAGCCTGCAATTAAGAATGCTAGTAGCCAACGTTTAAAATATCTTACGGATAAAACTACAATGAGTCCTGCCAATGATGCTGGAATGATTACAAATGGGATAGAGGTAAGGCTCGCACCAATGTAGAATGAGATCGGAGCCGATTTTATACTTCCGTAAGCACATAGTAGAGGTGCGCTAATAATGATAAAACCCCAGCTAGACAATGTCATTGTTTCTATAAATTTCCAGAAATATATAGACTGGTTACTAATTGGTAATGAATGGAGCCAGTGAGTTTCTTTGCTCCTGTATAGAGCTGCATAACCAATTGCTGCATTAGAAAAAACAAGCATCAAAAAGATGAAAAAAAACAGCATGTAATAAATTCGCTCAGAAAGAATTGGTCCTAGGCCTGGAAAATTTTCAATATATCCTAGACCGCCTTTGAACATGAAGTAGCCGATCGTGATATAACCGATTATGAAGGAAACTATTGTTAAAACCATTAGTTTAGATGATTTTAATAGTGAGAGTAATCTTTGCTGATTTACGCGAATATTGGCTCTTGCAAGGATTCTTAAATGATATGCAAAATTGGATCTTGGCGAATCAGGGATTTGCATTTTACCAAGAAGGTAGAACTTCAAATGAATAGCCTTTCAAGTAAGACGTTTCAGGAATCAGTGGATTCACTGGATGGTCAGCTCTTTGGTTGTATTCTGCTATTAGGCGGAGGCTTCTTTTTGAATCTACTGATGCGCTTTTGATCATGTCAAGGAAGGCTCTATCAGATACATGGTGTGAACATGTGAAGGTAGTCAGAATTCCACCCGGTTGCAGAATTTTTAATGATCGTAAATGAATTTCTTTATAGCCACGCATCGCATCGGATAAAGATTTTTTATTTCGAGTGAATGAAGGTGGATCGAGTATTATTAAATCGAAATTACGTTCTTCGGAATCATATTTTTTGAGTTCATCAAAAACATTGGCCTGCAACCAAGTGATATTTTTTGCTCCTGATTTATCAGCATTTATTTTGGCGGTTTCTATTGCCCTTTCACTGATATCAATTGCCGTGACTGAATTAGCGTCTTTTAAGGAGCAGCCAAGTGCAAATCCTCCCTGATTAGTGAAACAGTCTAAGACATTTTTTTCATAGGCTAATTCTGCAATTTTTTCGTAATTATCTAACTGATCTAGATAAAGTCCTGTTTTTTGACCGGATAGAAGGTCGATTGAGAAATGAGTCTCTTTGTAGACGAGGTGAAATGTGGTAGGTTCGGTGCCTCTGAGTGTCTTTGTTTCTTGATCGAGTCCTTCTGCGATTCTGCTAGGAGAATCATTTCTTGCTATAATGCCTTTTGGTGAAAGTGTCTCCATTACAGCGTCAGCAATGATCTCAATTCTTAAGTCCATGGCTAGAGTGAGAGTTTGTATGACGATATAATCACCGTATTGATCAATAATTAAGCCTGGGAGTCCATCGCTTTCGCTCCAGACAATTCTGCAAAGGCTCAGGTCAATATCAGTTCTATCTCTTCTCCAACTAATGGCTCGGTTTATCCTTCTAGTGAAAAAGTCAGTATCAAGATTCTGTTTACGTCGAGAAAATCTTCTAGCAACAATTTGAGATTTGGGGTTATAAATAGCGGAACCTATGGGCCTGTCTCTATAGTCCTTCAGGGATACAACGTCTCCAGGATTGGGATCCCCAAATGTTTTTTTTATTTCATTTGAATATACCCACTCGTGACCATGGAAGATTCGTGCACGTGGTTTTATTATGAGTCCCGGCATTCCGGTCATTATTCATGCATCAATGCGCTAGGTTCAAGCGGAGACATGACAGGGGATTTAGGTTCAGGGTAGATGAAAGATTTGCCTTCGTAATTCCTAATAACTAGTTTGCTATCGTCCCGTTCGATAATGTATTCGGGATTAATTGGAACTTTCCCGCCTCCGCCAGGAGCATCAATAACGAATTGTGGAATCGCATATCCTGTAGTATGACCTCGTAAGCCTTCAATTATTTCAATTCCCTTAGAGGCTGATGTTCGTAAGTGAGCCGAACCGGTTATGAGGTCGCATTGATATAAGTAATATGGACGTACTCTGCATTGGAGGAGTTTATGAACGAGTTCTCGCATTGTTTGAACGTCATCATTTACTCCTTTAAGTAACACGCTTTGATTGCCTAAAGGGATTCCAGCATCAGCGAGTCGGTTCAATGCTTCATTGACTTCTGTTGTGATTTCGCGGGGATGATTTGAGTGAACGCTCATCCAGAGCGGATGATATTTTTTTAGCATTGAGCACAGATCCGGAGTTATTCTTTGTGGGAGAAAAATAGGGATTCTAGTTCCAATTCTAATGAACTCAATATGATCAATGGAGCGTAATCTTTTTAGAATTTTTTCTAGCTTGGCGTCAGAGAATAGAAGGGGGTCGCCTCCAGATAGTAATACGTCTCGGATAGAAGTATTTTTTTGAAGGTATTCGAATGCTGCTTCATAATTGCTTTCAAATTCCTGATCTCCAGCACCACTAACTACTCTGCTCCTAGTGCAATATCGGCAGTAACTTGCACAACGATCAGTGACGAGAAAAAGTACGCGATCAGGATATCTGTGCACTAAACCAGGTACAGGCATATGGCTGTCCTCTCCGCATGGGTCAGTCATTTCTTCTGGGTTTGTTGTTATTTCTTCAATGCTTGGGATGACTTGCCTTCTAATTGGGCAATTATGATCATTAGGATCGATTAAATTAAAGAAATGAGGGGTAATAGATAAGGCGAGTTTGTCGCCCGATAAAAGCACTCCATTACGTTCATCAGAAGTTAAACTAAGATGTTTTTCTAATCCGTTAAGACTAGTGATTCTATTTTTTAATTGCCATGTGTAGTCATTCCAAGTTTCCTCAGTGATTCCTTCCTTTTGCCAATGTCCTATTCCAGCAGTATTGAATGCTGAATTGCTATGGTTTATTGAGTTTTCCATTATAAATGACTAAGCCATATTAAATTGTACTAAAACGATGTCAAACATGGCTAATATTAATTTAAAATGAAAAAAATATTAAGGATTCTTGACAAAATTGATGTGTTTCGATACGAGGATGTATGCGATTGCATAAGTGACACCTAATCAGAATGATAGAGCATGTTTTTCAAAGTTCTACGTGACATAGCTAAACCTCAGTGGTTTGACATTATTTCTACCTTGAAGAAGTCCACGGGTCTTTCTGTTGCAGAGTTATCGGAATCGCTTGGAATGAGCTATATGGGAGTAAAGCAACACTGTGTGGAACTAACCAAAAGAGGCTATCTTGATACTTGGCGTAGGCCTAAGGCAGTTGGTCGCCCAGAAAAGGCATATCGACTAACAAATAAAGCAGAACCGTTATTTGTTGAATTGGGTGCAGAGTTTGTTTTGGGCTTGTTGAAAAATGTGAATAAGACTTATGGGGCTTCAGCAGCTGAAAAGTTATTGTTTGGTTATTTTCATGAAATAGGCGCAAAATACCTCAAGAAAGTTAAGGGTGAAACGCTTTATGATAAAGCGGTGTCTTTTTCAAAGATAAGAGATCTCGAGGGTTGTCTCTCCAGTTGCGAAATCACTTCGGAGGGTTCGATAAGAATAACTGAATATCATTCTCCATATAGAACCATTAGCTCTGAATATCCGATGATTTATAGGATGGAAGAGCAAATGATTGCCAAGGTCCTAGGCGCTAATGTTTCGCGCAATGAAGAGGAGGCTTCAGGGCTTTTGAGATGTGAGTTTAACATTAGTTAATCGAGAATATCATCAAGATTATCTAAGCAAATCTGAGACCAGGTTTCTAAATTTTCTCTTTCTTTAATCAGTTTTTCTTTATTTAAGAATTCGAGATCCTGAATATTAGATTCTCCAGGACTAATGTCATTTCCAGTAAGGTTAAATAAATGAACAACACCGATATGAACCTGTCCAACTTCATTAGAATCGTCATTTATGAGGGCGATGGCTTTTTGAGTATAATTACAATTAAGTTCTAATTCTTCATTTATTTCTCGGTCAACGCCAGTCATATAGGTGTCTCTTTCAAGTGAAGATTGATCCGCATCATCTTGATTTATATGGCCTCCAATTCCTACAGAAGATTTGCTAGCTAATCGCTGTTCTCCTGATTTTTTTCCTCTAACATATTTAAGGAGTGTGTCTTCATGCCGGAATATAGCGTACGGTATAATTTGCTTGTAACTTGGATCTTCTTCTGCGCTTTCTCTGGGAAGGAAAGAGTTGTTTGACGGGTCAAGAAACGAAGGGAGATATTTAGTCGTATCAAAATTAATTCCCTGGAACGATCCAATTTCGTCAAACAGTGCACGTGGAATTACTAGCACATTTTCATCTTCATATTTAGCCATTATTTATAATTGATAGCGGTCCAAACACGCGCTGGCAAGAGGATGCTTAGTTTGTATTTTCTTCGTAATCTTTTGTTCCTAGTAAAGTGGAGTTTTTGATAGGAACCTTACTTTGATTTTCAGGGATTGGCATCTGGCTGAGCCATTCATTTTCTGGAATTTCCCATATTCTCAGTGATCTTTTCCTGTATAGTGGGCCCATCCATAGGTCTGACATAGGGTCAAGCGTATTGCCGTTAATTTTTAAATTAAATTGGAATGCATAATGGAAACGCCCCCCTATAAGATCACCGTTATCAGATTTCCTTTTCTCACATAAATAAATAATACCTTTTATGTGATTTTCTGCATGAAAATTAATTAGAGGGTAGCGAAATTCCCAGGACGTTTCATTCTCAGTTTCGATTAATTGTACGGAGTCAGTAATCTTATCTTTGGTCCAATGGAATTTACCGGAATTCTTAGTGACATAGATTCCATTCATTCGGTCCTTTTTCCAAAAATATTCAGCTGTATTTGGTGAACGGTTAATGACTACTCTAATGAAAAGATTATCGGCTGATACTCGTGAGTCATAGTTGACTGATCTTCCTTCGTTATTACAGAGATCAATATAAAATTCAGCTGTTCTGTAGTTTCCTCCATTATACAGATTGGGGTTACGTTCATCATTTCCCCTATAGAACTTAGATTGAAGGCTAGGTTCGCGTTTTGGACGAGAAGGGATCAAAGGTTCTCCGTATTCAAGGAAAGTTGTAGAATGAAGCTTGTTTTCTAATTCTTTATCCTTTGAGTCTATTGAGTAAGATAAATGGGCATGTAGTACTTCTGCTGTGAGGCAGCAGAGTGTTAATAATTGTATAGACCTAAATGAGGATAATGTACGAGCGAATGTTGATATGAAGGATGTATTCGGAAATTGTAACAGCGCGACTCGCATTAGAAGTATCACTATGTATGAAGTGAAGAGGACGCTGATTCCAGGGAAAGAGAACGCTGTATTCCAAGCATGATCAAAAATATTTTGTAATGCAGATTTATTAGTTTCACTGGATTTTATATTAGTGAACTCAGAAATAGTTTTAAGATAAGGCTTAGGGTTATTATTGAAAATGGAAACACAGTCCTTGCAACAGAAATAGATGGTATTTCCTTTGTAATTAGATTTGTATTTTGATACTGCTAACTCGGTAGGCTCTACTGGGCACTTTGTGTTATTTATAATTGTAGCTGGCAGTGATGAGCTTGCCGTTAAGAAGCAAATTGTTATGAATCCCATGATGGGAAATTTTTGCTTAGCAAGGAGCATAATTAGAGTTATCTTAACTTTGTCTATGATTAGTGCAAATATCGGCGCTTAACATTTGCATTTAGACTTGATTAAATTTGCTGTTTATTAATTATTTGTAGAAGTATGAAGTTCCTTTCAATTATAGCATTAAGTCTTTTATATTTTGTGTCACAGTTGTTTGCTGCGAATTGGCCAGCCTGGAGAGGTCCAACTGGTAACGGGGTAGCGGATAATGTAAAATTCCCATCTAGTTTCACAAATGAGAAAAATATTAAATGGAAAGTTGCATTGCCGGGATCAGGAAGTTCAACTCCTGCAATATGGGGTGATAATATATTTATTACTTCAGCTATTGACTCAAAAGATGGAGTCACATGTTTAGATAGGAGTGGTAAAAAGAGGTGGTCGCATACATTTGGTAATGAAAGGGGAGGTAAGCATAAGAATGGATCTGGCAGCAATCCTTCTCCTGTGACTGATGGTAAGAATGTTTTTGTTTATTATAAGACTGGGACGCTGGCGTCAGTTGATTTTCAAGGTAAGGAGATATGGAAACGTAATTTGCAGAAAGATTTTGGTGCAGATTCTTTGTGGTGGGATTTGGGGACTTCTCCTGTTTTGGCCGGAGATTTGATTGTGATTGCCGTAATGCAGGAATATGAAGGAGGAGACCCTAAGACTGAAGAAGATTCTTACTTGGTCGCTTTTTCCAAATCTAATGGAGAGCTAAAATGGAAAACTAACAGGACTTATAAAGTTAAGGCTGAAACTGGTCAATCGTACACGACGCCTTTAGTGGTTGGCGAGAAAGGTAAAGAAACAATAATTACATTTGGTTCTGACCATCTCACTGGGCATAGAGCTTTAGATGGAAAGCTTCTTTGGGATTGCGGTGGATATAATCCTACTAATAAAGCAATGTGGAGAGTCATAGCGTCTCCTTCAATTTCTGACGGTATAGTTGTTGTGCCATATGGCAGAAAGGGGCATTTCGCGGCAGTTAAAGCGACAGGTTCTGGAGATATAACCAAAACAAATAGACTATGGGTTCATGATGTGGGAGCTGACGTGCCTAGTCCGATAGCCACAAATGGAAAGGCTTATCTTATAACGGATCGGGGTGAGGTTTTTTGTTTTGACCTTAAGAGTGGGGACTTAGCTTGGAAGCAGAAGCTTCCAAGAGCAAGTGCTAGCTATTACTCATCACCTGTCATAGCGGGGGATAGAATGATTTTATCCAGAGAAGATGGGGTAGTTATGGTGATGAAATTGCTTGATGGAGGATTTGAGTTGTTGTCTAAGAATAATATGGGAGAAAGGGTTATAGCTAGTCCTGTTCCTCTAGATGGAGTTCTTTATTTGAGGGGTTCGAAGCACCTTTTTTGTATTGGTGAATAGTCCTAATTACGTTTCTCTTTAAGATCGTAGATAATGGCATATCTCGAATTCTTCATTTACTAACTTCTTTTTATTTAAAGTAAATTCCATTTCGAATGGAGGAAATTTTGCGTCTCCATCGTAATCTTTATAAATATGCGTAAGAAAAATTTCACGAGTCATGTTCATAAGTATTGAGTAGATTTGAGCTCCTCCAATTATAAATATTGGGCCTGAATGAGCTTTAAAGTCATCTATGAACTCTTCGATGCTTTTATATAGATCAGTTCCCTGTGCCGGATGATTCATTGTCTTACTTAGTATGATGTTTTGTCTATTTGGCAATGGCCGCCCAATCGATTCGTAAGTTTTTCGTCCCATAACGACGGGATGACCAGAGGTAAGATTTTTGAAAAACTTTAGATCTTCCGGGAAGTGCCAAGGAAGTGCACCGTTAGTGCCAATGACTCGGTTATTACTCATTGCAGCAACTGCTATTAGATGTGGTAACTTGTCTGAGACGTCACTCATACAGATATTGGTGCAGAGATGGCAGGATGAGGATTGTAGTTATTAAGTTTAAAGTCCTCAAAAGTAAAATTGTCAATTTCTGAAACCTCGGGGTTGATCCACATCGTAGGGAGTTCTCGTGGGTCCCTTGAAAGTTGAGTTTCAACTTGGTCAAGGTGGTTTAAATAAATGTGGAGATCTCCAAAAGTGTGGACAAAATCTCCAGGCTTTAAAGAGCATACTTGTGCTATCATTAGTGTTAAAAGTGAATAGCTTGCGATGTTAAATGGAACTCCAAGGAAAAGGTCCGCGGATCTTTGGTAGAGTTGACAACTCAATTCATTAGATTCAGTATCAACATAGAATTGATAAAATGCATGGCATGGAGGAAGTGCCATTCTGTCTACTTCTCCTGGATTCCAAGCGCAAACAATGTGCCTCCTGTCCGTCGGATTGTTTTTAATGCCGTCGATTAGATTTGCTACTTGGTCAATTATTTGGCCTCTTGAGTTTTTCCACTTTCTCCATTGTTCTCCGTAAACGGGCCCAAGATTTCCTTCTTTGTCAGCCCACTCGTCCCAAATCGTGACTTTGTTGTCTTTGAGGTACCCAATGTTTGTGTCGCCTTTTAAAAACCATAAAAGTTCATGAATGATCGATCTTAAGTGGAGCTTTTTTGTAGTGAGGCAGGGAAATGAATTTCTTAAGTTAAATCTGGCTTGAGCTCCGAAGACAGACATCGTGCCTGTGCCTGTTCGATCTCCTCGTTGTTTGCCTTCATCTAGCACAAGTTTAAGAAGTCGGTGATATTCCTTCATAGAAAATGATTACTAGTTTTGTTAATTAAAGCTAGAGTCTAATCAAGTTAAATGTTTAAAGCAGATCAAATAAATGATTTATAATTTCATTTTCTTGTGTTTTTAACGGAAAATCTTGGTTCAATGTCATCCTCATCACCATGAAGACCGTTTTTTCCGGCCGAGCTGATTTGTGTTTGGCCATTTGATTCACTGAAAACAATGGGTCTTTTCCAGTAATCTACAAGATGCTCTCCTCTCACGAGTATGTTCCTTTTGCTTAGGTAAGTTTTCTTTCTGGAGTTATTTCCAAGCAATATATTTATACTTTCGGTAGAATTAGTTAAAGTTTTAGAGCCTGGGTAGTCGGACTTGTATCTTCTTATGGAATCATCGATAAGGTTTAACAGTTGTGACGTTGCCTTTGATTGAACGCTCGGCCAGAAGAAAAAGTAATATATGATAGATGTGATGAAAATGATCACTGATATCCAAGTAATTGTGGATACACACCCCTTCCTCATTAAAAAGCTTTATGTATTGAACTGGGGAACTACTTAATTTTCTACTTTAAGGATCGCGTTCATTAAGCGCCAGTGACCCGGGAATGTGCAGATAATTGGATAGTCTCCGGCTTTCTTGATTGTGAACTTTAATGTTTCACTTCCACCTGGGTTAATGAGTTTGCTCGAATGAAGGATGTCTGGACTAGTTGGGACGTAATTCTTTTTCAATGCCTCGGGATCTGTGAGCATTGCATCGGCTAGGGCTCCTACTTTATCTTTTGTTCCGGGCTTTAGAATTAGGACGTTGTGTTGGAGAAGGTCTGGATTTTTAAATATTAGTTCTATAGGGACCCCGGCCTTAGCTTTGATTAGAGCCTGTGCAAATTTCATTTGTCCGGGAGGGTCAGCCTTTGCAGATAGTTGAATTACTTGATTTTTATTCTTTTCTTCAGCGTCACCAATCCAGGCAAATGATAACAAGATAAGAGTTGAGTAAATGTATTTCATATATTGTGTATTATTTTTAATCATATTTTTCATGCCATTCCTTATAAGCTTCAGGTGAAATTTCTGATGGTTTGATCTCACTGCGCCCACCCCAAAAGACGTTCGTGTATAAAAGATCTATTCCTACTTCTTTAAGATGTAAATCTATAGCCTCTTTGTGCTCAAGGACCTTGTTCTTGTCTGTCCCATGCACAACTCCCATTACATTAACATTTCCAAAATTCTCTCCGCCTTCTCGCCAATAACAATGAGTAAGTATATGGTGTCTTCCGATTTCTGAGCCTGCCTGGTGTTGCATTCCTTCCTTTACTCTCCAATGAAACAATCCATTAAAACGAGTGACCCTTTTGCCAGTTGAGGAAGGTTTTGCATGCTCAAGAAATGTGGAGAAACGGCCTATGACTTTCTTTTGGTTAAGAGTTTCAGCGACCGTGAAAAATTTTTCTAATGGAATGTTAAGCTGTTGGGCGCGACCATTCCATGGTTCGGGGCATATCTCTTCTTGTTTGAGTTCATCTTTCAAGGCAAGCAAGACATCCCATTCAATGGGTGATAATTCAACTACCGTAGTTGTCATCATTTCAGCAGGCGAGTCAGATTTTGAGCCTAGAGGCATGTTTTTTCTTCTAACATGACCTACTCCAAGAGTAAAAACCCCCTTGGCCGGCATTAGAATGTATTTCTCAGCTCCGATGATATTCTTAATTGTGTTCGCGTGGTCTTCTAATCTTTCGCCTTGTGGGACTTTAATGGTTGTCCATAGCTTGAATTCTGAGCCAGTGATTTCTCTGTCTGTTGAGCGTATAACTACGTGCCCGCTGAATGGGTCTTTTTTGAACATGAAATCAAATGCTTCATCGATCTTATCATTGTCAATTTTCCAAGCACAGAGGGCGCCGTGAGCAAGTTTGGTTGAAAGTAACGTTTGTCGGACCCTTCGTATTACGCCGGCATTGAGCATGCTTTTTATTCTTTGGATTACGACATCAAGTTCGATTCCTGAGCGTTCAGAAATTAGATGGAACGGTTGCCGTTGAAATCCGCTGACAAGATCTTCCGAAATTTCTAAAATCTTGGCGTTTATTGGATCGTCGTGTTCGACTGGTGTGCTCATTTATAAAGGGTTTTAATTTATAGTCCAACTCTTCTAAAAAGTTGATCGAGTGGGAGTTGTAATCCTATGTAAAAATCTCCAAATTCTGCATATTTAACAGACACTTCATCGTATCTCATTTTATACACGATTCCTTTAATGTCATAACTATTGTTGGCAAATAACGTGACGCCCCACTCCGAGTCATCGAGCCCAACCGAACCAGTTATCAACTGTCGAATTTTACCAGCCCATTGGCGTCCAACCTTACCATGTTCAGCCATTAGCCTTTTACGCTCATCAAATGGTAATGCATACCAGTTAAAAACTTCTCCACGCCTTTTGCCCATACTGTAGAAACAAAATACAGGCCAATCGGGCATGTTCGGGTACAGCTTATCATTGGTATATTTGGCCATGTGAGATTTGAATTCATTGAGTGCGGATTCATATTCATCAGACCCTTCTGTGAGATTGCGGTCAGCTTTTAAAGTATTTTCGGAGTATTCTTCTGGAGTTGTCATGTAATCGCCGGTTTCCGTCATAGATAAATAACTAAAACTCGGAGTCAGAATGTCAGCGCCTAGTGCTAGAGTTAATTGCTTTTCGAAAGAATTAGCTAGGTGAAGGTCATCAGTGAGCAACATAAATCCAATGTCAGCTTTAGGCGTAACTATGCTAAAGGAGAGCAGTTGAGTTTTTGGAGTGCTTCTAATTTCTTGTATTAATATTGATAAATCTGTTTTTGCTTTTAGTTGCTCGTCATCACTGAGTAGAGACCATTGAGTGTGGTCGATTTGATAAAATAAATGAATCACGTGCCAACCTTCGGTAGGAACGATTGGATTTGTTTGAGTGTCGGTGTTGCTCATATTTTTGAGTGTTTTGAAGTAAACAATTTAATCATTATTCATCGGTAGAGCTTAATTCGTCACCGGGAATTTCAAAAATGGAAAGGGTAGACCATTTTCCATTTGATCCGCTTTCCATAATGGTGGCGCTCCATGGGCCAATCAAACTTTTGGAATCTGCTATTTTATAGGAAGAAAAATTCAACATGTTATTTAATCCGCTAGTGGACCTTACTTTTAGCCTGTTTCCTTTTTGTTTTAGGAAGGCATTGTTCTTTGATTCGAATTGGAAGGTATTAGGGTCGCCTTGAATGTTTCCATCAGCATCTTTGAATACGACCTGAAGATAACCGTCATTTCCTTTTGTTTCTTTGATTGTTATAACTGGTACAATCATACTCGGAGGAATGGCCTTTTCGAGGTCTGGACTTAATTCCCACCCGCATTTAATTCCTTTTAATTCTAACACTGAACCTTTTAATTTTTCAGGGACCTTTGCAGAGATGATTTCTTTTGTAGGGGCGAATTTGTTTTTTGCTTTAATATATGTGCCGACCAGAGCTATTAGTGAGGCCAAGCAAATACCGAAAACCAAGACAGTGGCGAATAGGGATAATGATGAGGTCCTATTTTTTCTGGTATTTTGATGTGAATCACTCCTATCTAGTTCTAAATCTGAGATGCCTGATTTCGAATCTAAAGTGGATTTAGATTGAGCATTGACGTCATTCTCTTCTAGTAATGTATCATGAAGAGCATCCTCTTCGGCTGAGTTGCCCGATTTTCTTTGATTTGGCATTTGTAATTCTAAATGAATTGTTTAATGAACTTAACCTGCATGCAAATCATTTCACCTTGAAAGCATTGTATGAATTCAAAAAAAAAGATTGCTTCTCAGTTTTATCGATTAACTTATATTAAATACAATTATTGAGCAATGGCTGACAAAGAAGACAGTTACGAAGATAATGCCAAAGGGCAGTACTATGTAGATGATCAATGCATTGATTGTGATCTTTGCAGGGAAACTGCACCCGATAATTTTACGAGGCAAGAAGAGGGCGGGTATTCTTATTTGTATAAGCAGCCTGAAACAGATGAAGAGAGGGAGCTATGTGAGGAGGCGATGGAGGGCTGCCCCGTCGAAGCGATTGGTGATGACGGTGACGGTTAGAATGGCCCGTAAGTTTAAAACTAAGCATTCTATTCTTCGGCAAAAATTAATTGATGAGTGGCGGGGACTGCAAGCCCCCGAACAAACGAGATCTCCTAAAGATATTTCTGATGTTGTTTCAGCGGCTCTTAAGAGCTTAGGAGTAAGCAAACTTCTATCAGAAGATGATGTTGTGAAGGCTTGGAATCAAATAATGCCTACAGTGATAACAGAAAATACTAGGCCCACCGGGTACAGGAACGGAATGATTGAAGTGAGTGTTCTTCAGCCATCAATTCATTATACTCTTGATAGACAAATGAAGCCCGAAATTGTAAAAAAACTGCAGAGCCTTCTTGGCCGAGAAAAAGTTAAAGGAATTATTTTTAGAGTTGGTTGATTTTTTTTGTGAGTCAGTTCAGAAATATAATTTTTGATTGGTCAGGGACATTAGTTGATGATTTGAGTCCGGTTGTAGATGCAACTAATAAGGTGCTAATTCACTATGGGAAATCACCGCTAACAAGGAACGAGTTTTGTGATTCCTTTTGTCTGCCTTTTGTGAATTTTTACAAGAGTGTATTGCCAGGAATTTCGATGATTGAGCTTGAAGATATGTACACGCATTTTTTCGATAAATCAGATGAGCTTGTTGAAGTTTTGCCTGGAGCTAAAGGCTTACTTGATTTCTGCAAAGAATCCGGGCTCCGGGTCTTTCTTTTAAGCTCAATTAAAGATGAACATTACCGTAGGCAATCTGAACATCTAAATCTTAACATTTATTTTGAAAAAGTTTATACTGAGGCACTTGATAAGAGGATACGTATAAAATCAATGATTGATGAGTGCACTTTGAATCCTCAAGAGACGATTTTTGTTGGTGATATGCAGCATGACATCGAGGCTGGTCATTGTGCTGAAGTATTTACGGTTGCGGTACTAGGTGGATATAATAGTCAAGAGAAGTTATTAGAGTCTGATCCAGATTTAGTGATTGATAACTTGTTTCAGCTCTCTGATTATTTATCAGAAAATACAAGATAGGATATATGGAATCCGGCAATATCGAAATTAACGGGTTGAAAGTTCAATCTAAGTTGGGCGTTACTGAAACCGAGCGCTCTCTGCCTCAACAGATTTCATTTGATATTAGAATGGTTCCGAGACAAAGCATGTTCGGTCTTGATGATTGTATAGAAAATACAATTGATTATTTTGAAGTTTCGGAATCCGTTAAGAAGTTATCTTTGGATGGGGAATGGCAGTTGATTGAAACTCTAGCTGAAGAAGTGATAGACAGTCTTTTCGTTTCTTATCCTTTAATTGAAGTGTGTGTAACTGTCCGTAAATATGTTTTGAGTGATGTGGATAATGTGTCGGTCACTTTGTCTCGCACAATTTAGTCTCTTGAAATTAAACCGTTAATTTCATCTTCGGTTATAATCTGTACACCTAATTTATTGGCCTTGTCGATTTTGCTGCCTGGATTTTGGCCCGCTAAAAGGTAATTTGTTTTTTTGCTAATTGAGCCAGTCACATTGCCGCCATTAGTTTCTATCAAGCTTTTAAAATAGTCCCTAGAATCTGATAGTGTCCCCGTGATCACCCAAGTAGTTTGGCTCAGCGGTAAGTCGTCAACTTTTTGCAACCGTGGGAAAGGAGCATAGTTTGTTGACTCGGGGTTGACGTTTAATCTTCTTAATTTATCTAATGATAACTTTCCTGATTCCGAATTTAAATATGAAATGAGAGATTTGCAGGCCACTCCTCCTAGCTCGGATGATATTTTGTAATCTTCGAGAATCGCATTAATTTCTTTGATTCGATTTTTGAATTCTTTTGACTGTTCATTCCTATCAATGCTTGGAGTGGAATCTTTACTGATTGTCTTGGATTTAACGGGATTGTTTTTTATCCAATTTTCTTTGTCCCATTTTTCAGATATTAATTCTAGAATCGAAGAATTTGATAATTCATCAAATGACCTGTGAGTGCGTGCGCATTCATTAGAAGCTGATTCTCCTAGGTTTGGGATGCCTAATGCGTAAATCCATCTGGATAACGGCAAGTTCTTAGCTCTTTGAACGCTTTGAGTTAATTTTAACGCCTTCTTTTCACCGAATTTTCTAGGTTTACTTTTAGATCCTGAATTTAATTTGGCTGGATCAAGTTCCATCTCTGCAATTTGATCTGTTGTAAGATCAAAAAGATCTAGTGTGGTTTCAACAAATCCTGAGTTTACAAGTTTTTCAGCAACGGATGCTCCTAGTCCTTCTAGGTCGAGCATTTTTCTTCCACCAAAATGTTTAAGCTTAGCAACGATCTGATCTGGGCATTTTGGGCTATTGCATCTCCAGGCTGCGAATCCCTCTTCTTTGGAGATTACTGAATTACATGATGGGCATTTTCCTTTGATGTGAGTAAATAAATTAAATGGTTTAGTGTGATGTGGCCTTTTTTCGAGATTCACCTTAATGACAGCAGGAATGATCTCTCCGGATTTCTCAATCATTACAGTGTCTCCAATTCGTATATCTTTTCGCTCTATTTCATCCTGATTGTGAAGAGTTGCTCGAGAAACTGTAGTTCCTGATATAAATATCGGTTCAAGTTCAGCTACAGGAGTCAGTACTCCGGTCCGACCCACTTGAATAGTCACTTCATTGAGAATTGTTTGTCCCTGTTCAGGTCGGTACTTGTAAGCGCATGCCCACTTTGGGAACTTGGATGTGGTTCCTAATGATGTATGAGATTCGATTTGATTGACTTTTATGACGGCGCCATCGGTTCCGTAAGGAAAAGTATGGCGTTTCGAATCTAATTCTAATACGGCGTCTTTGAGTTGATCTGAGCTTTGGATGATTCTAAACCATTTATCTACGGGCAAGTTCAGTTCGATCAGTAAGTTTCTGTATTGTTGAATCGTTTTTAGATCATAACCGTCAATTGACCCGAAACTATGGAAGATAACTTCGATTGGCCTTTTAGCGACAATGCTTGAATCTAACTGTTTGAGCGTTCCTGCAGTAGCATTTCTAGGATTGATGAATTTTGCTTTGCCTTCTTTGTGGCGTATTTCATTTAACTTTTCGAAGGCTTTGTTTGGCATGAATACTTCACCGCGTATTTCAAAGGTTCTAGGAGCATTATCGGGCAATGTGGTGGGTATTGATTTAATTGTGAGTATGTTTTGCGTAATGTCGTCACCAGTTCCTCCGTCTCCCCGAGTTGCGGCATATTGTAATTTGCAGTTTTCAAACATTATGGATACGGCGACGCCATCAATTTTAGGTTCGACGGTAAATGACTCTTGATTTGAAGGGAGGGCCTTAAGAGTTTTTTTGTGCCATTCAATCAGGTTATATTCAGCAGTTGAGTTTGTGTCGATGATTTGCTCTTCCTTAAGTTCATGGATATCCTCGATCGACAACATTCTGACTTGATGATTGATTTGTTTGAACTCTTCTAGCGGAGCACCTCCAACTCGTTGAGTTGGTGAGTCGTCTGTTATTAATGATGGATGTAGTTCTTCGATTCCCTTTAACTCTTGCATCAACGTGTCATAGTCAGAGTCACTAATTGCTTGTGTCCCATCATTGTAGTACAATTGGTTGTGATAATTGAGTTCCTTTTGAAGCTGGTTAACTCTTGCTGTTGCTTTCTTTATATCCATCAGTTATTAAACTTTGATGATTGGCTATTGGTAATTTTACGGAGTAATTAGGTTGGATGAATTCTTCTGAAACAATACGTTTAACTGAAATCTATCAATCCATTCAGGGTGAAAGTAGTTTTGTTGGGCAGAGGTGCGTTTTCGTTAGACTCACAGGTTGTAATCTTCGGTGCAATTATTGTGACACGGAATATTCATTTTATGGAGGTAAAAATCATTCCATCAATGACATATTAAATAAGGTTAATGACTATAATTGTAACCTCATAGAAATTACTGGTGGAGAGCCGCTTTTACAGAAAGGAGTCCTTCCATTGATGAATATTATGTGTGAAGAGGGTAAGACAGTGTTAATTGAAACTAGTGGAAACCGCGACATAAGTGTTGTCGATCCTAGAGTCCATATAATAATGGATTTGAAAACTCCGAGTAGCGGTGAATCTGAGCGGAACCGGTATGAAAATATCAAATTTTTAAAATCTAAAGACGAAGTGAAATTTGTTATTGGGTCTGAGGAAGATTATATTTGGTCTCGAGACAAACTTATTAGCGAAAACCTTAATGAGCTTTGTGGGAATGTGATATTTTCACCAGTATTTGAAGGTGTCAAATATAGTGACATTGTCGATTGGATCATTAGGGATGGTATAGATGTTACCTTTCAGCTTCAGCTTCATAAATTCATATGGGATCCCGCTGAAAAGGGAGTTTAAGGATTTGCTTTTATCTAATTTTCCTATTCATTGAAAACTTCAAACGAACATGGACTATTTAAAAACTATCTTTGCAATTGTTGCTTTATACTGCATCTCTTCTTGTGATAAACATGAATGGGATGATACGAAAAAAATGTTCAAGCCTCATGGTCATGCCGAATCTGGACATGATGATACGAAGAAAGAAGCTCATTAAATAAAGCAGTTTCATGCATTAGAGCTTACGGGGACACGATAACGGTAGTATTGTCGTTCTTAAACGGACAAAATTATTTTTTATTTACTTATAACTAATTTATCTAGTGCAATACAATTAGATGCTATAAGCTTTTATTGAATTAACATTTGTTTGTATCTTGAGGGTTTTATTAGTTGAGGATAATGCGCCGTTACGAGAAGCTTTAGCTAAGCGACTTAGGAGCGATGGTTTTGCCGTTGATGAGACGGGCGAAGGTAAAGAGGGCTTATGGCTTGCCCTTGAAAATCCATATTCACTTGTGATATTAGATCTTACTTTACCGGAAATCGACGGCCTTGATCTGCTTTCCCAGCTAAGAAATGCTAAGCGTAATGTTCCTGTGCTAATTACTACAGCGAGGGACTCTATTCCTGATAGGATTAAAGGCCTTGATACTGGTGCTGATGATTATTTGATTAAGCCTTTCGCGTTGGATGAATTCATGGCAAGGGTCCGGGCACAGGTGAGAAGGGCAAATGATAAAAGTGACTCTGTGATTAGAATCGCTGACCTTGAAGTTGATACCAAGGCTAGGGTTGCAAATAGAGGAGGGAAAGCTCTCGACTTGACTGCGAAAGAATTTTGTTTACTGGAGCTACTTTCTCTGAGGTCTGGTCAAATTGTTTCTAGGGCTGATATTTGGGAGCAATTGTATGACTTTGCGGATGAGGCCGATAGTAATGTTATCGATGTTTTCATAAATAGATTGCGGAAAAAATCAGAATCAGAAGGGGCTCCTAGACTAATACAAACTCGAAGAGGTTTGGGCTATGTTTTGCTGGACCCCGGTAATTAGTAGTCTCAGTCAATGGTTGGTAATTCAATAAGAGCGCGATTGCTCGTCGCTTTTTGTTTTGGAGCATTATTAGTTATTATATTGGCTGTCAATTTCACCTACTCGCTAGTAAAAAAAGTTCTTTATTCCGAACTCGATCATTTCCTCAGAGATAAACTTTCGTATCAACAGATCGCAGCGGCTCAAAATGGGGATAGGATTGTTTTTAGATTGTCCGAACCTCTTCTTAACACATTGCAAGACCCAGAAGGAGAGGATTTCTTTCAATTTAGATATACTGATGGTCGTGAAATATTTCGTTCTTCGAGTCTCCCAGAAGGTGTTGATTTACCTAGTGTCGGATTGATTGATATTGATTCTTCACAGGGGCACGATGCCATGATCTCTGGTGACGCATTTAATGACGCTGCCGACGATGGGGAATCCTCATTGCGCGTTTCCTCGGCATCATTAGTTCCAATACGATGCATGGGGACTGTCTTTGAGCCTGTTTCAATTGATCAAGAAAATGAATCTCTTGAGCCAATTAAGGTGCACCTAGTTGTTGCTCACAACTGCATAGAAATTGAAAATGTTCTTTCTAATCTAAGGTCAAGATTACTGCAGGTTGGAATTAGTGTCTCGTTTGCTGTTTTGCTAATCACAGCATTGATTGTAAAGATTGCGGTAAAACCCGTAGGCCTAGTTTCCAAGAGGCTAAATGAATTAAAAATTGGGGATGGAGATGACCTTATTGATTTAAAGGCTGTTCCCTTGGAGCTGGTTCCGATAATTGATAGGCTGAATGATCTGTTGACTAGGGTTGCTAAGACAATTGATCAGGAAAGACATTTTACATCAAATGCCGCGCATGAACTTCGCAATCCGTTAGCGGCACTTAGATCTCAAGTTGAGGTTGCATTGTCATCAAATGAAACTTCTGATGAGGAGTATGAAACGTTGTACAAAATTTTCGGTCTACAGCAACACATGGAACGAATCGTATCGAGCCTGTTGTTGCTGGCACGATTAGATTCGGGTAGCCAGACTGTCAATTTAGAAGAGTTTCCTCTGGCTAATCTTATAAGAAAAAGCTGGAAGCAATTTTTTGATAAAGCCTCAGAAAAAAAACTCAAGACTAAATGGGAAATGGTTGAATCTGATGTATCAATAGAATCTGATCCTGTTTTAATTGGGATCTTGCTTTCAAACGTATTTGAGAATGCAGTCAACTATACGCCCTCTGATGGGCATCTAATAATAAGTTCATCTGTCACTGAAGATTCTGTAGCAATTACAATTCGAAATACAAACCCTGGCATTAAAGGTGATGAGGTATATAACCTGATGCGCCGTTTTGGCCGAAGAAACCCTAATTTCACTTCTAATTTAGGTCATTCAGGTATTGGTTTTAGTATTTGCCGTAGGATTGCTTATGATCATTTAGGGGGACAAATTAATGTGGATGTTACTTATGATTGGTTTACTGTAACTATAAAGTTTCCTGCATCAGTAGTGCTGGGGAATCATTATCACGTTTAGGTTGTGTTAATCTAATGCCTTTAATATATAGCATAATGAGCACTGATTATAGATGGATAAAGCTGATTGATTTCAGACTATTGATATCATCTGTTCTAATTATCATTGCTTTGGAGAATTCCCCCCCCGTGATGGCGGCTCCCCCAGAGGAAGTTCCTCGTGCTATACAGGATTTCCTTGAGGGAGCCGTCGCAGATTTTAAACCAGAAGGTGTCAGAAGTTATGATAAACACTCTTCAGGTATGATTTGTGTTGAGTATGGTCTTAAAAGCCACACTTCGACATTTAAGTTTGATGCCGAATATAATCTTTTAGAATCTACAAGTGATCGCTTCATAGATTTGGCTGGAACATTTGCTGAAAATGATGATAGACAACCATTATTGCGTTTGCCTTCTGAGGTTGAGCATACATTGAGAGCCTTATTTCCAAGTCTAGAAGGAATTAATTTTCTTAAAGCAGTTCTTCAAGGTGAATCTTTGTATCAAATCAATGGTATCATTAACTCTGTAGAAGTGTTTCCCGTGATAGATCAGAAGGGCCAGCTTCTTGAATATAGCATTGATCGTGATGGAGATGGGCTTGGTGACGCTTATGAATTGAATTGCGGTTTTAATCCTAATGATTCAGATTCTGACAAGGATGGCTTTCCTGATGGTCTTGAGCATTTAAAAGATGGAGACCCCTTAGACCCAAGTGTGTTGCCAAAAATTCTTAAAATGTACCATGACCTAGAATCTAATGTCATGGTGATAACAGTTAGCACCTGCAACGGAAAGAGCTTTTTTCTTGAAGTTAATATGGCAGGTGGAAAAGGAGAATGGGAGAAGTTAGGTGAATCAGTTTTAGGTGATGGGAAGGATAAGGAGTTTACGATTCCGAGTGATGGTTTTTTTGTTAACGCGATGGTGAGAGTTGGGATAGAGGAAGTTGATCAAAATTTAGTACTAAATGCGGACGTTCCGACCAGGAAAAAGAGTAATAAAAATTGCAATATTCCGAGTTCTTTACGTGGAAGGGAAATTGCTATCGGCCAGGGGAAAAGGCTAGTATTTAGGAGTACCCGAAGAGGTGAAATGGTTGAAGGTAGCAATAGAGGAAATATGGTTGTGCCATTTTCTTACACTTTCAGTAAACCGGATCGCTGTAAGGCTAGGTTAGTCCTCACGTTTACTACACGGCAAGGTTTTGAAACTATGGTCTATGAACTTACTTTTGTAAGTAAAGGCGGGGGCGGGGAGTTCATCGCTAAGAAGTTTGGAAAAGGAAGAAAAGAAAATGCAGGTCAGGGTAATTTTACAATTTCCATGAATCGTTAGCATTGTATCAAATTTAAATAAATAGGTACAGCGAGATCCCCCAATCTTAATTCTTTTACTCTCCAAAATTAATAAGCCCTGCTATTCGTGGGGCTTATTTTTTTTGATCATTGTTTTGCAAATATAATATATTTTCTACATACAAAATTCACTAGGGCAGAGCTGATAATAAATGCACCATTTGCAAAGTGCTCAATTCCTTTGTTTGAATCAATTAGATTAAATACAAGGGGTATAGACAGTAATCCTGAAAAAAAGCTTATGCCAGAAACGGTGAAGAATAATATTACTTCTTTAGTCTTAGAGTGTCTGCCTCTATTAAAAACAAAATTAACATTAAGCTTAAAAGCAATTGTGTTCGAAATCATGAATGCGAAAACATTATTAATAATTGTTCGCGACTCTTTTAAATCCTTTGAAATGTGCTCACCAATTGCGGGATTTATTGTTGATCCTAAAATGTATACAAGAATTAGGTGAATGAGTGTAGTTAATACTCCGCAAACGCCATACTTGATAATTTGAATAAGGATAGGAGAATTTTTGTCATTGAGAGAATTCTTAAGACCATTATTGACGTAGAAGGTCAAGCTCTCAGCTACAAGCCCATAAATCTTACTGAACATCATTGTGAAAAGTAGAACGCCACTCAGAAAGAGATTCGAGTATTTCTACTTTTGTTCTTCTGTGGCTTAGCTCCCATACGATAGGTATATCATTGGGTATGTGATTGAATAATTTTGAATAGTTAATGTCACCTTTAAAAGGGACTTGGTGATCTCGATGTGGCCATTTGACGTCATGTAAATGGCAGCCCTTGATGTAGGGTTTCATTTTAAGTAACCACTCTTCATGATCGAGTAGGCCCAAGTTGTGCTTTCTATGTACGTGACCAAAATCATGCCAATAGCCAATTATTGGATTATCATTATAGTGTTCCATAAGACTAATAAGTTCATCTTCGTTAGGGAGGTCTTCATACGCGCTTCGGCTTTCAATTCCTAAATTGATATTATTCTTCGATGCTTCTGATATGACTTGATCAAGAGCTGACATTGCTCTTTCGATGTATAAAGGTGCAATCTTTTGTCGTTTCTTTATCAGTTTTGATTTAAGTTTTTCATAAGCCTTAGATTCGAGCTCATTATTCGAGGCGAGTTTTTCTAATTTTGGTGAAATCCTTTTCATTGGGATGCTACCCAAATGCATGACAATATATTTTGCGTTAAACCTTTCGGCAGTTCGGATTGTGGCTAAAGTCAAATCTACCGCTCGTTTACGTTCTCTTTCTCTGTGTGAAGTAAATTCATAACAGTCAGGAGCGTCGATGAGGACTTCAACTGGAGAAGGGCAGAAGTTGTGGACTCCGGAAACTTTCACGATTTTTTCTTGGTAGGCGCGAATGATGCCGGGAAGCAAAGAGACCTTGAGCCCATGGCTAATTTCAATCGTGTCGAAACCTAATTCAACAATTTCTTCAACCATAGCTAACCCGTCAGAGTGTTTGTGGCTGTTCCAGCAAGTTGAGAAGGCTATCATTAAGTATTAGTTTGAGGTTGAATTTATAGCGAGCGTCATAACAGACAAATAGTTTTCATACAAAATCCAAGTAATGATTTGTTGTTGTTGTTATTCGATTAGGTTAAAGCATCGTCAGTATTAGTATTAAGAATTCTTTAAAACCTAGATAAATGCGAATTAGAGCCTTCACAGGACTTGTCCCTACAGTTGATAAAGTTGAATCAGTTGCTTCGGTTCCTTATGATGTTGTGAATAGGGATGAAGCAGCAACCCTCGCAGAAGGTAATTCTGAGAGTTTACTTAATGTATCAAGAGCTGAAATTAATCTTCCATCGACCATTGATCCTTACTCTGATGAAGTTTATTTAAGCGCTAAAAATAATTTTCAAGAATTGCAGAGTAAGAATGTGCTCAAGAGAGAAAGTGAGCCATGCATGTATCTTTACCGTCAAATAATGGAAGATCATTGTCAGACTGGATTAGTGGCCGTTTCGCATGTTGATGATTATTGTGATGGGACAATCTTGAAGCATGAAAAGACTAGGCCAGTAAAAGAAAATGATAGGACCAAATTAGCACTGACTATAAGGGCACATCTTGGTCCTGTTTTTCTTACATATAAAAAAAATCAAGAAATTGATAATACTGTAATGAGAATTACTGAACAGACTAATCCTCATTTTAAATTCATCGCGAAGGATGGTGTGGAGCATATTATTTGGAGAGTGCCAGGAGGACGCGAATTTCAAGATTTGTTTGCGACCGTGCCATTTGCTTATGTTGCTGATGGACACCATCGTAGCGCTAGTGCGGCTAGGGTCGGGGCCGAGTTAAGAGGAGAAAACGAAGAGCATACTGGAGAAGAAGATTATAATTGGTTCCTGACTGTATTTTTTCCTGATGACCAACTTAGCGTACTCCCATATAACCGCACAATTTCAGATCTGAATGGGTATTCAGATTCTGAATTCATTGAAAGTGTCAAATCATTGGTTTCTTTGAAGGAAGTTGATTGTGGTCAGCCTAATAAAGTTGGAGAAACGAGAATGTTTTTAAAAGATAAGTGGTATAGTCTTGAATGGGATCAGATAGGGAATGACCCGGTGAATTCCTTGGATGTCAGCATCCTTCAGGATCGTATATTAGCCCCTTTACTAGGCGTTAAGGATCCGAGAACTGACAATAGAATAGATTTTATTGGAGGTATTCGTGGAACTCAGGAATTGGAGAGATTAGTCCAAGGAGGATCAGCGGCTGTAGCCTTTTCATTGTATCCAGTTAATGTATCACAGCTAATGTGTATTGCAGATTCGGGTGAGATTATGCCTCCTAAAAGTACTTGGTTTGAGCCAAAATTAAGATCAGGGCTTTTTATTCATACCTTTTAACAACAGGCACCTTAAGAAGTCCTCTTTTGCACGGCCTTCGGCCTAAGATCTGAGTCATTAATGAGTGGCCAATTCCCGTCTATATTTAGAGACTTTGGCGGAGCAGTTTTGATGGACTCGGTCTTGGAAATTAAAAGATCCTCATATGTGATTGGTAACAATGTGAAGCAGACAGTATCTTCTGATGGTTTTCTAATGTGTAAAAGGCATAAAAAGTTATCATTTTCGATAGAGAATTTTGTTCCTAAGCGTATAGAAGGATCAGGAGATGGGGGCGTCAGAGGAAGTACGAGTTCAATGCTTGCCTTAGGGAAATCATCGCAGTTAGCGCTGAGTACTGTGCCGCTAGTGAAAAGATCAGAGTCTGTTAATTTGCGTGAATGAGTGACTGTAAATGTTCCCTTCAAATAATAGACGCCTTCAGTTCGTTTGTAATTTTCTATGTAATCACGAAGCAAAATGTCGTTAAGATATGAAAGATAAACGCCAGTAAAATTAGAGAATTCTTCTTCCATAAGTGACCTGGCTGTAGAAAAACCCTTTTTTGCTTTTGGCGGATCTTGAGGGGAAAATTTCTCAATTGGACTTATTTTGTTTAATTTTGTTAGGATTTTATATGGAATCTTTTTGTTTGGATGATCAAAGACGTATGTGCTGAATGTCCAGGAAAGTATCGCGATAGCGGCGAGTGTAACAATTAAGATGGACCACCAAAATAGGGGAGGTAAATAGATAAACCCAAAGCTCTTTTGTAATAATGGATTATTACGGTAATGCTTGTAACTAAAGAGCATTTATTTAAGAGTCAAAGTTTTTGACTGAATGATTCAGTTCTCTTTTGTTTTGGGCTCAAATGATGTTCCGCACCCGCAACTCCTAGCAGCATTTGGATTGGAAATCTTTAAGCCTGAATCTGATAAGTCGTTAGTGTAATCTATTGAGCAACCTTCCAGTAGAGCTTTATCATTGGAGTCTATTGAAATCCTAACTTCATCGAATTTTATGATAATATCGGTTTCACTCGGGTGAGTGATCGCCATTTGATATTCCATGCCTGCACATCCGCCCTTTTTAACCCAGAGTCTCAGTGCGTTGTTTTCTGGCTCACTTGAAGATGCGAGCATCGATTTAAGATGATTGACTGCGTTATCTGTGAGCTTAATCATATTCTCAATATAATTACTTTATACAAAACTAGAGCATAGTTCATCTTCAAAGAATATCTATACTTTATGAGCTCAATAATATTAAAATAAATATGGGGAAAGTAAAAGTCATGACTGATTCACTGGCGAGCCAAGTGGCTGCAGGTGAGGTTGTCGAAAGGCCATCTTCTGTTGTTAAGGAATTGATTGAAAATAGTCTAGACGCTGGGGCTAAAATCATTGATGTCATCATTGAAAAGGGAGGCAAGGCATTAATTAGAGTGATTGATGATGGAGAAGGGATGAGTCGTGACGATTCAATTCTCTCTATAGAAAGACATGCCACAAGTAAGCTGCTCAAAAGTAGTGATCTTAATAATATTTCAACTTTTGGATTTAGAGGTGAAGCCTTGCCTAGCATAGCTAGCGTTTCTAAGTTTCGTTTATCTACGCGGCGACATAATGCTTTGGTTGGAACTGAAATATTGATTGATGGAGGGAAGGTAAAAGACATACGCGATTCAGGTGATGCCCCAGGGACTCGTGTAGACATTCGTGCATTATTTTTTAATGTACCGGCCCGTAAAAAGTTCCTAAGGGCCGACACGACTGAAATTTCAAGAATTGAAACGGTCGTGAGAGTGGCAGCAATTTCTAGATATGATGTTGGGTTTTCACTTAGGCACGGTAAAAGATCGATATTGAAGTTGGGGCCAGCTAATAAACAGATCGATAGGATTATAGACTTAATCGGACCCAATTACAGAGATGGTCTAATTGAGTTGAATTATACTAATGGTTCTGAAGCAAGCCCTAGAATAACTGGATGGGTTTCCGCTCCCGGTGTAACTGTGAATAATAAAAAAAGTCAGTTTGTATTTGTTAATGATAGGCCCGTGGAGTGCTTGTCAATTAAGAATGCCTGCCGCGAAGCCTACAAAGGAATGATGGAGAGGGGTTCGCATCCTTTGATTTTTCTGTTCTTGGATATTAATCCCAATGAAGTTGACGTTAATATCCATCCATCGAAGAAGGAAATAAAGTTTAGGAATGAAAAAGTAGTTCAGCGCGAAATAACTTCTTTGTTAGTAGAGGCTTTACGCAAGTCTGTTTCTCAATCTTTAAGAGAAGGGGCAGTAGCTAAGGTCCCTTCCTTCAGTACAGAATCAGATCACTTAATTGAATTGATTGAATCGTCGAATGTGTCAGGTGATGAACCAGTTGTATTCGACGATTCGCCTGTTGATCTCAGTAGTTTTGACTTTGGTGATATAAAGAAAAAGCTATCAAAGAGTCATTTTGATTTAGTTAATGACCCAATTGAACAATCGTTTGAGATTCTTGGCGTTCTGTTAAACAAATATATTATTATCCAAAAAACGGAGGGCCTACTACTAATTCACAAGAGGGCTTCGAATGAGCGAATTCTTTACGAAAAAGCTCTAAAGCAAATCGAAGAACAGGGTGTTCTTCATTCACAGGCATTACTTGTTCCCCTCATATTAAGTTTGTTGCCCGATGATTATGAGATTGCTTTGAATTCTGTTTCTTTATTGAAGAGGATAGGTCTAGAAATTGAAGATTTTGGTAATAATAATATTAAAGTAGAGACTCTCCCTTCAGTCTTTGCTGGGAATGACTCGGAAGGCTTTGTGACATCTATTATTTGTGAGTTAAGAGATTCGGGTACCAACGCTGCGGTAGAAATGTCTTTATCAGAACTGACGAAGAGTCTTAGTAGCAAAGTTTCACAGTATCACGAATCAAGAACAACCGATGAAATGAATGCAATGATATCTGATCTCCTGAAATGTGATATGCCTTATGTTGATACGAGGGGACGAGCAACAATGATCGAGCTTTCAATGGGGGAGATTGATAGAAGATTTGAGGGCGGATAGCTAGAAATTCAGGGAGTGAATCTTGTCAAAAGGTATCGATAGTTCTTTGTCATTAGTTGTTTGTAAAATGACATTATGCTCCGTAATCTTTTCAATTGAAAATAGTGATTCCTGGGAGCAGTGAATCTTTTGTCCGTCAACTAATGTTAAGCTCAAGTCAGCTAGGTGTGGGTATGATTTACTGTTGAACCAAATGGATGGCATCCTTGAAAAGATATATCTTATCTTTGAAGAATCGTTCCGTGTCCCTTCAAATTTATCATTATTAATTATATAATTTTCGACATAGACTGGATCCTTGCGAATTAATATGGCTGCACCATTATTTGGGATAGTTAATTCATCGTTTTGGCCTTTGAGTTTTTTTCCTGATGGCCATAGGGCTTTGAGTTTGAGCTCTTGAAGTCTAAAATTACCAAAATCAGTTCTAGGTGACATTTCAGGTGTATAATTGACCTTTAATATTGATCCGTCATTTAATAAGCACCAAAGATGAGGAGTCTCATTTTGATCAGGCTCGTTAAGCTCATTCTTTTTAATTGAAAGGATGGTTTTCATTTTGATATTGAGTTTTCCTAATGACTTTGATGAAGGGAATGCAATTAGGTTTTGCTCCTTTTTGTTTAATAGGTCCGGGAAAATAAACTTTTCACATGATATTCTGTCGCCATTCTTAAGTTTTAATAGTGCACCATTAGCTTGGTTTGAGTCTTGCAGATCAGTAAATATCAAATCATCAAATGAAAAAGTTGTGTCGATATCTGGGTTAGCGCTTAATGTGAAACGAGTGATCGGTGCCTTACTGAGAATGCCAATGAATTGATTGCCTTCTCTATTTGTAGTTGTTTCTATCTTATTGTCATTGGAATCAAATACTGTCAAAGTGGTTCCACCTGGTTTGACGAGTCCGATACGTAGTCCTAAGAATGAAACTGACCGATTCTTTCTTGGTTCATTCGGGTCACAAAAATGCGCAGATATAGTGCCTTCAAATAGGGGCCTGTGATTTGTAGCTGAATTTCCTCTTTGTATTCCCCCGACTTCCTTGGGACTGACAGTCAGGTATGAATTTGGGTGAAGTGACTTAAATGATACTCCTAGGCTCTCGTAAGCTGTATTTATATTTTGTCCAGGCCTTAAGATTTTGCCATTTGGTGATGAGTTGAAGTCTATCTTAATATTGGTGATGGGTACTTCAGGTGAATTCTCTTCGTTAATTATGAGGAAGCCAGAAGAGTTAAGTTCATTAGGGATCTTTTTTATGGATTTAACTGAGGTTCTACTGAGCCTTAGTTCTGATCCTTGGTATTGATTTTTGCTGTTAAAGTTTATTATTTGTCCTTTGAGTCTTTCTGTCTTTGATCGTATTTGATCAAAGCCCAAGGAGGTCTGGGGAGGTAAATTGTTTATAATTCTCCTCAATCTCCATCGTACTTCAGGGTCAAGTGAGTTTTCTATATTGGTTTTTAGTATGTTTTGAAATCCATTTGATATTGAACCTAAAAGGGCAGCGGCCCTTTCCCGTTGTTTGAAATTTTCATCTCTAAGTTGTTCTAGCAATGCAGTTATTTTTTGTAGGCGCTCAATTGGTTGAGACGTTGAGAAATGCAACTCTTCAGTATCTGAGAGGTTTATTTCAATATCTTTGATTTCATTGTTATTAAGAAAACATTTAAAGTTAATGGGCTGATCTTTTAGGCTGAGAATAAGTCGTGTCCCATCATTGAATTCGACTACCCTCAAAAGATCAGCCCCTCGCAGATAAAGGGAAGAAATAATTAGGGTATAAATAATGATGATAGATTTCATTCCTGTCATGACAGATTAATAAAGCAACTTATGAATTAAACTTTGAAAGTGACGGATAATGGTGGTGGATTTGTAGAAATAACAATTGCATATTTAAATGTTTGAGGATCACTTTACTAGAAGTATATGGAAGAAAAGAACTGTATTCTATTAGTAGATAATGGCTCATATCGGGCAGCTTCTGTACTTAGCCTGCGCCGTATTGCGACTGAGTTATCAATCAGTACAGGAAATAAGGTTCATCCTGTGTCATTATTACATTCGACTAAGATTGATCCTGATGAGCTTGATGGTGTCCCTGCTGATATTGTTGAACCATTCATTAAGGAAAAAATTTCTAATGGAGTAGATAGCTTTCTTATAGTTCCATTATTTTTTGGTCGAAGCGCTGCCATCTATGAGTATTTGCCACAAAGGATAGAGGAGATAAAAAAAGAATTTCCAAATCTACAAGTTAGGATTGCTGATCCTCTTGTGGACATTGAAAATAATCACAATGATGATGTGGCGCAAATTCTTGCTGAATTAGTGAGGATTAAAATTTCAGAAAATAAGTTAAAGGCACCTTCCGTTACTCTCGTGGATCATGGCACGCCGAGGAAGAAGGTGAATGATGTTAGGAATTTTATAGCAAATCAATTAAGAGATATTTTATCCGATGAAGTTAGTTCGGTTCAGCCATCTTCTATGGAATCTAGGCCCGAGCCGGAGTATAAATTCAATGAGCCTCTTTTAGAGGACCTCTTGGGAAGTGATGGTTTTTGTGGTGACGTAATTCTTTCGATGCTTTTTATTTCACCTGGCAGGCACGCTGGTGAGGGTGGAGACATACATACAATATGTGTAGAGTCGGAGGCGAGCAGCGATGGACTTAAGACTCACATGAGCGGACTTCTTTCCGAGCATTTAGGGTTAGTTAAAATACTCGAATTGAGACTCAGAAGTGGAATGGAGTCATTGCCAATATAAGGCCATTACTCAAATGCTAATAAATGTCCTTAAACAAAAAGAATGAGGTGACACTGGCTAGGAACCTCAACCTAAAAAACCAGTGCCACCCCGTATCCCCTCAAAGTGTTAAGCAAATTTAATCAGTTAATAATACTTAACACATCCTAAATATATGAAACATTTGTTTTATAGTGCAAGGTATTATAGTGATAAAATCACACAAAATTACTATATATTTTAAAATCAATTTTTAAGATTTAACTTTTAAGAATACTAAACTACTAGTTAATTAGAATTTAATATAAAAGGACATTAAAAAATTTATAAAAACAATTGAATGGCAAAATTGTTTTAAAAATTCGCAAATAATGTAAAAGGGAAGTCGATTGATTTTGAAGCTGATATTTTTATTTTTTTTTCATTTTGCTCTCTTATTTCCGATTTGTGCAGAGCAGAAGTATTCTATCCCGGTATGGAGCAAGGATCGTCAGATGAGGTGGTTAAATTCACATTCGAGTCCTACTAATTGGATGATGAGTGTAGATCTTATGAATGATCGATTATTGAAAGTCAGTCAATCACACAACATAAACAAACTTCTTTCTAGTGCCCACTTCTGGGACTGGGTAACTCAAGTGTATTGGTCAAAGGAAATAATCATCCCATATTTTCTTAAATTGAATTCTTCCAATGATGCTTTTGTAAATTGTAAAGCATTGCTTTCAGTGGATGGTCTAAGTAATAAGTCCCTCCGATATATAAGTTCATCAGACAATAAGACAAAGTTTGCTGAGATCTTATCTGCGATCCTTGCCGATGATGAGAAAAGATTTAAACGGTATATGAATCTTGCAATTGCAATTGCAATAGTGTGGGATGAGCCGTTCCCTGCGACATGGCCCCATCCCAACGTTAACAGAAGTGATGTTCCCTTTAGTAATTTAGATATTTTATCGTTATTTAAGTTTTTCGTCACTTCCCATGAAAGTGGAAATCTTAAAATTGGTCTTGATAGACTGTCCATTAGGGAACTCTGTTTTGTGATTGATACGCCCGTTCAATTAAGTGAGCTCAAGTATGCTCAACAAATTAGGATTAAAAATATAAAAGACCTTGAGCGGTTGTATAAAATTATACCGTATGATCAACAGCGAATTAACAGTGAGACTTATCAATGGCCTCACGGTCAGTATCGCCTAATTGACATTGGGTTAAAGAGGGGCGGGATATGTATGGATCAGAGCTATTTTGCTGCGCATGCTGCCAAGTCTCAGGGAGTTCCCTCAATTTTATTTATGGGTCAAGGCCGTTCCGGGGGCCACGCTTGGGTGGGTTTTTTGGAATCTCGAGGCAGGTGGAGTTTAAATGCTGCTCGATGGGCCAGTGAGAAGTACCCAGTAGGTTTTGCATACGACCCGCAATCATGGGAGAGAATAAGTGATGCGGAGTTTGAATTTGTTTTAAAATCTAATGGAGATAGCCCCTCCCAAATCAAAGGAAAATTAGTTTTGGCTTGGGCCCTGTTAAATCGTGACTCAGCCCGATTTCAGTCTCTCTTACAAGTTGCATCTAAGATCATGCCCAGGAGCAAGGAGCCTTGGCAAATCGAGCTAAATTACCTTAAGGAGAGTGATGCTGATCTTGATCAGATGAGGGTCTTTTGGTCGAGGTGGATAACTAATTTCAAGGGAGAGAAAGGAACCAAAGCAAAAGGTCAGATCGAGCTATTAAAGATTTTAAGGAAGCTAAATTTAGACTCTGCGGCTTTAAAGTTGAGTCGCCAAATTATAAACGAGAATCGATCAGGGAGATTTGATCTTGGTGTTACTGTTGCTAGCGATGAGGTCTTTGACCTTCAGAGAGCAATGAGCTGGGAAGAAGCGCATCGTAAATATAAAATTATATTAGAACAGTTTAAGGATTCTAGTGGAGGGCATTTATTTTATAACTTGATTGAGCCATACGTAAGGAACTGTTTGTTGGACCGTCGGATGGATGAGGCTTCAGATGCAATTTTGTTGGCATCCAAGACAATTAAACCTGTGCCGAATTCTATTCTGTTTAATGATTTTGAAAAGCTGCGCAGTGAAGTCGATTAACTAACGCTAAGATTTTACTGATTCTTCCAGCTCCTTGATGAATTTCCTTTTGCCTGCCTCTGGTGTAATGGCGGGTGGGGAGAGTTGGTTGGGTAATTCTACAATTTTTCCATTCTTTGATCCTAAAATCATTGGGTAGAAAGGGATAGTTGGTTGCTCGAGTTTATCGAGGAATTCACTAAGGATCCAATTGTCTTTATCTGACTGATCTGCGATCATTGGAATAATTCCAAGTTCTTTAATTTTTTCGCTTACCTCTTTAGTATGAAGAACAAACTGTTCATTGGTTTGGCAGACAGCTCACCAGACAGCAGTATAGTCAATGAAGACATTCTTTCCGTTTCTTACATGTTCGAGTGCAATTATCGGGTCGAAGGGTT
>SHBV01000016.1 GCA_004211885.1 Verrucomicrobiaceae bacterium
AATTCGTAGACAAGGAACGGATTGGTTTTTACGGCCTCTCATACGGAGGTAAATCTGCGATGCGAATCCCGCCCCTAGTCTCAAATTACTGTCTCTCAATATGTTCAGCAGACTTCAATGAGTGGGTCTGGAAAAATGCATCAACAAGATCCAGATATAGTTACGTGTGGACAGGTGAATATGAAATTTTCGAGTGGGATCTGGGCAGCACTTTTAATTATGCGGAAATGGCTGCGCTCATTGCGCCGCGGCCTTTTATGGTTGAGCGTGGGCACTTTGATGGCGTTGCTCCGGATGAGACTGTAGCTTACGAATTTGCAAAGGTCAGAAATCTATATTCAGCGAAACTTGGTATCGGTAATAAAACAAGAATCGAATGGTTCGTTGGTCCGCATACAATTAATGCAAAAGGAACATTTGAGTTTCTTCGTCAGCATTTGAATTGGCCAGAACAATAAGGGCTAATCGATAAAAATTTGCTTATTCCTGCGCCGAACATACTTGCCGCCCGGAAGATTAATCTTAGCAGTTGAATTGTCTTTAATTAAAGACCTCACCAATTCCACTTCAGTAAAGCCTACTCCTGACACATTTGCCTTTCTCAACCAATACAGTATGACCCGTCCCTGTAACGCATCATTTAGTTTATTAAGTTTTATTAGAGGCAGTTCACTTTTGTTAATCCATGAAAATTCAGAAGATAAAAGCATTTCATCAATCATATCAGATTCACGCATCGATACTTCTGCAGCCCGTGAAATTGCTTTTGTTACATCGCGTTGGAATATTTTTCTTAGACTAGGAAAGAGAATATTACGTACCCGATTACGCAAAAACTCATTACTAAGATTACTAGTATCCTCTCTGTAACGAATGCTGTTTGCTTTTACATAAGAATCAATGTCGCAGCGCCAAATATCCAAAAATGGTCTAAGTAGATTTATGCTGACTCCATTTGATACAATCTGTGATTCTTTGCGTATGCCAGTCAGCTTCCCTGATCCACGAAACAAATTCATTATAACAGTTTCAACATGATCATCTGCATGATGAGCTAATATCACCCGATTGCAGCGCCACTTCCTTGAAACCCTAGCAAAAAAACCGAGCCGCTCGTCCCTAGCAGTTGCTTCAATCGAAGTTTTTCTCTGCTTAGATATTTTACGAATGTCTTGCTTATCATATTCAAATTTAAAATCATACTTCTTCGCAAGATTACGAACGAATCTTGCATCTGAACCAGAATCTCTGCCCCGCAATGAATGATTGAGGTGGCAAACGATAATATCCTTACAGTGAATCTCAAACTTAAGCCAATGTAACAGCGCTACTGAATCGCGTCCCCCAGAAACACCCACGAGGTAACGTTTACGATTACTGATATCAGCAGTTTCAGGGCTTGGAAAACTCACACCTCAGTCACTGCTATGAAAAGAACGCTTTAGGCCATTGCCTGATAAATAGGTTCGGCTCCCTCAACGCCAACGAGCTTCTGGTCCAAACCATTATAGAAATAACTCAAATTATTTTGATCTAGGCCCATCAGATTAAGGACTGTCGCATGCAAATTTCTAACATGGTAAGGATTCTCAACGGCCTTACTTCCTAACTCGTCTGTCGAACCTACGCTGACACCTCCCTTAATTCCTCCACCTGCCATCCACATGGTAAAGCCAAAACTATTATGGTCACGGCCCGTTCCTTTAGCATATTCCGCAGTCGGTTGACGCCCGAACTCACCACCCCAAACAACTAACGTTTCTTCTAAGAGACCCCTCTGCTTAAGATCTTTCAAGAGTCCAGCAATTGGTTTATCTGTTCGTCCACAATGATAATCGTGGTTCTTTTTAAGATCGCCATGTGCGTCCCAATTGGAATCATTATGAGCTCCTCCAGAATATACCTGTATGAATCTAACGCCACGCTCTACTAGTCTTCTTGATAGAATGCACTTACGGGCAAAGTCATCGGTCCTAGAACCGTCAAGACCATAAAGGTCTTTCACATGTTGAGGTTCAGAATCTACATCTATGGCCTCTGGCGCAGTGGACTGCATATTATAAGCAAGCTCATAACTGGCAATACGAGCACTAAGATCTGAGTTGTCTTCCCGACCTATCAGGTGTTGAGAATTTAATTGATTTAGAGATGTAATGACTTTCCTCTGCTCAATTGAATCCATTCCCTTGGAATGTTTAAGATTGAGAATTGGGTCTCCAGTAGGACGAAATACAGTGCCTTGGTACGAAGCTGGCATGTAGCCAGAAGTCCAGTTCTTTGCACCAGAAATAGGTCCTCCAGTATGATCAAGCATAACCACATAGCCTGGTAAATTCTGGTTCACTGATCCGAGCCCGTAATTTACCCAAGAGCCTAGTGAAGGTTTACCACTGATTAAAGATCCACTATTCATCATCAGCATGGCAGAACCATGAATTGGTGAATCTGCAGTCATTGAATGAACAAAAGCCATATCGTCAACGCATGTTCCAACGTGAGGAAAAAGTTCCGACACCATTTTGCCACACTGTCCGTATGGCTTGAAAGACCACTTTGGACCAACTACTCGACCCTTATTTTTTTTGCCGCCTCGGCCATGAGTCTTCACATCAATAGTTTGTCCGTCCAAAGGGTAAAGTTTCGGTTTATGATCAAAAGTGTCCATGTGGCTAGGCCCACCATACATAAAAAGAAATATGACTGATTTTGCCTTTGCCGGCATCATCTGAGGCTTCGGATAAAGAGGATTTCCACCAGCTGCGTTTGCTGAGCCTTTGAAAAATCCATCATTGGCTAGCATTCCTGTGAGAGCCATAGATGTGAAACCTCCCCCAACGGTGTGCAAGAATTCACGGCGGTTAGTTTGTCCACAGAATGTATTACGAGGTAATTTCATGGTCTGTTCTTTCTTTTTTATATATATAAAATTTTTATTATTTTAGCAGTTCTTAATCAATAAACATAAACTCATTCATGTTCAGTGCCACCAGACAAAATCTCTGGAGAGCATTCTGATCATCCAAGCCATGATCATTTTTGAGTGTTTTGATCATTTGTTCAGCAATTTCGACAGACTTTGGATTAGCAGGTTTGGACGTAACTATCTCAAGGCCTCTCCTGATTCGAGCGCTCATGTCCCCATTGACCTCCTCTTCTAGCCGCTTTGCGAAGATAGCAGCCTTCTCATTAACAAAGTTACTGTTAATCATGTTTAATGCTTGCGTTGCCACTGTAGTTGTAAATCTTTGTGGGCAAGGCGCATCAGTGTCAGCAAAATCAAATCCGGTTAACATTGGGTCCTTCAATGAACGCTTAATTTTGATGTAAACGGCTCTGCGGTTCTGTTCCTCTACCGGAGAATTGCCCCACTTTCCACCCTTCGTTGATGATGTGGCTAATACAGCCTCGTCCAACTTGGAATAGAAACTCTCGCCACCCATCTTAAGATTCAATTGGCCAGCCACTGCTAAAATATTATCCCGAATTTCCTCAGCACTCATCCGCCGCATATTGAATCTCCAAACGAGGTTATTTTGAGGATCCTTTGCAAGAGCATCTTTCTGTGCTCTTGAAGACATTTGATAAGTCTTGGATGACATAATCATACGTTGCAATTCCTTAACACTCCATTTTCTTCTGACAAATTCTGTGGCCATCCAATCTAATAATTCAGGATGAGTAGCCTTGACGCCAAGATAACCAAAATCACTGGGACTCGAAGAAATGCCCTTATTGAAATGATTTTGCCAAATCCTGTTCACAGCGACACGAGAAGTGCGTGGATTGTTGGGCTCAGTTATCCATTCGGCAAGGACCTTCCTACGTCCTGTCGTTTTCTGGCCTGACTTTGGTGAAGGTATCGTAGGTTTCGTTCCACCAAGTATAGGAGGGAAAGAAGGATCGACAGGGTCACCCTTTACGTTCGCATTGCCTCTGTAATGAACATGCATCTGCTCTGCATTAGTTCCAAATTCTTTGACTACCATTGCCTGCATCGGCCCACTAGACTTGGGCGCTTTAAGCTTTTTCAAATCGTTAACGAATTGAAGATAGGTGCTTATCTGATCTTCACTAAAAACCTCTTTTCCTCTGTCCCTGATCAAAACCGCAATGTTAACTGGAGACTTAGGGGCATCGACCGCTTCAAGACCCATATCAAAGAATTGTCCTCCGCCATTATTTTTAACATGAACGGACACAACGTTCCGGCCCGTCTGCAAAGCTGCTGCCGCTTTCTGATCTAACGGCACTTCAACGTACTTAGTAACGAAGCCCATACGCTTAGCTATTTGCTGACCGTTTAGATAAATTTCAATGTCCTCATCATGATAAACCTGCATCTTTAATGCTTTAGGAACGACCGTCAGCTGAAAACTTGTTTGAAGCCAAATATTTGGTGTGCTCCATGGGGTTTTTCCTTCCTCATTTGGAACTGATCCACCAAAAGGAGCGATTCCTGATTTCCATTTTGCCTCTTGGGCTCTGAACCCAACTGCAGACCAATCAGGGGCTGGTTTTTCTGTTGTATAGTACCATTTTTGTTCACGTTTGCGATGATTAGCAACGAGGACATTATCTGATAATCCCGTGATGTTTTTTTCTAAATCTTTAGCAAGTTTAGCATCCAACTTTGCAAAACGTTTAGTGGCAATTTTTTCAATGGCAGTGATTCGGTTCGTAAGATCAGTTGCTCGGTCCTGACGAATCTTTTCCTGCTCCTTTCTCTTTTGCGGATCACCTACCTGATTTAAATCAACGACGACTCCACGCCCTTTGTCATTATTCGTGACCCCATTAAAAAATGCAACGAAGCTATAATAATCTGTCTGCTTAATCGGATCTATTTTGTGATCATGGCAACGTGCACAACCTATCGTCATTCCCAGAAATCCCTCTGAAGTGACTCTAACAATATCATCCAGAACGTCATACCTGTGCTGCAATCGATCAACCGGCTCATCGTCCCATTGCATGAGCCTAAAGAATCCCGTAGCTATCATTGACTCATGATTCATGTCGTCTAATTCATCACCGGCAAGTTGCTCCATGATGAACCTGTCATATGGCTTATCGTTGTTATATGCATCAATGACCCAATCCCTGTAACGCCAGATGTGCGGCTTATTTGAGTCTCTCTCAAATCCGTTCGATTCTGCATACCTTACTACATCCAACCAATGCCGAGCCCATTTTTCTCCGTACTGTGGTGAATCCAATAATTGATTGACTAAATTTGTCCAAGCATCTGGTGATTTATCAGAAACAAAATTGGCAACTTGCTCAGGGGACGGAGCCAGTCCTGTAATATTAAAGTAAGCACGGCGAGCAAGTTCTTCTCTGGAAGCTGGCGGGTTAGGACTTAGCCCATTATCGGCTAGCTTAGAAAAGATAAATGCATCGATAGGATTCTTTTGCCATTCAGGGTCATTGACTTTAGGAATATCCGGAGTCTTGAGGGGTCGGTGAGACCAAAAGTTTTTTGTTTTCTCATTAATCTCCGTCGTTTTTTCTTCAGAAAAAAGAATGGAATGTGAAACAAAGAAAGCGCCCAAAATCATTATTGGGTAACGGAACAAATAAGATTGCGGAAATATCATCATCCTATGGTTAAATTATGCTTGAAGATTACTTATTGAAACCTCCAATAAAAATAAAATATTACGTGATTTCTTAATTTTTTAAGCGAAATCCTACTTTACTAATAAATTGATAGGCAATTAAGCTTATATTTACACTAAGTTAGCCAGAAAAAGTAATAAATAAGATAATTAATTTCAATAATGAATACCCTGAAAAATAAAGCCCCTATGATATTTTTCATTCTGCTTTGCTTAATGATCAATGGATCCATCCAAGCCAAGGAAATCCTCAATGCCATTCATGACAAAGAAAAGGGAACGATCAGCATCTATCGAGAAGGAATCCATGACCCTCTAATCACTCAAAATGCAAAGGCCGATTTCCGTCCCTACATCCATCCTATTAAATCTCCTGATGGCAAAGGTGAGTTAACCCAATACAGTCCCGGCCATCACAAGCATCAGACCGGACTTTACTGGGGATTTACTAGGGTCAACGGAAGGGACTACTTCCACAACCCAAGAGGAGACTATTGGAAGCGCAAGTCCGTGCAAATCCTACAAAATGACAAAGGAGGGATCCGCTGGCAAACAGAATATTTGATGCTGAACAAAGAAGGGGACCCATTAATTACTGAGACTCAGGAGTGGAAAATTAAAATTAGCAAAGATGGGGCAATAATCATGGACTTGAATTGGCAAGGATTAGCCCATGAAAACATTACCATCGCAAAATATAATTATGGCGGACTCTTTTTACGAATGCCTTGGAAGAGGGGAATAAAAGCTGAAGTCATTAATTCAGAAGGGGACATAAATCAAAAAGGTGAAGGGAAACGTGCTAAGTGGATAGATCTTGGAATGGAAATTAAGAATCTAACAAGCCAAGGTCATATCGCCATTTTTGATCATCCAAAAAATGACGAGTTTCCAAACATGTGGCGGATCGATGGACAATTTGGAGTTGGACCTGCCAGGGCTCGTTCAGGTACTTGGAAAATTGAAAAGGGTCAGACCAAGTCCTTCCTTCATCGTTTTATAATTTATGAAGGCAAGCACAATAATGAGGCAATCATGGAGGAATGGAATGAATGGGTCGAGTAAAGCAAATCATAAATCTGGATGCATACCGTTCGAATAATTCTATCAGGTCTTCTTCTTGTCGGACAATTGTTTGCCGATGATGACTCCATTGCCCTGCTGATTAAAACAGCAAAAGACTCTGAGAATCCCGCACTGAGAACGGTCCTGCTGAAGGGTATGATTAAGGGTCTAGAAGGACAGGTGAATGTTAATGCTCCTGAGGGCTGGAAAGAACTGAATGCCGAATTAGTGAAAAGCACAGATCCTCAACATAAGGAACTGGCTCGTGAAATCGGACAAATCTTCGGAGACGCTGGTGCCGCTCAAGAAGCCCTGACCTTATTAAAAGACCAAAAAAGAAAAATTAAGGATAGGAGATCCGCATTAAAATCACTCATCGCTCAAAAGGAACCAGGTCTAAATGAAATAGTACGATCCCTACTTGAAGAACCTGAAATGAGACTTGATGCGATCCGGGCATTCGGAAAGATAGAAGGAGCAGATTCCAATCAATTAATCAAACAATACTCTGACTGGGACACACAAACCAAACGTGCCGTAGTTGAGACATTAGCAACCAAAAAAGAAACGTCCGAGGCACTTCTAATTGCTTTACAAAAGAAAGAGATATTACCAAGTGAAATTCCTGCTTACACTGCGCGAACATTGCATTCTCTGCTCGGTGAAAGGTTCGATAAAATCTATGGTAAGGTTCAAGTTCAAAGCACAAATAAAAAAGAACTCATTCTTAAATATTCTAGATTACTTGACCGACCCGAAGCCTCAAAAGCAGACCCTGCAAGAGGAAGAATATTATTTTCAGCCCTTTGTGGCACCTGCCATCAAATGTATGGAGAAGGCGGCCTTCTCGGGCCCGATCTGACAGGATCAAACAGAGCAAACAGGGAATATATTCTCCTTAATATTGTGGATCCAAATTTTGATGTCCCTGACGGATATAAAATGGTAATAGTAAAAACGAAAGATAATCGCGTTTTGGCCGGAACAATCGGAGAAGAAGACTCTCAGAAAGTTGTATTGAAAATGGTTGCCGGAAAGGAAATAATACCTAAGGAAAATATCAAAGAACGACAAAAGCTACCAATATCAATGATGCCGGAAGGTATACTTGATACAATTCCCACAGAAGATTTCTTCGCATTGATAAAATATCTACAAACTGAAGAACAAATAGAAATACCTTAAATGAAAATAAAAAGCTTTCTCATCACATTGCTATCTATTGCAATGCTCATCAATTTTGCACCAGCTCAAAAGAAAAAACAGCATCGTCAGCATCGTACAAGTAATGCTCCTTTTCTAAAACCGAAAGAGGCAGTAGCAAAGATGTCCATACCTAAAGGCTTCGAAGTTTCAATTTACGCGGCGGAACCTGACATCGCAGAACCAATTGCTTTTTGCTTTGATGACAAAGGTAGAATATGGACCGTGGAAAATGGTAATTATGTAAACAGACGTTCCCACAAAAAAGGGGAAGGCACTAAAATTCAAATCCTTGAAGATACTGATAGTGATGGAGTTTTTGATACTAAAAAACTTTTTACTGACAAACTTCCATTCTCTTCAGGTATCGCGACAGGATTTGGCGGAGTCTATGTTGGGACTCCTCCGAACTTACTTTTCATTCCTGATAATAATGGAGACGACAAACCAGACAGCGAGCCTCAAATACTTTTAGACGGATGGGGAATTCAAGACAGACATGAAACCTTAAATAGTTTTATTTGGGGTCCTGACGGATGGCTTTATGGATGCCATGGTGTATTCACACAGTCTTATGTTGGCAAGCCAGGAACGCCCAAAGATCAGAGGAAGTTCATTGATGGTGGCATTTGGAGATTTCACCCCGTTAAGAAAGAATTCGAAGTGTTTGGACATGGCCTATCAAATCCGTGGGGATTTGATTTTAATGATGTAGGTCAAGGCTTTGCAAGTTGCTGTGTTATCCCTCACCTGTTCCACATTGTTCAAGGAGGTTATTTTACGAAACAAGCTAAAGCTCATAAGAATCCATACGTTTATAAACCCATTGAAACGGTGGCAGATCATCATCATTTATCAGCGCATGGCGGTGCCCGGTTTTACCTAGCAGATACGTTCCCTTCATCTTATCGAGATCAATTATTTAAGTGTAATATACACCAGCATGAAGTTCTTATAGATTTCATGGAAAGAAGTGGCTCAGGTTATATCGGGCGACACCATTCAGCTTTTTTGCCTATCAACGACCTTGCGTGGGTAGGTTTCAGTTTAGAAATTGGCCCGGATGGCGGCGTATACATTCTTGACTGGCACGACACTGATATCTGCGGCAATGCCATTAATTTTCCGGACAGTGGACGCATATATCGCGTCATGCCGAAGGATGCTAAAAAAATAAAGCGTCCTAACTTATCAAAGCTTTCAGACCTAGAACTTGCAGAAATGCAAAATCACTCCAATGACTGGTTCGTTAGACATGCTAGAGTCATTCTTCATCATAGAGCCTCTCAAGGAATTTTGGATAAAGAGGTCGTCGGAAAGAGTCTACAGAAATTAGCAAATAATGCCAAAACATCAGGAAAAAAACTAAGAGCACTATGGGCTGCTCACGTCACGGGATTACTTACAGAATCAAAGAAAATAGAACTTTTAAATCATGAAGATGAATACGTGCGGGCTTGGACCATTCAATTACTATGCGAAGACCGCGAACCTAGTGATAAAGCTTTAGAGAGCTTCAAAAAAATGGCAAAAGAGGATCCATCGGCTGTTGTTCGCTTATACTTGGCATCAGCTGCTCAGAGAATTCAATTCAATGACCGCTGGCCAATACTGGAGGAACTCGTAAAACACGAGAAGGATGTCAAAGACCATAATATTCCTCGCATGTTATGGTATGCTGTGGAGCCGATGGTTCCAGATCATTCCGAAAAAGCATTGACTCTTGCCGTTACAGGTCAAATACCGCTCTTACAGGAACTTGTTCCAAGAAGAATGGCTGTGAAAAAATCTGCAAAAAAATTAGGGCCTGATCCTTCATGGCAAAAGCACATTCAAAAAATTGCACCTGGCTTTAATGTAAGAAACGTAGGAGAAGGCGGTGTAAGGCCAATAAAGAGTTTCCGTAATGAGACAGCTGTCCAAACTCATCCGAAGGATAAGACTGTCCCTTGTGAAATTTATCGTGAACTTGAAGTGCCTACAGGCAAAAAGACATCACTTAAAGTTAAAGCAAGTTACCATGCTCATGGAGACTGGCAGATTCGTGTTAAGGCTGATGGAAAGGTAATTCACGATCAGATCGTCGGTTATACTGCAGTCCAAAGCCAATGGCTTGAATTGAATCTAGATCTCTCGGACTATGCTGGAAAAAAAATCCCAATAGTGATCGAGAACAGAGCTAATGATTGGCGAAATGAATTCGGTTACTGGGGATCAATAAAAGTAGTCAGTAAATAATTATAACTGCTCTGATTTAAACTAGCAAATGAGAGGAATGAACTTGGATGCCATTTTCATCTTCTCTTCCCAGACGGCATCAGTGAGGCTCTTAGAATCAACTGATTCTTCATTTTGATTCTTATCGCGAATATAATTCTTTATATTTGTTGGGCTGGGAATTTGACTCGGATCACCATCAATACAATTAGCGCTGAGAAAATCATATACTGAAATAATTTCCAATAAGGTCCTATCTGGATTCTTTGCATTGTTTTTGCACTTCAAATAGTCCTTGGACCATTTTTCGATGTAATGAGATTCGGCCCCTGACATGATCCATTTAATATGGTCCCTATAAATTGCGAACCTATCACTTTTAGGTTCAAAACGGGTCTCATTAAAATGATCGGCCAATAAGATAGAATGTATTATTCCGCAAGTAGCATCGATCGCAGCAAGGGCTCTTCTGTTTCTAGTTTGCCGGGTCCACATCATGTAGAACTTTTCACTCCCTCCGGTCCGTAAAGGTGATGGTTCTGGCAGATTATTCCAGCAGCCCGAAAGCATTCTGTCTTCGTTAAACTCTACATAATTCTGAGCCTTCTCCCATTTTTCTTTATAATCTGTGAATTTCTCACTCCTCTCAGAACCCAAAGTGGCAGTTCCTGATACAGGTTCATACATCCTATAATTCCAGGACCCCAGATCACCTCCAGTCAGATCACGGTGCACATCCCGCATCGCCTTCCTTTCTTGATCCCAACTCGTCTTTTCGGTCATCAACGCGAGACTCTTTAATTAAAATGTTAAGAAATTTTAAGGCCCAGAAAGAATTTCACGCTCCGCAGATTTGACCACCATTTCTCCCAACATTGAATAGGCGGGGCCAGTCCAATGGAACCGGTCGCCCTTTGCCAGGGTCCGGTTCTTATTTAGAACGGAATAGAAGTCATTAATCGAAATGCCCATTTCTTTCATGATGGAATCTGCCATTTTGTTATGCTCAATGATGGTCGGATTAATTTCTGGATCCAGTTCCTTAACATTATCTTTCACGGTCACCGGAGTAGTATTTGCCCATACAACCTTAGCTTGCGGTGCCTCTGATTTGATGACTCTGACATAATCTTTAGTCAAAGGAACAAACGTTCCCTTTTTTATTCTTCCTTCCTGCCATCCATGCAGTCCGATATTAAAATGAACTAAATCATAAGGGCCCTCAGATAAGACAAGGGCCAATATTTTGTTCAGGCCTCCTGACTGATGATAAGGATTGACCCAGATATCCACATACGCTTTACCTCTCAGTTTTTTGATCACATGACGGGCATAACCATTCAGAATCGAATCCCCTATCAATAAGATCCGAGGTCGTCCATTATCCTTAATGACTGCTTTCTCAAGCCTCCATCCCTTTCCTTCTGCCTGGACCCTCTGGTCAGGCTCATTGGCTCTAGGAATTTCAGCAGTGAGAGCCTGAAGTCCAAAAAAAAGGATCAGACAGACTAATTGAAAAAGTTTCATCTAATTGGGACTTTTCGCACCAAGCGATAGAACAATGCGCTGTCCTCAATGCCATGCCTCAAAATAAATTGACCATCAGCGACATCCAGTTCGTTCTGATCCACACCCTGCCACTCACCAGAAACCATATTATTGCTCACCTGGAGAATGTATTGATGAGCAGTTCCATTTGGCCATGAGACAACCATTTCCTGATCTTCTCTACGTATTTTTATTTCCGGCAATGTATCGACGGGCTGATCTTCAGTGACATTCACCAAGAACGTAATCAAGTCACTTTCATTCTCAAAATAATCATAAGTCTGAACAGCGACTCCGTAAGTTCCATTTGCCACTTTCCCATCACTTATCTCTAGACCGTCTGTGCCAGTCTCTGGAATGACTATTGCCACTTCTTCAAATGAACTGAAATCCGACACGTATTCACCATCCTGGAGTGTCTCTGTATAGTAGACTGGCCAGATAGTACCGCCAGGCTCAAAGCCTCTAGTATATTCGCGCGGAGATAAGGCATATTCCTCAAGACCGTCAGTGTCTATAGTGTCTTCGAGAACCGTATCGACAACACCATAACCAAATTCATCAAATTCTGTGAAAAGGATAAGCGGAACAACTTCCTCCGCTCCCGGAGCCAAATAATCAGCAAAACTGATATGTATATTCGATCCTGGATCCCAAGCATAACCGCCCAGAAATACCGGGTCCTGAACTTCAGAATCAGTCAAAGAAATCATGGGCATTCTGGCATCCCATTCCAGTTCGTATTTTCCGATCCCGTCCAGTATGCCGCTATCAATTTCTCCAAGAAAAATATATTGCTCCTGATTATCAAATGTTTCATTAATGACCAGCGCGGCTCTTGCCGAGTAAGCATCGTCCCCTTCGAGAACTTCAAAATTCATAACCGCGGGACTATTGGTAGATGCAAGGATCGCATCATTATCTTCGACCTCCTCAGGAATGGGTTCTTCGGGGAGCCCGGGAATTGCGGTCGGCTCTGGGGTTTCAATTTTCGGTGGAGCAACATCACCGATGTTAAGTCCCTGAACTGCGGAAAGGTATTTCTTCCAGTTATCACCACCATAAGATTCCTGAAGGAAGTTTTGCCTTATCCTGTGACTCTTACCGTCAATGGTCCAAGTCTCATCGCGGCTGTATAACTGACTATATTTTCCATCAATTGGATAGTAAATGGAAAGTCCAATGGCATGCTGCCTCTCAGTCCCAAGTGATTTAGCTATAATGAGCTCATTAATGGCATCCACTAAGTCCAGTGAAACGGAACCAAGGGGCTCAGGAGCGATCCTTGAAAGCTCAAAAGCAAAGTTTCCAAGATCAATGTAATCGGTGATCTTGGACTGCCCAACTCTAGGACTGGCCAAACTATAAGGTAGGGACTCTCGTCTGAGCTTAGCCATTGACGACATATCAATCGCATTGTTCTGGACAGCCCGCACCAGCTCTCCTGTGAAAGCCTTCAGTTTGGCATTGTAGGCTGGAAATAAATTCATGTCATAACTCACATGGACCTTAAAACCGCGGTCCGCAGCTTGCTGGTGATGAAAGTTCCAGAAACCGGCCTCTACCTTTGCAAATTCAGTCATGCTTATGTCCGGCTGGCTCCGTAAAAAGGCCATCGTGGACGCATAGTCCCAGCCATCTCCATAATCAATTTCCGGATTTGCTATATAAAGATCACAAAACTCATGAAAGTCGACTAACTGCTCGGCGCCCCCCATTAAGCATGTGTCGAAAGAGATGAAATCAAATTTGTTAACATTATTATTATTCAAAGATTCGGTTATCACATCCTTAATATCTGAAGTCCACATTGAAACTCCTCTGGCCCATCCCTTTCCATCACTCGTGTCCTGACCAAATCCTTCCCACTGACCCCCATGGTCCCACAAAACTAACCCGTACCTGTCAGAGTCACTGTTGCTCATTCCCCAATCAAGAAATTCCTCCAACTCCTTGGGATCATCGAGGTCCTTCTCCGGAAGAACTTCCACAACATTCGCGCCGGTCTTATCAATTACAATCCTAACGACTTTGTCCCAGTATTCTTTCGGAAGTCCAGAATCTTTGAGTGCCTCCGTACTGGTAGAATCGAAGTCGGCAAGAAGTACAATCTTAAAATTATCGCTCCCTCCTGCAGTAATCATTTCGTTAATATCCTCTAATAAATTGAGAGTAAGATTACTGTCTCCATGCCCATAAATAAAAACTGTCCAGGAAGTTTTGCTGTTCGGAGGCGGCAGTTCGTTTATTTTAATGTCTCTGTAACCGGCCTCTTTCCTTTTCTTATCATACCACGTGAGTTTGTAAGAGCCGGGAGGAAGTGGCCTTATTAATCCATACTCAACAGTATATTTAGATTCAATTGAACCCTTGTACTCCTGGGACCAAAGAAACGTATTGTCCTGCGTAATTCCTACAGAGAGTTGATTGTCATTACCGTTAGTTCCAAAACCTGAATACTCGGCAACGAACGGTTCGAACTGATTGAATTCAATCGCTTGTCCCTGCTGGTTGCCTTCCTTAACAGTGACCACTGGCGGGTCAGCTAAAGAACTGGATAGGCTAAAGATGCATATGATACAAAAATAAAAGATCTTAGGACTAAAAATCATGCGAGCTACCATACTTAAAATCAATAAATTGGAAATACATTTCAAAAAAAATTTAGTGCCCTGCACCTACTAAAAACACTAGTAAAACTTAAGAATCAAAGACGAAAAATTCGACTCAAGCTGTAAGATTACTAAGGAAATCTTAGGTGAATTGTTAATTCAATGTATTCGGGTTGGAGTAAGTGTAGTTGATTCTCTGCATTAATCGGATTAAAGTGTCTACCCCTTAATTAAAAACCTTATCAAAACCTCAACCATGAAACGTTTACTAGTCCCCTTAACCATAGGATTTGCATTAGCTCTATCTGCATCAGGTCAGGCTGACAAAGCAAAGACTACTAAGGCCACGGCCAAAAAAGAAGCTGCTCCCGCCAAGCCAAAGGAAACCACTGAGCATAAGGACATGAAGATCGTCAGTTACCTGATCGGTGCTGATATCGGATCCAATATGAAGAACGCGGAACTAGCAATCGAAGTGGAACGTTTCGTAGAAGGTTTCAAGGCCGCTATTGCCGGAAATAAAATAGATTTTTCAGATGATGATAAGAACAGGATCCTCCAAGCCTTCAGTAAAGAACGGTCTGAACTTGCTCAGAAAAAATCCCAACTTGAGGCCTTCGGCCTTAAAACCATGAAAGAGTGGGATGAGCTATCTGCCAAGAACAAAGCCGACGGTAAAAAATTCCTCCTTACTAATAGTAAAAAGAAAGGCGTTAAGACTCTGCCGAGTGGTCTCCAGTACGAAATTCTTAAAGCTGCTGACGGAGCCATACCAAAACCAACCGATAGAATTAAAGCTCGGTACAAGGGAACTTTGATTGATGGTACAGTATTTGATCAAACTAACGGCACGACTCCTCGTCAGTTCAGTGTGCGAGGCGTAATCAAAGGCTGGACCGAAGCCCTTCAGATCATGCCAGTCGGATCAAAGTGGAAGCTATTTATTCCTTCAGATCTCGCATACGGTGAAATGGGAAGGCGGGCACCTATCGGACCAAATTCCACTCTGATCTTTGAAATGGAACTAGTTGAAATTACTGCCGCTCCGTCAAGAATTCCATCAATCAGGCCAGGCAAAAAAGTAGGCTCAACGAATCCCTCTGGGTCCAAGCCTCGCAAACCGATCACTGCCACTACTCCTCCGGTAGCCGTAGAATTTCCAAAAGAAAAGGGCGGTAAAATCAAGGTGACTCCTGTCGATCCAAAGACCGGCAAAGCGACCGGTGAAACTAAGCTCATTGAGCCTAAGACCGGAACAACCAAGAAGTCCAAAAGCTCGAAGAAGTAACTCATAATCTGCAGATTATTATCTGCCCGGTAGTCATCTCATGAGCAGGAGTGGCCTTCCTCTATAAGGCAATTAATAATATGTCTACTGAGAATGAGACTGGCGTAGGCGTCATTGGCCTTGGAATAATTGGAAGCCGAATAGCCACGACCCTCAAGGAAAAGGGGCGGGATGTTAATACTTGGAACCGGAGCCCCGGCCAAGATCAGAATGCGCTCGAATCCCCCCTAGAAGTTGCACGTACAAGTACTCACATACAAATATTTGTGCGCGACGGAGAAGCGTTACTCCAAGTCATTGAGACCATGAAGCCCGGACTCAGTGAGAAACATATTATCATTAATCATGCTACAGTTTCACCCCAGCACACTGAAGAAGCTAACGCAAAAATTCAATCCTCAGGCGCTGCATTTTTGGACTGTCCTTTCACTGGTAGTCGGGACGCCGCTGCTAGTGGACTCCTTAACTATTATGTTGGAGGAGACCAAAACGTTTTGGAAAGGGTCCGACCATTACTCGAATTAAGTTCGAACTCCATCACTTATCTGGGTCAGGTAGGTGCAGCCACGGTCCTTAAAATTGCCACTAACATGATTTCTGCGACTACTGTCGCAATCCTCGCAGAGGCCTTGAGTGTTTGCAAAACTGGTGAGGTGGATTTGGATAAGATGTCTGAAGCCATGAAGGTAAATGCATGCGCATCAGGCCTGTCCAATATGAAGCTTCCTACGATGCTGGATGGGAATTATGAACCTCATTTCTCGCTCAAAAACATGCTCAAAGACGCTAACTTTGGTCTCTCCATTGCAGAAAATGCTGGCATTGATTTGCCTGTACTTAGGTCAGCTACTAAGACAATGATGGATCAGATGAAAGAGGGTAATGAGAATGAGGATTACTCCGTCATTTACAAAAATTTTACGGACTAATAGTTAACTGATTTTCTCCAAATAGTCCGAGCAGGTTTACATAAAACACCGCATGCAATCCATTGATCTTTCAAAACGTGCGAAGTTCCGAGTGAGCGGTAAGGACCGAGTACGTTATCTGAATGGCCAAGTCAGTAATGACGTGCAAAAGGCTTCAGAAATTGAAGCGATATCAGCTTGCGTCACAACATCAAAGGGCCGACTCGAGGGACTCATCTGGATCTCGGTGGATGAGAATAATCAATCGTTCCTCATTGACTCGGATTCGGAACTGAGGACTACCCTCTTTCAAAGACTATCAAAATACATCATCGCTGACGATGTGGAGATTGTTGACATTACGGAAGATTATCTTCTCATTCATGATCTTGGACAAACCCAAAGCAATGGGATCAAATCTAATAGGTACAGCATTGACGGTATGGACCAGTGGATCAGACCAGGTGAACTCGATGCCGGTTCGGACTGGATCAGTGAGAATGCACTTGAATCTTTCAGAATTAGTCAGGGTGTTCCAAAATGGGGAAACGAATTAGATCACAAAACATTCCCTCAGGAAGCTCTACTCGATCGGACCAGCATTGACTTTCATAAGGGATGTTATGTGGGTCAGGAAATCATCTCCCGTCTCGAAAGTGTCGGCCAAGTCAACCGTATCTTAGTGGGCCTTAGCTTTGATCCTGAAACTGTGCCAGCCCCGGGATGGTCACTTTGCGATGAAAAAAATAATGAAGTCGGAACTGTGACCAGCGTCAGCAACGATAAAGGATCTGTACTTGGATTAGGCTATATGAAGAGAAATCATTGTGCCGTGCAGGCTAACAATGTAGAAAAAACGCTTCAATCATCTGTCAAAATTCGCGATACTCCTTTCATTGATTCATGAAAGGCCTTTCTCAAAACAAAAAGCGTCCTCTTTCTGGGGCGGTTCTTTGTTTGCTTTTAGTTTCGATCATGGAGATGGACTGTGCTGCACAGGACATCCTGAATCTAGATCCGCCGGGGGACCTTGAATGCCTTGTCGATAAGGCAAACTTAATTGATCGAAATCATGCTCAAAAGATTCGCAGTCGCGGAAAACGATATTTCGAGACTCCAATCATTGTCGTCACCATCAATAAAATATCGGATCATGTGGATCAGGAAATGACAATTAAGACTTTTGCAGATCTTCTCTTTGATCAGTGGCAAATCGGAGCATACGAAAATGACGGAAACGAAGAAAACCTCAGTAAGGGTATCCTAATGCTCGTTGCAAAGGGAGAAAGTCAGAAAGTTCCCTTAACAGTCAAGATCCGTCTAGGGGAAGGGTGGGGAGAGCAAAAGGATCAACACATTTACTGGATAATAACTAGTGTAATTCTACCGAGATTCCAGAAAGGGATGTTTAGCCGTGGCATCATTGCAGGGTTCAATGCCCTATCAAGAATGACACCAGAAGGAATGGATTTTATCGAAGATGATAATTACTATGTGCCTAAAAAATCAGTCAATACAAACGGTGTCTTTAAAGTACATTATTCTCCTCCGTTAATCTTGGCTATTGTACTTGGACTTTGGACACTCGTTTCTGTTTGGTTACAAGGTTCTGAGGGACTGGCTTGGAGGTTCTGGTCAAAGATTTTTTCCTGGCTTACAACCTTTAAAAAATGATGACTGTCCTCACCAATGGCGATTCAGTTGTCTGAAACGGATTAGAATAGGGTAAATTTTATCTTATACCTAACAAGGCATAAAATTGTATTTATATATTGATTATGAATATGTTATATCTTCTTAAGTTATGAAACGTAATCTTTGCCGGATATCATCAATTTTGTTTGCCTTTCTGGTCATAGCGGGACCCGGTACTGCAAATATAATAGAAAATATCGACAAGCCAGATGAACGCGGATTCATTGTTGATCTGGCAAACTTGATAAGTGATGAAGGCAAAGATCATATATGGACTAAGGCCGATCAACTTTTAACGGATACGGCTACTCCGATCAATGTCGTTACCATCGATAAGATGTCAGACCACGGGGATCTACGTCGCATGCGCATTGAAAATTTTGCACACTTTCTCTTCGATCAGTGGGAAATTGGTCATGTGGAGCTGGATGGTTTGGATCCGCAAGATGCCAATAAGGGTGTCCTCTTACTGGTATCCAAGGGAGACCGTAAAGCTAGGATCCAGCTCGGTGCAGGATGGGAAAGAGAAATGGATGTGCACTGCAAGAAAATCATGGACGAAGTCATTATCCCTGCATTCAAGTCAGGGGATTTTTCTGGTGGAATTGTTCAGGGTTTCGACAGTCTCGAAGATATGGTAAGGAACGATGTCAATGGATTTGGAATTGAAAATCTTCAGTCGCCAAATTACAAAAAGGAAAAAACAACTGGCGATTATTTATTCATTGCTGGGCTCATAGGTCTCGGAGTCTTCACAATCATTTCATTGGCGAAGAGCGGAACCAGTGGAGCTGCTTGGATTCTTTGGTCCGCAATCTTTAGTATACTCTTCTTTATCCTTATAGCCATGGCATCTGGAGGCGGAGGCGGAGGTGGTGGTGGTGGCGGTTATTCGGGCGGTGGGGGCGCATCGGGGAGCTGGTAATCAAATAAATAAACTCAAATTTTAACGACTATGAAAAAGGCCAGCCAATATTTTAGTGAAGAAGAAAAGAAGGAAATTGCTGATGCAGTCTTGAAAGCAGAATCATTAACTTCTGCAGAAATTGTTCCTGTAGCTGCAACTAGTTCGGGCCGTTATGATAGGGCCGAGGACATTATTGGAGTCTTTTTTGGCATCATTGCAATGATTGTTGTTTGGAGCATTGCTCCTCATTCTAATACAGAAACTGCAGGTTCATGGGGCAATGCACCGGTTGCCTTATTTCTGATCCTATCGGTCATCGGAGGATTTATCATTGGAGCCTTTATAGGGTCCAGAATCGGCTGGCTAAGAAAATTATTCACACCCCGCAGCGAGTTATCCGAATCGGTGAAAGATAGGGCGGCTCTCACATTCTTTGATCAAAGGGTTCACCACACTTCGAGTGAAAGTGGTCTATTATTTTATGTTTCTTTCTTCGAACGTCAGGCAGTGGTACTGGGAGATGAGAGAGTAGAGAAGGAGCTAGGCAATGAAGCGATCGAGTCACTTTGTTCAAAGTTCACGCAATCATTATCCAGTGATGCGAGCCCTGCAGAATCAATGATTGCTGTAATCAAAGAAGCAGGAGAACTTCTATCTGAAGTTTTACCTCAAAGTGAAACGGAGCAGAATGAACTGGACGAGGCCCTCGTTTGTATAGATTAACGAAACAAAAGATAGCATAAAAGTAGCACTTCTCGCGTCCCTTCTAAATATCGTGAGGAGTAAAGAATTCAATCAGCTTTCCTGTCCGCTCACCGATCTGACCCCAAAACTCAATGTCCATATCAATCCTAGCAACTGCACAAGTAATGAAACGGTCTATCGAATCATCACCGGTCAGGTAATAGCATAATTCATGTGAGCCAGGGTTATGCGATACGACCATCACGTGTTCTGTTCCATTCTCTTCGTTGAGCCTTGAAATGACTTCCTCATAGTCTTTTATGGAAGCAAGGTACAGTTGTTCATCATATTCTATTAGAGAATCTTCAATACCTACTTCCTTTGCAATGAGTTTCGCCGTTGTGGCAGCCCTAAGAGCAGTGCTACTAATTATAATATCTGGAATCTTTCCTTTCTCGGCAATCGCAGAACCGGCCCGAGCAGCAGCACTCATGCCCCGATCATTGAGGGGCCTATCATGATCGTCTGCGGACGTTTCCCATGAGGACTTTGCGTGCCGGACAATGGTCAAAGTTTTCATGGTGAAAGGAACTTAATGTTTCTTAGCCTTTTCAGGAAATTCCTTCTCATGCAGTGCAAGCAGAGCAGGAATATCATTCGGTAAGAGATAGATCTTGCCGCGAATCCTTTTCGTTTCTCCGGGCCCCAAGCCCCCGATTCGAAAATCACTGTGTATGCACCGAATTACTCCCTGGAAGAGCTCCTGATAAGGCTCCCAAACACTCGCCATGAGCCACTTCTTATCCGCTGAAACACAACCTATAATATTCTTGTGAGGGGGAGACGGGTGCAGTGGCCTGGGATTAACGTCATCCCTGTTGACGTTTTTCGGACACCAGACCTGGCCAGGAACGTAACGGGCCTTCGTGGCCCAGTCCTCAGTAGGCAAAAAGTCAGGAATGTCATCCTTGTCCTGAAAAATAAACGATCTCTTAATGTAAGCATACGCGTCATCAGTCTCATCTGCTCCTTGACCTGTGAATTTACCGACCCTGATACAAGGCTGTGCCCAGTGCGCTTCGGACACTTTTTCCGTAGGGTTTTTTGCAATCAGGTCAAAACTGACTCCAGTCTTAGTTGCCTTTATCAGGTGATCGACCCTGACCCCATCCTCCAAGGTACATATTAATTTAATCTCGGTCCTTGATTCATTAATTGATACCAGTTCTGTTCGGTGACCTATCGTGGTTTCATTCCATGGTCGGTCCGTTGAACCTGGCCGGCAATATGCCTCTAGGTACCAGGTATCAATTTTACCTCCGGGAATTTGAGGATGATAGATACTAAGAATATTATCTTTCCAGTCGATCGTTATGTCAGTGACTTGAGGAGTGTCCCTCTTTGCGATTGCGCCCAAGATCAGCACAAAACCGGTAATCCCGAAAAGCCAAAAAGCTGATCTAAATAAGCAGGTCATTGAGAAAGTCTTATCCGATAGAATTGTTGAATTTCCTGGTTCTCGTCAATATCAGAATAGACTGTCGTTGTTCCTTCCGATGCATTGACAGTGTCAATGGATGTCCAGTCGATCAGATTCTCACTCGCCTCAACTGCATAAGTTCGACCAGGGACACTGGACCAGACAATTGAAATACTGGAATCCGCTTCAATTGTTATTGATTGAATACTTAACTTCGAATTAGCACTGAGCGGATCCGTTCCAAGAGCGACTTCATCTCCATCTGAGAATCCATCATCATCTGTGTCCGGATCATTAGGGTCAGTTCCAATTGCTATTTCTTGGGATAAGAGAAGGCCGTCATTGTCCTGATCAGTGTCAATTGTAGGCTCTCGTCCGAAGTTCGCAGCTTCGGCATTGTATTTTGTTTCGACGGCCTGAGAGCTAAGGTGCCTGTCGTAAACTTTAATCAAGCCGATAGACATGGATCCTGAAACAGAATTATTACGCGTTCCGTTCCCCTCGTTTTGCGCACCGATAGTGATCGGCAATGGCTTATTACTTGTATCTGTAGAATAGATTGCGAGAGGACCATGGTTCTTTGAATTCACTTCGCCTGAATTAATGTAAAGGGTCGACTTACCAGCACCGTCATAAGTATAAACGACGTGCGTCCAGATCGATTCTTCCTCCTTATTTTCCCAACCTGCGGAATAGGCGCCTCCCCAATGCTCAACGCCACCATATATGTTCTGAGTCCCGTGATTCATTGAATTGAGTCCACCTAATGTTCCTGACTGTCGTCCCCAAGAAATGATAGTTTCTTGGGTCCCTATGTCTGGATTATTAACCCAAGCCTCAATCGAATGTGCATTATTGCCGACTAGAGATTCTGAGGCCGGTGGTCCAGTGAGCCAGTCATTATTTCCTATTAGCGTGAGAGCCCTGACCCCATCAATGTCCTCGGCAAACGGGCTGTCAAACTCAGGTGTAAAATTACCTCCCAAGAGTCCAGCATTTTGCCAATTCGTTATAGGACCAGCATTGAGTCCGCGCGCATCGAGTAAGAGTACTAGTCCGTCCGCAATGATGATGGAAACGGGAATCACTTTCGGAGAGTCGGCAGCATTGCCTGCGTTAATAGTAATGTTTCCACTATAATTGCCACTCTGAAGTTCAGAAGTGGAAAAGGTTAGGACGTGCTGCTCTTTGTCATCGGGGCCAGAAGATGATCCCTCAAGAGGAGTAATCCCAATCCACGGAATGTCTGTTGATAATGAGTAATTCATGATGACACCCGGGTTACTATTCCAAATTTCAAGCAACCCATTATCTGCATTTTGTCCTTCCCTTGTAGTGACGCTTATCAAGTTGGATCCTGTACTAAGTTGCGGACGAATGACATTGAGTATGACTGGTATCTCATAGGGAGAATTATCCGCTTCAGGACTCAGTATTTGAATCACCGTTTCATAGGTTCCACCAGGCAAATCCGCAGTTGTGAAATTTACCGTGTGCGTTTTTGAGTCTGTGAGTCCATTCGAGGCACCTGAAGCAGGATCAATGCTTAGCCATGGAACAGTTTCAGAGATCGTATAATTCAGTGTTTCAATACCAAAGTTGGCGACATTGAAAGTGACAGGCTCCGCGTTTTCGCCAATGACGCTACCAGACATTACAGAAGTGAGACTGCTTTCAATCCTAGCTGCCGTTGGTGGAAGGATACTGATACCGGGAGTTCCACCTGAATTTTCGGATATTTCCCAGTTCTTTGGCTCATTGCCAAACTCATTAACAAAGACCCTTTCAATGGAATGCCCTGACCCTTCTCCGACAATTGGCCAAGGATCAGTAGCTGAATAGCGCACAGAATCGATTGTTATAAATTTTGGTTCCGGTTCATCTGGCTCAGGCATTTGTAGCCTGAGATTCTCACCGTTCACCTGAATTGTTCCCTCAAATGGGCCATAAATTGGCACTTCGGGAGGCACAGAATTTAGTGTGCGGAAAAGTACTGGATCACCACTCACAATTAGTGCTACACCACTTTGAGGTATCGATTGATTGGTAGGAAAATCAAAAGAAATGCCACTGACTCTCCAAACATGGTTAGTATTTGCGGGGTCAAAAAGATTGACCCTAGAGCTACTTATGTTCTGAATTTCTATCCAGCTCATGTCTCCGGAAATGTTCTGATACATGATTTCGGTAATGACCATTGGCCCGACCAGAGGAGCACTGTTTTCAGAGCCAATTGTATTGGAGTTTTGTGCTGTAAAATACTCTTCTCCTTCGGAGTTCAAATACTCACCAAAGGAAATCCCGTTCCTGGCAGCACCAAAATCACGTTCGGCGGCGAAGTAAAGTGGCTTACCATTCTCTGACTCGATCAGATAAATCTGATCCCCGCTCGAACTGATAGCAAATTCCCAGTCAGCAGGTTCTCCAGCATTTGGATTCCAAAGTCCGTTAGGGTTAAAATCAGACTCATCAAAAGTGATGATTCCTTGAGCAGGAATAACTGAGTCAGGAGGTATTTCATACTTTTGCCAGTTCCTATCAGAATCCGAAATGTACCAGCCAGAAAGGTCCACGGGCTGGTCCGAGTCGTTTCTGATCTCGATAGTATCCAAAGAAGGTACATCCGTGTGGCTCAGAATTTCAGTAATGGTCACTGAATTATTTGAAGTTGAACCATCATTGCCTGGGGATCCTCCAAACTCTGCACTGGCTGTCCAATTATCCTCATCACTGAAGTCATCTTCTGTATCGATTATTGTTAGGCTACTCCCACCACCATCAGCACGCTCAGGCCAGTCGCCTGAATTATCGTATTCGAACCTTAAGACAATGTTGCCGTCAGGGTCCCTAAGAACAATTTCTTCACCACCATTCGAAAGAGATCCTCCTGCCCATTCTGCAACAACTGTAGGCCCGTTACCATACTCAGCTTCAAACTTGGACGTGTCATTGGTGATAATGACTCTCTGATTAGGTGCCAAATCATAATCAGGAAGTATGAGTTCATTGAAGGGTGCTCCTTCATCGAAACGGACTCCGGCAAGGTTAATGGATTCGTTCCCTGTGTTCGTCAGTTCAATGAATTCAATCCCAGTACCTCCAGGAGCATTATACATGATTTCAGTGATCCTCAGTGAATCAAGGTATTCGTTGGTCAGATCAGGATCGACTAGAAGCACGTAATCGAAATCAAAACGGGCATTCGTATTTGAGCTGTCCGATGCGGCGAAGATACCCCCCTTAATCGCAGTCGTGTTGAGAGGTAAATTTCGAGTATAAAGCTCGAGCCATTCGCCCGGTTCCCCGCGACGCTCAAATATGAGACTCCGTCCCTCCCTGCGGATTCGGATCGTTGCCGATCCTTCGTTCCAAGATTCGGATTTTTGTTGAGTATAATTGCCTCCACTTGACCTCTTAACACGTAAATAGTCTCCGTCTTCTATTGCTATTACATATCGCCTAGTGAAAGTTCCTTCTTTGATCTCAACAATGAGACCAGCTATGAAATCTCCCTGCTGAAGACTATTAAGACTCAGGTCCGTATGCAGTGACCAATTCGTGGAATCAGGGAGGTCTCTCCAAAGGATCGGATGAGAAGGGTTACTCATCGTTAATTTCTTCTCAGTATCTTGAGGCATGCTCAGGACCAGCGTTCCCGGCTTCTCACTCAACGAATACCAAGACGCGTCAGAACCGCTACCGATAGGTTCAATATTTTCTGTTGTCCAGTGAGGCTCGAGCAACGGTTCATTGAAGCTACTCCATCCGGAAGCTGCGTACACTGCAGCTTCACGGGTCAGTGTGCTCGTTTTGCCGTTATCATCAGAGGCTCTGAGGGTAAAATTATATAGTCCGGGAGCACCGAAGCTGGCTTCGGGTGAAGAAGAATCTGCACCAGAGAGATAATTCCCTGTTTCCGGAGAAATGTCCCATTCAAAACTTATTTCTGTGCCTTCTGGATCATAAGTTGAAGACGCATCAATTTTCATTGTCTCAGATACATCCAAATTAAAAGAGGATGGATCCGCATCGATCAAAATCACAGGTGACGCGTTACCAGTCTTATTCACTGTGAAATTTTCTGTGCCGACCACTTTGCCTGTCGCATCAACGGCTTGAACCTTGAGTCGATTCGTTCCCTGACTGAGCCTGATCCCGCTCAGTGTCCATGAAGTTTGATTTGTAAATTTAACCTGTGCTTCTGGATGCCCTTCGACCTCAATTTTAAAGGATTCCCAGCCACTGGAACCGGATAAGGATATCGTTTCAGCACTAGTTGAAGTAGAGCTACCATTACCTGTCGTTACATTAAAAGATGTATTCAAAGCACTTCCAATCTCACTTCTGGCCCTATTCACCCGACCATTATGCCATCCCGTATAGGTTCCCTCATTGCTAGAATATGAACTTGAAGCTTCCTCCTCAAGATCGAACCAAGTCTGCAATCGTGGACCTGTTGCCGAAAAATCATTTATCATTTTACCCATATAATAGTTCACCCGCTGTCTCACGTAGGGCTTATCAAAGAAATTACGAACGCCAGACAGATTTCCAAAGAATGCAGCGCCCGAATCACCGAAAGTTAAATCAGAATCCCACTGGATTAACATCCATTTTCCGTCCGAATGACGTCGAAGAAAGTAGCCATTTTTTCCCCTGTTCCTTGTCAGAGTGTCCCAGTCATCACACCATCCACGAACGACTGCATTCGCTGCCATCATATCAATATCAGCCATCCTTTCGATCTCTTCCCTAGTAAATGAATTTGTCCCCACCTTATTGACCCACGTCGTCAGAGAAGAATAATCATACTCGGTTTCACGGGACCTCTTGATCCACTCAGCATGATAACGTTCAGGTTCATGAGTTCCTTTCCAGGACCAATCCGCGTTACGCTGCTGTCGGCCCCAACCATCATCGAACCACCACTCGTCATCGATCCTGTAAAGCTCACCTTTCTGGCCATCTTCCCAGTTCCTTTTAAGAAAATCATTGGCATTTGGCTCAAGGTCTTCACGCAAACTTGCAGAGCCTCCATTAAATATAGTCCTCACAAACTCGTGTTCGTTGGCCGGGTGCCCGCAAAGATATAACCAGTGACGTATGATTCGGCCATGATAGGCCCTTCCGCCACCAGCATCCGAATCAATGGAACGCTTTGAATAACCGCGAAATCTTTTATCGCCAGGAGTCTTCCACTTTCCCTTTGAGAGTCCATTACCATCGGATCTGGTCCATGGACTTCCACTTTTCCGTAATTCACAATTATAAATGATGTGCCTCTCATTTGATATAAATGTCGCATTAAAGTACTGGTTAGAGAGCCTAGGAAAATCATAGTCTCTGGATGACCCGCCACCAGTGTTAGTGTTTAGTGAATTGCGGTCATACTCAGAAATAACAAACCTCTGAATACGAAGGTCATTAGGAATATTACTGTTATCAACGACCCACATTGCAGGCAGTTCAGGAGCCGGACCCGGTGAAATTGTCGCTCTTCCACTACTCACTGCCCTCACATAGAACTGAACGACTGTATTATCACTCTGATACTGGTTAAGTGAAGCTGAATAAATTCCATCACTAGCGACCTCGTCCCCGTTAAGGCCCTGATCATTCATGGGTGTTGTCTGATAACTCCCGTTGCCTCCGCTCGTGTCTCTACGATGATGAACGTTCACGGAAGTGAGCGGGCCTTCTGACTGAACTTTAGCTGTAATAATAACTGGGTCCGATGATGTCGGAACAGCGGGGCTGTGCTTGAGCTTGGAAACGGTCGGGGCCGGGGAATTTATTAAGTTACCGTTAGCAGATCCTGCACTCCCAAGATTTTCTGGTAATGGTAAGTGAAGAACCCCACCAAAGGAACGGTCCCAAGTATTTACAACGAGCGTCGGTTTTCCTGAAATCCAGCGAGCTTGGCAGGTGAATGTAAGATTATCATTTCTACTGATCTGAGTAATATCGATTTCGCAACGATTCGCTTTGTTGTCTCCATGACCAGATGAAATAATGTGAAACTCATTGCCTATCTTATCACTAGCATGATGCGTTCCCTGGCATAACCATCCCCCAGATCCGTTACCGTTATGAGAGACAGTCTCGCCTCCTCCTGGAAGAATATTTGAATTACTGTTGTTCCTTGTCAGTGAAACGTTCCTCAATGCTAGATACGCATCTCCTACTGCGTGAACGTGAAGTTCCTCGTAATCACTCGATGAGCCACGGCTAGTTAGTTGCTGGTACTGATCATTAATTGTAAAGCTTTGCCAAGTTGATTTATTGGATTCATCGGAATCTGCCCAGGCTGATGGATCAGCATTGTCCATGTCAGGGTTCCTAAGTTCAAGGGTACTCCCTCCACCAGCGGCAAGGCGAGGCCAGTCACCTCCTGTGTGATAATGAATCTCATCAGCGGTATTTCCCCAAGCATCAGTGAGCCTCAATAATTCACCTCCATTTGCAAGGTTCCCAGAATAGGGGCCAATAACCGTAGCATTGGGAAACGCGGACGATGTGAGGGAAGGATTAGCCGCAATAACGATGTATCCTTTTGCAGGCACTACCGTTCCTCCAGGAAAATTATAGTCGACTCCGCTTTCAAATGCCCATGCACTTAGGTTCACTGATGAATTACTTTTATTGTATAGTTCAATGAATTCACCGTCCCGTTCACCGCTAGGAGGCTCAACCATCAATTCGTTAATCACTATACTGGTATTGCGTACAGGATCATTATTGCTGTCACGGGTCCCTGAACCTGATAAGAAAAAGTCGCCAGAACCGTCGGGATACGCAGCCACATAGTCTGCCCCATTCTTTTGATCCACAGAACAGGCATCAAGTACATTGTCACTGGAATCGATTACAAAAAGCTTGAATCTCTTTCCAGAAAAATTGAAATCGGTGTCCCAGCTCGCAAAATTTTTGGCTTCAATCGCTTTGCCCAATTCAATCTTATCTGAAAAATCATCTGTGCTTGTGATCCATAGACCCTCCGTCGATACAGGAACATTTCCCATATTGTGCAATTCTATCCAGTCAACATTTCCTTCTTCAGAAAAGTGAATTTCATTAATTTTGAGATTTTTGCCGAGACTACTCGAACTCTCATTTATCTGTCCACGAGTCGGAGACGTAAAAAGAAACCACGAACCTCCGCCCGCTGGCTTTCGGCCAAGAGAACGCCCATCGAGAGGCATCTGTGTACTGACTGCATTTGCAACAGTCGTACCGTCAGGCTTCGTTAGATAAATGGTAGTTGTTGAAGAAACGCCTAAAGAAGACTCTGAATAACCAACTGACGCTAATTGGCCAGGTCCGATGGAGAGATTTCCTGGAATCCTACGCTTGGTCAGGTTTGATGGCCGATCACTAATGTACCAACTACCAAGATTTATTGTTTCATTAGTAGGATTATAAAATTCGACAAATCCGGACCCGTCCGTTGAAGGTAATACCTCATTGATTAACACGGTAGGGGCACTAGGCGCAGAAAGACTGACCCTCGCTCCAAAAATAAAATCTGAACTGCTATTATTAGTTTGCCTTCCTGCAGCAGCTATGACGTTTTTTCCCTTCACTAGCGGAGGGCTTGGAGTAGAAATCACGGCCAACTCTTCCTCAGCATTACCAACGACCCTATCAGCTGTTGTTGTATGTCCAGCACCACTCGAAGTGGCCACTCCACCAATCCATTGGCCGTTAAGCCAAAATCCACAACCATCATCATTGATCAAGTCAAGAGTGAGCCGAACTCCTGACAAAGGACCGTTATAAGTAAATTCTTTTCTAAAATAATAACTGATGTGGTTCGCTCCGTCCGAGCTGTTCAATAAAGGAGTCCTTAACCCGGGAGCCGGAAGTGCCGAGTTTTCAAAGCCATAAAGCCCTCCCTCATTATTGGCAGCATTTGCTCTTGTCCAACCCTGATGAGAAAAATTGTAAGATGGATCTTTCCAGCTAGTCCCTAAATTCACATTCTGATCATTGAAGTCCCAGGCATCTGAGTATTCGATGTAAGGAATCCCAACGCTCAAATCGACTTCCGGGTTCGAAAAAGGCTCTTCGGCTGACGCAGGATCAGATGATCCTGGTGTGCCTTTAGGCGCGGGACTAGCTTTCCATAGTCGGTAATCATCAATGGCTCGAGTATTATCGTAAAGGACCAGGCTATGGCCTCCACCATCAGCTGAAACGGGCCACTTCCCTTTGTTATCAAACCTGACAGTGGCTCGCGTAATATTATTCTTGTCCTTGAGTGACACTCTTTCGCCACCATTATTCAGACTCCCTGTCCAAGGACCAAAGACCCTGACCGCAGAAGGCAATCCATAACTTGCTCGGAAAGTGCCTGGATCCGTATCGCAAATAACAATCTTCTCGAAAGCTTTCAGAAAAGTATTTCTGGGCTGCGCGGAACTGAACTCTGGGAATTCAAAATCGACTCCGCCCTTAAGTTTCCAAGTTGCTATATCAAATGGCGAGGAAGTGAGGTTTTCAATTTCTACAAATTCATGACCGCCTTCCTTCGGGTGATACATTATTTCACTAATCACTACCTGTTCGGCTATCGCTAAAGGTGAGGAGATAAAAAGAATTAAGAGAAGATGATTGAGGAGACGAGATTTTATATCCATTTCTATGTCAGTTTGGGGAGTATGAGCCTTTGATGTTCGGGCTCTTGTAATAGTACTATCCCCTACGTTAATTGGCATTCAGAAAAAAATAGCCTGTTCATTTTAAGTTTAAGGTTTTCTGATCCTAAAAAAGTACCAGAGATGCTTATTTATGCCCCATATAACTATTGTTTAACGTTTATTTTTGGCTAGTATTGCGCAATCCTTCGGATCGATTAAATAACTTTTACGGATGACAAAAATAAAAATATGCCTCCCTGTACTGGCCTTTTTTATTTTATCTTCCTTAAGCAATGCACAAGTCAGTGAGCTAAAATCCAAGCAAAGTAAAATCAAGGGGCTCTTAGTTCGACCCCTAGCAAATGGAGAATTTGCGGGAATGGCCTCCCAAATGAATGCCACAGCAACGCCTTTAGATAATTCAAAATCTCAACTCAGTGTCCGTTTCAATCAACGCGTTGGCAAAGACATGCTCAGTGCTCTGAATGAGGTCATAAAACACTTGCGTGTAAAGCATGACTCTTGGCCTTCTGGCTATGAAGTTGAAATAGCCTTCGAGGATCGTTTTACTCTAAAGGATGGGCCCTCGGCCGCAGTTCCCTGCGCGCTCTTACTTGATTCACTAATCACTGGAGCTAAGATGGATCCGGCATTTGCCGTGACTGGTGACATGAATGCCGATGGCAGTATCCAACCCGTTGGCGGAGTCCCAGCTAAGGTCCGTGGAGCTTTTAGTAAAGATTGTAAGATAGTAGCAATACCTCTCAAAAATGCTAAGTCCCTTTCCGATCTTGTCATACTCAACGGAATTCAACCCGTTTCCCGGATCCAAGTCTTTACTGTGCAGAACTTCAAACAAGCCTCCGCACTAGCATCATCAAAAAAGAACGACTCATTGACTAATGCCATTAAAGAATTTGCTAAGGTTCAGAATGCTATTTCACGTTATAAACCGACCGTCTTACGCAATACTCAAATTCAGAATAAGCTCCGTGAAGTTATTAGACTAGCCCCTAATCATTTGTCAGCCAAGCTGGCTCTGGAATTAGCTACCGGCAAGAGCCGTAAGACATTGTCTTTGCTTGGATCATTAGAAAATACCGAACAGTCTGCGACTCTGTTATTAGATGCAGCGCGATCAGGATCGGCGAGCGGAGATGCTCTTGCTCCTGACGAACTTGGAAAAGCCATCAATGACATCAAAAGAATTCGGCTCAAACTAGATAAGCGTGTCTGGCCGTACGCGGATTCGATTCAGGACTTTGGAAAGCTTGTACGGGCATTTAAAATCTCTCCGCCCAAAAGTATTTCTACAAAGAAAAAGAAACTTACTGAAATACAATCAGCAGCTGAAAGGATTGAGGGTGAAGCCAAAAAAATCCGTAATAATAAAGAAATTATGGAAGAGCTTATTCAAAAATAAAATGGTTAAGATCCACCATTCAATGTCTTTATAAAAAATAGCCCTATTACTCAAAGTGAATGTTCTTGAGTTACCAAGGTTTGATTCTAGCCAAAAGGCAGACCGTTAAGAGAGTTGCACCGGCCACACCAATCTGCCAACATTAAGTCATGAAACGCTTTCTGCCATTGCTCATGCTTATTGCCTTTGCCTCACTCTCCTCGCCAGCAGCAGAAAAACCCATCCTTTGCAGAGGAAACTATCACTCCGAAGCCGATGCCATCAAACAGCTCGCTCGCATAGCCGCCACTCACAAAAACCTCGCACAATGGAAGCTACGCGCAAATATAGTGCGACAGCAGATCCTCACCGGCTCCGGACTAAACCCGTTACCCAAGCGCACCCCGCTCAATGCCATTATCAAGAACAAGCGCCACTACAAAAATTACACTGTGGAATCCGCCTCCTTCGAAGCACGGCCGGGGTTTTTTGTTTATGGTAGCCTATACCGCCCACTCGGACATGAAGGTAAACGCCCTGGCATCCTATGCCCCCACGGCCACGCAAGAAAAACCAAGGAACATGGCGGAGGCCGGTTTCGTTCCGACCAACAGCATCGCTGTGCCACCCTAGCTCGCATGGGCGCAGTGGTCTTTTCCTATGACATGGTTGGATTTGGTGACTCGGAACACATTGGCTGGAATCATGGACATCCACAGGCACTCAGTCTGCAGACTTGGAGCAGTGTACGTGCATTGGATTTCCTCGAGTCCCTGCCTGAAGTGCACAAGGAACGCATCGGCGTGACAGGTTGCTCCGGCGGCGGCACGCAAACCTTCCTGCTGACAGCCATTGACGAACGAGTAACAGTGAGCGTCCCAGTAGTCATGGTGTCCGCACATTTTTTCGGCGGTTGCCACTGTGAAAGTGGCATGCCTATCCACAAAACGACCCAGTTTGAGACCAATAATGCCGAGATCGCCGCCCTTGCTGCGCCTCGACCTTTGAAACTCATCTCCGTTGGTGGCGACTGGACCAAGAACACCCCAAAAGTGGAATACCCCTACGCACAGTCCATCTACAGATATTTCGGCGCACTGGACAAGGTGCAGAATTCCCATTTCCCGAAGGAGAAGCACGGATACGAGTACATCAAGCGACAAGCAATGTATCCCTTCATGGCCAAGTACCTGAACCTAGATACTAAAAGCGTTCTGGACAAAAAGACCGGTAGTTACGACGAGACAAGCAACACCATTGAAACAACGCACATCATGCGTAATTTCAACTCCGCGAAAGAGATGCCAGCTCACGCGTTGAAACCGGGTTCAATCGTCAACTTTCGGTAAACTTTTTACCTGCTTTCTCCATTCTCTTTCCGCTACCACAATCAAAAAATCAAACTCTAGAGTACACTCACTCGAAAACTGAAAAAGGAAGCGCCTTTTTGGTAGACAATGGAAAGCGACACATTGAAATTAAAGCCTCGGCACTCTTATAAATTCTGGTCAGATTCACGAGCCATTAACCAAAGCAAATCGGATAACCTATTCAGGTAAGAAAGGATCGACGTATCCAGATCATTGATTAGCTCTATACATTCGCGTTCCGCGCGACGGCAAAGTACCCGGGCATGATCCAGACTCGCGGAAATTTTAAGACCACTTGATCCAGGCAATTCCCAACCCCCGATCTGAATGTCCTTACCTTCAATAATTGAAATCCATTGATCAATTTTCTCCAGATGCCCAACTCCAAACCGGTCAAATCCTTTCTCCTCATACAGGGAAAGATCTTCTGGAAGAGTCCCGAGTTCCCCCATTAAGACAATAAGATCATTTTGAATGGAAACGGTACGTTCCTTGATTTCTGACTGATCACCACAATGCGTGAGGACAATACCAAGCAACGCATTTAATTCATCAACTGCTCCTAATGCAATGATCCGCGGATGATTCTTGGCCACTCGACGCCCAAACATCAAATCAGTTTCTCCATTGTCGCCTTTTCTAGTCGATATGCTCATATTAATCTGTTTTCCTTGGAGAATTTTCCCCCTCTTCAATCATAACATCGATCTTTAACACATCCTCCCAGGGGATCCGACGCCGCTGATACTTATTGAAGAGGACTTCACGAAACGTCTTCAATTCATCAATGTCCATTTCTTCATGATTGGTCCACCCTTCCTCCGAACGCTGCAACCTAGACATGAATTCCCAGTGACCACCGTGCTTTTTGGCTCGCCAAAGACGATTCTCACCCGTCTCTGCACGGGTCCTCCAATCATGAATTTTCATATTTAGATCTTAAACTGCAACAAAGGGTTTGTCATCGGGCTTCACAGATACTTCAATTTAGTAGTAATTACCCTGCAATGTTAAAAAGTATTCGATATGACGCACTCAAATTAGTGGCCTGGCTTGTCTGTTCACTAATTATTGGAGCTGCACTGGCTCCTTTCCTCTACCATGGCTGCAAAGCGCTCGTGCAGTTCAGAGTCCTTGAAAGCATGGGAGCGCCAGGACAATGGCTAGAAGGTAAATTGGATAATGCTCACTTCGGTAGGTACTTTAATCGTTCAATGCTCATAGGAGCATTGGTCTGCATGTATCCTCTGATACGTTCTCTTAAACTTAAAAAAAGTCATCTTGGGCTACAGCGTAACATTCACTGGAAAACAGATTTTGGAATCGGCTTTGTTCTAGCTTCAAGCATATTATTAATCTTCGGAATTATTTACGTGGAGCTTGGAATCTTCGAAACACAGAATTCGTTTTCCGAAAAGATACTCTTAAAGTTCCTCATTTCCGCACTGGCAGTGGCAGCCATTGAGGAATTCCTGTTTCGTGGACTATTAATGGGCGCTGTGATGAGAACTGCCAGGCCCTTCTATGCATTAATTTTTGTCTCTTTCTTCTTTGCATTGATTCATTTTTTAAAACCTCCGACCAACTGTGCCCGACTCGCAGATCAAGACATCCATTACTTTTGGACTGGTTTCTGGACCGTTGGACAAATTTTCGCCCAATTCGATAATCCGGTCTTCATTGCCAAAGGATTTGCAACCCTTTTCGCGGTCGGACTCGTGCTAGGATGGGCACGCATAAGAACTTCCTCTTTATGGTTATGCGTGGGCTTACACGCTGGCTGGGTATTCTGTGTTAAAATTTATGATTATCACACCTTGGCTCCCAAAAAATATGGTCAGGACCTTATACTTCCTTACATTGGCTCTGACTTGAAAGAAGGAATGATCCCTTTTTGCGGAGTTTTCCTCACAGGTACTCTCGCAAGTATTTGGCTTGGAATCCGCAAAAATAAGGTTCAATTGGCCCAGAATAAGAAATTACCAACTAATTAAACGTGCACTGAATGGGGGTTGTCCTCCGTGCCTTGGTAAGTTAGATTCGGAGTCCTGAAATAGTATTGTATAAAGATGCCCATTTTCAATAAACCCGCTTTCAGAGGCAGTGGCGAAAAGAAACGCGACGTGCCTGAAGGGCTATGGCAAAAGTGCTCAGGCTGCGGCGAAGTCATTCATGAATTGGAACTCAAAAAAAATTTAAGAGTTTGCCCTGAATGTAATTTTCATTTCACGCTCAGCTCCCAAGAAAGGATCGAATCCATTACAGATCCTGGAACCTTTGAGGAAACCGAAAAGAAGATAAAGAGCGTCGATGCTCTCGGATTCAAGGGCTATAAAGACAAGCTCACAAAGTACCAAAAAATAACTAGCCTGCCCGAAGCAATTGTCACAGGAAGAGCCAAGATCATAGGCCATCCCGTCATTTTAGCAGTGATGGACTTCCGGTTCCTCGGTGCCAGCATGGGTTCTGTAGTCGGCGAAAAAATTACCCGTGCCATCGAATTAGCAATCGAAGAAAAATCAGCAATCATTATTGTATCGGCGTCAGGTGGAGCGCGAATGCATGAAGGCATTCTCAGCCTAATGCAGATGGCCAAGACGAGCGGAGCATTAGCTCTTCTGGACAGGGCAGGACTACCCTTCATCTCCGTCCTGACCCATCCAACTACAGGAGGAGTGACTGCGAGTTTTGCCACGCTCGGAGATATAATTTTAGCAGAGCCTGGCTGTATGATTGGATTCGCTGGCCCTAGAGTCATAAAGGAAACGACTCACCAGGATCTTCCTGAAGGTTTTCAAACAGCAGAATTCATGCACGAACATGGTCTCGTAGACATGATTGTGGAACGACGCGAGTTACGTGAAAAACTCGCAAGTATTCTGGGTTACTTACTCACCTAATCGATCTTTATTAATTGGTCTAGGAACTTAGTCATGGACTATACGGAATCTATCCGATGGCTCTATAGCCGACAAGAATCAGGAATTAAACTGGGGCTAACCAGCATAATGAGGCTCCTCAATGAATTGAAGGTCCCAGACCCGGAAATGCCAATTATTCATGTGGCTGGAACGAACGGAAAAGGATCAACCTGTGCCTTCATGGACTCAGTACTCAGGGCTTCAGGCTATAGGGCGGGTCTCTTCACTTCGCCTCATCTTATTTCTTTCCGCGAACGTATTTCGTTAGACGGAAGGCCAGCCAACGAAATTGAAATTGCAGAAGGTTTGACCCACCTCAAAAAACTTGTAAGTGAATGGAGAGAGGTCCCCACCTTCTTTGAAATCACTACGGCCCTAGCATTCAAACTTTTCACAGAAAAAAAAATGGATGTGGCCGTAGTCGAAGTGGGTCTTGGAGGAAGGCTCGATTCAACAAACGCGATCATTCCTTCTGTCTGTGTCATTACTCCTATCAGTCTCGACCATCAGCATATACTAGGTGAAAGTATATCCGAAATCGCTAAAGAAAAAGCAGGTATCATGAAAGAGGGGGTCCCAGTAATCTCAGCCCCTCAACATAATGATGCTCAAGCAATTCTTGATTCAAGAGCCAAAGAACTGGGAATAAGCGTCCACTACATTGGAGGTTCCTGTGACCAAGACAACATTTCTCTACGAGGCAAACATCAACGCCAAAATGCAGCCCTAGCAGTTGCGGCCCTTGAGAATTGTCCCTTGCAAATCAACCGCGATTCTTACGCCAAAGGGCTAGCACAAACAAAATGGAGGGGAAGGTTCGAACAATTCCCTCAAAAGAAAGGAATGGACATCGTAATTGATGGCGCTCACAACATCGAGGGAGCAAGGGCCCTAGTTGAAACTTGGGAAGAAGTGTATGGGGATAGTAAGCCAGTCGTTATTTTCGCAGTAGCAGCAAACAAGGACCTCCCTTCATTAATTAATATAATTTCGCAAATAGCAGAAAATTTCATATTAACACAGCCAAATACGCCCCGAAAGTTAGCCAGTCCAAAAGACGTCGCTAAACTCATTCCGAGTCATATATCAAATGAATATGAAGAATCCGTTCAAGATGCTATCAAAAAAGCCGAGTCTTCAAATAGACACGTCCTGATCGTTGGTTCATTGTTCCTAGCCGGAGAGGCCCTATCTATTCTGGATGAAGGGAACTTAGCGTTCGAACCAAGTGAACAATGACAATATAATTCTTAACAAATAAAATCTCTTATTTAAAAACCTGTGATTTATCTAGATAACAATGCGACGACCCGAGTTCATTCGGAAGTTGCAAAGGCCATGAGTCCTTTTCTGAACGATGAATATGGAAATCCTTCAACAGGATATGACCTTGGCAGAAGAAGCAATAAAGCTGTAACAGATGCACGTAATCAAGTCGCTGAATTTTTGAATTCAAATCCTGAGGAAATTGTTTTCACTTCATGCGGAACAGAATCCGACAACACTGCAATCTTTTCAGCTATTACGGCAATGCCTGAAAAAAGGCACATCGTTACGACTTCGATAGAGCATTCTGCTGTCATTTCATTTGCAAAAGCGGTCCTGCCAGGACTAGAAATCACCGAGTTGCCGGTGAATGAGGAAGGAATTATCAGTCTGGAAGATCTGAAGACAGCGATCAGGCCAGACACTGCATTAGTTACTATAATGTGGGCAAATAATGAAACGGGTGTTTGCCAACCGATCCAGGAAGCCTCATTAATCGCCCAAGAATCAGGAACTCTCTTTCATACAGACGCCGTGAATGCTGCAGGAAAAATCCCCATTGACTTGAGTTCGAGTAAAATCGATTTCCTTTCAATATCAGGCCACAAATTCCATGCACCGAAAGGAATAGGCGCCCTTTATGTGCGTACTGGAGCACCCTACAAGCCATTACTGATAGGAGGAAATCAGGAAGAAGGGAAAAGAGCCGGGACCGAAGCCGTCGCACAGATCGTTGCATTAGGAAAGGCATCCGAACTTGCCACTGAAAGATTGAATGATCAGGGACAAGAAAAACTAAGCTACTTACGTGATACTCTAGAACAAAGTCTCATTAACAATATCAAAGGAACTCATCGGAATGGTTCTTCTCAGTTTCGTTTACCCAATACGTCTCATCTAAGCTTTGATAACGTTGAAGCCGGTGACCTGTTAATTCTGGCAAACGATAAGGGACTTTGTATCGCAAGCGGTTCTGCTTGCAGCACAGGAACTAGGGAACCATCGAGGATCATGAAAGCGATGGGGCATTCTGATGAACGCGCATTATCCAGTGTCCGTTTGTCAGTCTCTTCAATGAACACGGAAAATGAAATAGAAGAGTCCTCTCAAATAATTATTTCCTGCGTTGAAAAAATTCGCTCTCTTAGGAGTAACGGACCAGTCATTTTCTCTTCCTGATGCATATAATCCTATGGTCTGATCCAATCAGGAAGGCCCTTCGAATCCACCATCCAAGGACTTGTCTTGGCATAATTGATCAGAGCTTCTATGTCTCCATATCTTGATGCTCCGGGCAGGAAGTCCTGATCGCGAATACTTCTAACCCTTATAAATTTAAATCCGCCTGTTTCTATCACGGCCCGATCAATTGCGCCGCGAGCTGCATAATTAGCTGCTGCTGCCCAATGACCTGCTCCTCGCAGACCAACCAAATCAATTTTTTTAGCACCATGCTTATCAGATTGAATCATTTTAATCGTTGAAAGAATGTCACGTACCCGGTGAACAAATAGCGTACTATTGTAACCAAAAGTGTAAGCAGCCGCTTCCCGATTATTTTTGACTCGCCTTGTAACCTTAGGCCCTTTCCCGTCCTTAAGGAACTCGCCCTGCATGAAAAGATCTATACCGCAAACTGCATTGCCGGCTAGGAGTAATTTTTTAACCTCTTCTTTAAGTTTCTTACCTTCATAAAGACCATCCTTTCCTGAACGGCTCAACCAGATCACAGCCCTCTCGTTCCAATCAGAATCAGGATAAAGAAAGATTGCCGGAACCTGCTCCTCACAAGTTACATTCTTGATGATTCCGGCCATTTCAAGATACCCGTCTCGTTGATTTTTAACCACAAGTTCCCATTCAACATCGACACATCTCTTGAGGTCAGAATCCAAAATAGCATCCCATCCCATACGCGCGATCTTTGGATTAGATTGGACTTTCTTTTGAATGTCCTTGGTCAGTGATTGCAATAATTCGATTTCAAATTCATCTCCTCCACGAGGCATCGGGTGTTCCTTCCCCCATACACTCAATTCTTCTTTACTGAGTCTAGTGTGAGGCTTTTCATTTTCCGGTTCCTTGAATCCGAGGTCTAAATGTTCATTGAACCAGCCATACATAGCCTGCCGTGAAGGCAGATTATAATTGTGTTCAAATTCAATACGGTTATGAAGTATAGTGTTCTTAGGGACTCCAAGTACCTGATACGTTTCCTTGAGCTCAGGAAATCCCTTACTGGCCATTTCCTTTGTCCAGTCATTGGCCGTAGTTAGACCCAGAGGCTTAGGGGCAAATAAGGCAGCAAACGCAATGTTCCCTTCATTTATACGAAGAAGGGCAGAATTCTCACAAGTGCACCCTCCCTGCATCGCAGTCGAGACCATCACAGCCGGCATTGAAACTTTGACTCTCGAATCAAGAGCCGAAACCATGAAAGTCTGTGTCCCACCTCCGCTCGCTCCGGTCACGGCTATACGGTCAGGATCAACGTCCTCAAGACCCTGCATAAAATCTATAGCTCGAATTGAATTCCATGTCTGTAACATCATAATGCTCTGCAGATGAGATTCGGCTTGAGGACTATAAAGCCCCCATTTCTCTTCAGAAATCATTGCCGGCCTCTGTTTTGCAAACTTATGAGCAATCTCAAAAGAGATCTGATGATTGTCCGAATTACCAATCATATCATATTGAAAAACAGTGCATCCGAGCCGGGCGAGTCCAACGCACCGGGCCTGATATGGATTGCGAGCGCTATGAATATTTGATTCTGCTCCCTTATCAATTTGCTGCTTTGCCTTTGCTTCACCAGCATCATAAAAACGAGCATCTTTCCAGTGACCATGAGGACAAAGGACACCGGGTCGTTTTTTGTTGGAATCCTTGGGGCGGTACAATGTTCCGGTCAGATAATAACCAGGCAATGTTTCAAAAAAGACTTTCTCAACAGTAAAGTCACCATGATCTGTCCTGTCCCTGATAACAGCATTTAACGGGCACTTAGTGGGTTCAGGATAAAGGCCAACCGCCACTTTTAATTGGTGTCTTATTTTCGCTGAACGATGAGACCATTCTTCGACTGATTTGGGAGGTTCAAAAGGAAAATAACCATGCAAATCCTTCAGATCTAAAAGTCTCTTGTCTTTGAGCTCTCTTCCCTCGGTAAGAGTTCGAGGCGAGGAAATTAATAGAGGAATGGTTCCAAGAAAAATAAAGAGAAAAGCACAAGTTTTCATTCTTAAACTATGACACTTTTATGAGACCAACTACAAGCTCACGGCCATGAAGTTACGATCAGTTACTGTAAAAGCTCTGGAAGTTGTTATTTTGTTATGAAATCTTGATTTTTTATAAATATGAATGATTGTAAGATCCCCTTTTCCCCTTAATTAAGGCAATTCTTAATGCGCAAAAAAAAGCTTAAACGCTTTGTCAGGATCCGACTCATCCTAAAGCTTGGAACACTATGCGGGCTCGTTGCTCTCATAGGAATTGGAGTAGTGCTTGGAGTTTACTCCTTAATGGCAAAAAATTATGACCTTAAAAAACTTGGGACAATGCCTAGAAGCTCAGTGGTCTTTGACTGCCATGGTAATGAAATTGGTAAATTGCATGGCACAGGAGCTAGATTCGTTCCGATTCATCAGGTGTCCCAACACTTTGTAAATGCTCTCTTAATACGAGAAGATGCACGCTTTTATGACCATGGAGGCATTGACCCAACGGGTGTTCTCAGAGCAGCTTACCGCAACATTTTTAAGAACAAAAGAGAAGGAGCAAGCACTATCACGATGCAACTCGCAAGGAACAGCTTTAAGGAATTGATGAGCCAAAAAACACTACATAGAAAATTAATCGAAGTGATGCTGGCTCGCCGAATTGAAAATAATTACACGAAAGAACAAATACTAGAATTTTATGTAAATAGAATCTTTTTCGGCTCAGGAATCTATGGCGTTGAAATGGCAAGTCTTTCATACTTTGGTAAAAGAGCCTCAGAAATGACTCTGAGTGAATCCGCAATGTTGGCCGGCATTATCCGTGGGCCGAACCGTTTTTCACCTTTCCGGCATTACGATGATGCTAACTCGGAGCGCAAAATTGTCCTCAAAAGAATGCTTTCTGAAGGAGCCATACAGGACAAGGATTTTAAAACTGCGATGACTCAGCGCGTTCGCGTATTAAAACAAAGGCCCGTTCAAAAGAAGTCTATTAATAGCTATGCCTTGGATGCTATAAGACGTGACTTAGATGACGCTCTTAGCGAGTCGAATGTCGAGGATGGTGGACTTAAAATCTATACAAGCATTGATCTCCGCCTTCAAAGAGTAGCTGAAAGAGCAATCGAAGAAGGCCTCTTATCCATTGAAAAATGGCCCGGTTATAGACATCAAACAAAAAAGCAATTCGAATTAAGAGGAGCCAAAGGAACTCCAAATTATCTTCAAGGCGCAGCAGTATTACTCAATAATGAGACCGGTGCGATCCTCGCTATTGTAGGTGGCAGGAGCATCAAACATTCCCTATTCAACAGAGCAACTACAGCGAAAAGACCAATTGGCTCAGTATTCAAGCCCTTTGTTTATACTGCTGCATTTAATGCAGGACTCATGCCCGGATCGCTCATTGATGATGGTCCACTGAGAGAAGGCGAAATCAAAAGCATTAATGCGGCTTGGGACCCTAAAAATGCAGATCGTAAATCGATGGGATTACAAAGTGCCAGTTATGGCCTAATTAAATCCCGTAACACAATGTCTGTCAGGGTCGGTAACATTGCCGGATTAAAATCCGTTATAAAGACTGCTAATAACGTTGGCATAAATATTGCAGACGAAAAAATATCCCCTCAGTTATTTCTAGGAAATCTCGACTGCGATCTCGAATCTTTAACTAGTGCCTATACAGTGTTTCCCAATAATGGGAGTCGAGTTCCAGCCTTCACGATTAATTATATTGAAGATCGTAGCGGGAAAGTTTTCTATCGGGCAGCAGCACAAAGTTACCCGGCATTGCCTGTAGCCCCTTGTGAGCTAACTGCAAAGATTCTTGAAAGAGTAGTATCGACTGATGGTACAGGCGCTCGGGCAAGGTCCCTTGGATTTCGTAAACCGGCAGGAGGGAAAACGGGAACAACGAATGACTTCAAAGATACTTGGTTCGTTGGTTTCACTGACAAAGTCACGTGCGGTGTGTGGGCAGGCCTTGACGAGCCTAAGAGTATCATTTCTGGCGCTTACGGGAGTAACGTTGCTTTGCCGATCTGGACAAGAATAATGTTTGCTTGTGAAAAGTACGGTTATCCAGCAAATGAGATGATTAGTGATGCTACAATGGCTGAAATAACTCTTTGCCGGACAAGTGGACAACTACCAGGAAGAAACTGCAAAAAATCAGGAAATACGTACCGTGAAAAGATACCCCATGATCTGGTCCCTATGCATCTTTGCCATGTTCATGAGAATCAAAAAATCACTAAAAGAGGTAAAGAAAAACCAAACCGTTTAAGAGTTCTGAAACGCTTGTTTCAGCCCAATTAAGATGCGGGTGATTCCATGATCTCTTTCACTGTCGAAGCCACATCACCGGCCCTCATGAGAGTTTCACCTACCAGAACCGCGTCTGCTCCCCAGCTAGCAACGAGAGAAGCATCCTGAGGCGTTTTGATTCCACTCTCACTCACAAAAAGAATATCTTCAGGAACTTCCTCACTGATCGCTTCAGTATTTTTTAGATCAACTTCAAATGTTTTCAGGTTACGGTTATTCACACCAATAATTTTCACATCAGTTTCCAGTGCCCTCTCAAGTTCAGGTAAATCATGAACCTCCATTAGGACTTCCAACTGATATGTATTAGCACAATCAAAGAGCCTCTCGAGGTCCTCCTGACTCAGAGCAGCGACTATTAGAAGAACAGCATCAGCTCCAGCAACTGAGGCCTCATAAATCTGTGATTCATGAACTATAAAATCTTTTCTCAGGACCGGTACGTCAACGGCCTGTTGTATCTGGGTCAGATATTCTAGCTTGCCTTTGAAATACTTTTCATCAGTGAGAACAGAAATGGCACTAGCGCCAGCATCAGCATATTTCTTGGCCTGACTGACCGGGTCAAAATCCTTGGCAATTATGCCAGCAGAAGGCGACGCCTTCTTGACCTCAGCAATGAGCCCGAGCCGGTCAGAACCCACATTTATTGCAGAAGCTAATGACTTGAATTCATTCCTTTCCAATGCCGCATATCTGAGCTTTTCCGCTCTCTGGACTAGGGGCTCAATCTCTTGCCTCTTATGAGATATGATTTCAGCTAATTTGTCGGACATGAAGTTTCTGAATTAAAATGATAGCTTTTAAAGAAATAACTTCAACTCGAAGGCATATTCATTTGGAGTCGATTTTTCTCGCAGATAAAGTCTGTTAATAACATTATCTATTTATGTCTTCTATTCAAACATCACGCAGGCACTTTCTCAAGAGGTCATCTCTCACTGCCGCTGCTCCGGTAGTAATACCTAATTTACTTTCTTCGGCCTCTCCAAACTCAAAATTGAGTCACGCTGTCGTAGGCTGTGATGGGCAGGGCTGGAGTGACCTGAGTAATATCTCTTCTCATCCCAATGTCAATGTTACGGCTATCTGTGATGTCGACACAGCACGAATGTCTAAGGCAGCGGCAAAGTTTCCTAACGCACGTAAGTATCAGGACTGGCGTGAACTGCTCGCTGATGAAGGTGATAAAATTGATTCATTGCAAGTAGCGATACCTGATCATATGCATGCAAGCGTTTCAATTGCTGCAATGAAGCATGGAAAACATGTCTATTGTGAAAAGCCACTAGCTCACGAAATTTCCGAAGCCCGGGCCATGGGGCAAGCCGCCAAAAAAGAAGGCGTTGTCACCCAAATGGGTAATCAGATCCAATCCAGTATTGAATACCGTTCAGCGGTAATGCTCATCCAGAACGGCGTCATTGGTAAAATAAAAGAAGTGCACGCATGGGCTGGAGCATCTTTTCCTGGTCAGGGAAGACCTCCGGGCGCTGATCCAATTCCAAAATCTTTGGACTGGGATAAGTGGCTCGGAGTAGCCGCAGAAAGACCATATAAAAACGGAATCTATCATCCCTTTAACTGGCGCGGCTGGCAGGACTTTGGGACCGGTCCAATAGGTGATTTTATGTGTCATATCATGGACTCACCATTCAAGGCCCTTGAACTCACCGCTCCTAGAAGTGTTATTGCAACTGGCGTACCTGAAGATTGGGCTCAAAATGAAAAATGGAACACCGAAAATTGGCCGGCATGGGCAACTTACCAATATGATTTTCCAGGCACTAAATGGACGGCTGGTGACAGTATCACTGTTCGATGGTACGATGGCGGAAAGAAGCCTCCAAGAAAATTGGCAGGATTTGAAAAAGATGAACGGCAACTTCCTGGTAGCGGAAGCCTCTTTATCGGAGAGACCGGTAATCTTCTATTGCCTCATGTGGGCGGTCCTCAGTTAGTTCCATATTCAAGAAACAAGGGACTGACTAGACCCAAGCTCAAGGGTCGAAGCCACTACCACTCATTTGTTGATGCTTGTCTTGGTAAAGATAAGACCACTTCTAATTTTGACTTCGCAGTTCCTCTCACTGAAACAACATTACTTGGCAATATTGCAAACCGCTTCCATGGTCAAAAACTCATTTGGAACCAAGAGGAAATGAAAATAACAAATCACTCCGATGCTCATGCATTAGTGCATCGCAAACCTAGAAAATTTGCATAGTATTTTAATTGTTTAAAAGGCTAAGCATTATCCAAATTTGCATGATTTTAAGGTAAATATTTTCTTATTTGGATAATTCATAGCTATTTGAAACCCAAAAAAATCTTGAAGACGGACCCGGGACGGCTAAACTCCCTACCCGCACATGGAAAAGCGGGTGTAGCTCAGGGGTAGAGCGCAACCTTGCCAAGGTTGAAGTCGTGAGTTCGAATCTCATCACCCGCTCCATTTTCCATAATAGGGGCCCTCATGAAGGGCCTTTTTTATGTTAAATCAGTAAACTGAAAAAGGATGTTTGTTTGGTCAAAGGTGAGTCCTGTTAGCAATCAGTCGATATTGGAAGAACGGTTCATGAGCCTATCTCAAACTAATGCGGTCATCACTGAGATGCCCGAAAAAAAAAGTTTCCGTATTGAAGTTTATTGTAATGATAAAAATGATGCTCAAAGACTTTTAAATGAATTTGGTGGGCGATTATCAAAACTAAAAATTAAAGATTGGGCAAAACTTAACGCTTATTCCCAACGTCCTCCAATAAAGATTCGAGACAGGCTCATTATCACCGACAACGATAAAAAATCAGAGATTGAAAAAATTAGCAAATACTTTGAAGGCCGTGATGTGATTTCGATACCGGCTGCACTCGCTTTCGGCACCGGAGATCATGAAACAACTTCGACTTGTCTTCGGTTACTTGTAGATCTTGCAAAAGAACATAAAAAAAATAATAAAGAATGGTCATTATGTGATATCGGAACAGGCACAGGAATCTTAGCTATCGCCGCAAAAATCCTTGGCTCAACAATAGTCGAATGTTTTGATTTTGATTCTACTGCCATCGATATCGCAAAACGCAATATGTTAAGAAACAACACGACCGATATATTAATTTATGAAGCGGATCTATTCGAATGGGAACCAAAGAAAAAAAACTGCTGGGACATCATTACTGCTAATATTTTTGCGAATGTCCTTAACTCAAACCTTTCAAAGATATTCAGCGCATTAGCGCCCGGGGGAAGCTTGATATTATCTGGTATTCTAAAGGAACACGAAAATAGTGTGATTGCGACCGCTCAACAAACATCCTTAACCAATCCAATCATACATCGGAAAGGTAAATGGGTAAGTATGCATTATAGAAAAGATTAAAGATCAGGTAATGATTGTTTATCTATTGCCAATTGCATCGTACTCTAATATTTGATTAATGAGACCATGTTAAGACCTAGAAAAAAATACACCGTTTATGACCTCCAAAAATTAAAAGGGACCCGGTGCTTGACCCACATTCACGTAAAATCGCCCGAAGAAGCTGCTGCTGCTGAAGAGGCAGGAGTGGACCTTATGAGCTGTAGTTTTGACTCAATGGAAGCCCAGTTGAGATTGCCTCGCATCATTGAAGCGGCCCCAAATAGTTTTATTTCGGTAGCAACTCCTCATGGCATGGCAAGTGCTGAAGAGGCTATTCGAGTCTCATTCAAGGCTCTTGAAATTGGGGCAAGTTCTGTTTATTGCTCTGCAAGCACAAGGATAATAGAAAAAATGTGTGGTGAAAAAATTCCTGTAGTCGGTCATCTTGGAATGATCCCTAGGCATGTAACATGGACCAATTACAGAGCCATTGGAAAAACATTAAATGAAGCAAAACTCCTTTATGATCAGATGAAAGAACTGGAAAATGCAGGTGCCTACGCAGCTGAATTTGAAGTGATTCCACAACAATTGGCAACTTACCTAAGCTCAAAAACCACGATGCTACTAATGTCCTTAGGATCAGGGACAGGTTGCGATACACAATTTCTCTTTTCTGACGATATTTTAGGGGATTATGAAGAAAGATTGCCCAGACATGCCAAAGCATATCGCAACTTTTCTGCCGAAAATAAACGATTACAAAAGGAACGTATCGCTGCCTTCACTGAATACATTAGGGACGTTAAAGAGGGAAATTTTCCTACCGGGTCGCACCTTATAAATATGGATGAAGAATTACTTCAAGAAACGGTCACCAAAATAGAAGGAACTTAATAAATGATAAACGTCTTAGGGTGAATGGGAGCCGGGATCTAGTTTTTTACTAATCCTCTAACTCGCAAATCCTCACCGATCTGCTTGACAGTCTTATCGAATAATTGCACTGAACTTGGAAAAGCAATATCCGCAACTGGCGTGCAGTTAGTTCCGCAAATCATAGGAGCAATATAGAAACAGATCTCATCAACTAATTGTTTTCTGAAAGCTTCGCCTAATAAATTACCGCCTCCTTCGATCATAACATGCGTGCAATTATATTTGCCGGCCAAATCCTTCAAAACTGCTTTCAATGACTTCCTCTCATACAAGAGAGTCCTATAATTCAAACTGTCAGTAAAAACCTTAGCCTTATCAGACAAATTTCCGCTACGAGTAAGAATCACTCTCCAGGGCTGCACCTTACCACGTTTGAGAATCTTAGGATCCCTAATAGTTAGTTTAGGATCATCTGCACGAACCGTTCCAGCTCCCACTATAATTGCATCCACTTCTCCGCGGATCTTTTGTGCATCTGCAATTGACTCTTTACTAGTCAGCCATTGACCCTCTTTTGCTGGCCGAGTAAGACGCCCGTCGATACTCATTCCGGCCTTTGCCACTACCCAAGGCAAACCGGTCGTAATATATTTTTTGAAAGGTCTAATTAATTTTGAGCAGCTCTCCTGTAAAATGCCTTCCGCGACGTGAATACCTTTTCGTTTTAATAATCTTTTTGCTTTGCCACGATGAACTGGATTGGGGTCATTGCCTCCATAAACTACCCGCTTAATACCAGCATTAACTATAGAATCAGTACAGGGCGGAGTCCTACCATGAGTCGAACACGGCTCAAGAGTCACATAGAGAGTTGAACCCTTTAAAGATTTGGCTGGGGCTTTATTAATGGCCTCAATTTCTGCGTGTGGAGAACCTGCACTGCGATGGTAGCCTTTGGATATAATTTTCCCACTTTTCACTATGATACAACCCACAGCAGGATTAGGACTAGTAAGACCCTTTCCTTTCATAGCTTCACGCAATGCCACCTTCATGAAGCCAATATCCTTTTTGTTATTAATATCACTCATAAAAAATCAGTTAGCCACACTGACCGGATTAATGAATAGTAAAACAGAAAAATTGTTTCCGCCATGCTGAACGACCGCGACAAGTACCTTCTTTACAGCGAACTAGCAAAACTTTCTGAAGCAGGTTTTCCTATAAACAATGCAGCTGAGGCTATACTGGACACACGACCACCCAACAGACAAGCAAATTTCCTGAAGGAAATAATCAATGGCATCGAATCAAAAAAATCACTGACAGAAACCATTAATTCCCTCTCTGCCAGGCTCAGCCCATTAGAAATATCTCTAATTAATGCAGGAGAAAAATCCGGGAAAATACCAGAAATTTTCAATCATCTATCGCAATATTTTAATCTGAAGCACAGTATTCAGAAAAAGATCAAAGCCGGTTTAATTTATCCGGCCTTATTATTGCACTTTGGAATCATTTTACTTGCACTAGCTAAAACGGCGCAGAGTCGGGACTTTGCAAGTGAAGCAATGAATGTTCTCACGACCTTGTTAATTGTTTATTTGATCGGCACAATTTTTTATTTTGGGTTTAAAACTGCTAACCGTAAAGCGCAAAGGTCTCCATCTCTTGATGCTTTTTTGAATAGAATTCCCATACTTGGGAAAGTGCGAAAATCCTTTGCACTGTCAAGGTTCACCCAGATCCTACGCACTTATCTCATTTCTAGCCATAGCGTTTCATCTTCTATTCTTGCTGCTGCAGAAGCCTCTGCAAGTGGTCGAATACTTCGATGCACAAAAGAAAAAATTCTGCCCAGTGTCGACGCTGGTAATCCAGTGGGTCCGGTCCTTGCAAACGAACCTAATAATTTTCCTCCTGTTTTTGCTCGAGCCTACATAACAAGTGAAGAATCTGGAACGCTCGATGTTGAGCTCAAAAAGTGGTCATCTGTTTTCACTGATGAGGCCGAATCCTCCTCAAAAAAAATGGGAGTCATTTTTCCAAAAGTCGCATACCTACTGATTGTAATTGTCGTGATCTGGCAAATATTTAAAATAGCTAACATCTACTTTCAAACGCTCGAACAATTCATTCGCTAAAAAAGAACAGTAAAAGTTCTTTTTGTTGGTCTATATACGATGGTTGAGGATTGAATATCAGAGCTAATTTCGCTAAAATATAAAGAAATATGAAATTTTAGGAATAAATTACTTGCTGTAACTGTAATTTTGAACACTGTATATATGTTCACTAAATTACATAATACGTTAAAATATGCCTGCAATAGCTATACCTAATAAAAAGACAGAATCGACACCCAAAACAAATACTAAAAAAGAGGTGCCAGACACGAAAAAATCAAATACCAAAGCTAAGGAAGATCCCGCAGCCGCTAAAGTAGCTTCGATGAGAGCGAAGAATCTGGATCTGGCCATCCAACAAATTCAGAAAGATTACGGCGAAGGCTCAATCATAAGAATGGGAGATGAATACCGAGTCGATGTGGATGTCATTCCGACCGGTAACTTACTGATAGATCGAGCACTTGGTGTTGGAGGATTTCCAAGGGGAAGAATCGTTGAAATATATGGTCCTGAATCTTCAGGAAAAACAACACTCACATTAACAGCTATCGCTCAGGCTCAAAAGAATGGCGGATTGGCGGCATTCGTTGATGTAGAGCACGCACTTGATCCCCAATATGCAAAGAAACTGGGGGTTAATATGGACAATTTATTAGTATCACAACCCAGTTCAGGAGAAGAGGCTCTGCGAATTGTGGAAACTCTTGTAAGATCAAATGCATTAGATGTAATTGTATTAGATTCAGTAGCTGCTCTGGTCACAAAACAAGAACTCGATGGTGAGATTGGGGATTCAACAGTCGGAGCGCAAGCAAGACTAATGAGTGCTGCAATGAGAAAATTAACCTCTATCATTGCTAAGGCCAGAACGACCTGCATTTTCACAAATCAGATTAGGGAAAAAATCGGTGTCATGTTTGGTAATCCTGAAACAACACCTGGCGGAAGAGCTCTAAAATTCTATAGTTCTGTTCGCGTTGACATTCGTAGAATAGGAGCCATCAAACACACAGATGGAACAGTCTCGGGAAATCGCACACGGCTTAAAGTAGTAAAAAATAAGGTCGCTCCTCCATTCACCGAAGCTGAGTTTGACATTATGTATAATGAAGGCATTTCCGCAGTCGGTTCGCTCCTCGATCTTGCACTTGAGCATGGAATATTACTTAAGCGTGGGTCATGGTTCAGCTACAAGGGCGAACAGCTTGGCCAGGGAAGGGACGCTACCAAGGATGCATTGAAAGCAGATGAAAAAATGTACGCCGAAATTGAACAAAAAGTGAAAAATGCGCTGAGCGGCAATGTGGAAGAAGAGGAAGAAGAATCAATCGAATTCTAAGTTACGGATACATATCAAAACAAAAAGCGGTCGTCTCATTGAGATGACCGCTTTTTTATATAGTAATAAGTTCTACAATTTATGTCTATTCTGCCTCCATATCTCATCGATTCTAGTAAAAGAGCTCTGAATTCGCATGCGTCACAAACACTAAATTGATCATTTCAGAGAATTTATCACCGCGATTCTGAAGCCCCTTTATCAAAGATTGTGATTGTCGGAATTGAATTTAATCCATAAGACTCAGAAAGAAAATATTCTCATTAAGATTATGAACATTGGTACACCACTAACAACTAATGCTACTCGAGTCGCACTTTGTGGATCAGGAGAACTCGGAAAAGAAGTGGTAATTGAACTGCAGCGGTACGGATGTGAAGTCATTGCCATTGACAGTTATGACAATGCACCGGCCATGCAGGTAGCTCATCGATCCTATAATATCGATATGCTGAATGCTGATGAGTTAAGGGCCGTTCTGGAAAAAGAAAAGCCTCACTTGATAGTTCCTGAAGTCGAAGCCATTGCAACGGACACTCTAGTGGAACTCGAAAGTGAAGGGTTTAATGTTATACCTACGGCAAGAGCAACAAAACTCACAATGAATCGGGAAGGTATTCGCCGGCTTGCTGCTGAGAATCTTCAACTAAGAACATCGCCTTACAAATTTGCTGCCACCAAAGAAGAATTTGATTTGGCAGTCGAAGAAATTGGCATCCCTTGCGTCGTTAAGCCTATCATGAGTTCATCAGGAAAAGGGCAAAGTACTATAAAATCGCCAGACCAAATTGGCAGTGCTTGGCAATACGCTCAGGAAGGAGGAAGGGCAGGAGCTGGAAAAGTAATCGTCGAAGGATTTGTAGATTTTGATTATGAAATTACTCAGCTCACTGTGCGTCACTGTGATGGTACTTCATTCTGTGAACCTATCGGGCATGTACAAACGGATGGAGATTACCGTCAAAGCTGGCAACCTCAGCCCATGTCTGATGCTGCATCTGAGGAAGCTAAACGAATGGCCGAACAGATCACTTCAGGGCTAGGAGGATATGGTATATTTGGTGTTGAATTATTTATCAAGGGTGATGATGTGATTTTTAGCGAAGTTTCACCCCGGCCTCATGATACGGGACTCGTTACACTAATTTCTCAGGATCTCTCACAGTTTGCCCTGCATGCCCGAGCCATTCTAGGTCTTCCCATACCCAACATTAATCAACACGGATCATCAGCATCCAGCGTGATACTAGGAGAAGGAAATTCAGAAGAAATAATGTTTAAGAATGTCTCTAAAGCATTAGAAGAACCCGATACTCAAATTCGTTTATTCGGTAAACCTAGTATTTCTGGTCGACGCCGCTTGGGAGTTGCCATTGCGCGAGGAGATTCTCTTGAAAATGCCAAAGATAAGGCTATTAAGGCTAGTTCAGCAGTCCAAATTGTCCTTTAAGGTTAGCAATTTTATACTTTTAACTTGAATCTAATTTTCAATGCGCTAGAAGAGAACTCCGCCAAACGCTACGGCGGAAGCTCGACAGACCATTAATTAGCCCCGAAGGCTTCCGTAAGCGGAAGCCTTTTTTATTTGTAAATTATACTATCTAATTCAACACCCCTCAAAAGAAGCTCTAAAATATCATGGAATTTATAGCAGAAACCATCGCAGATCTTTCACCGTCCCTCACGCTGTCCATAACCAGTCAGGCAAAACAAATGCGCGAAGAGGGAATCGATGTATGTAACTTAGGTGCAGGAGAACCTGATTTTGATACCCCTCAATATATTAAATCAGCAGCCATCGATGCTCTTCAAGACGGGCAAACCAAATATACTGCTGTGGCAGGCCTTCTAGCACTTCGCAAAGGACTTTCCAAAAAGCTCAGAGAAGAGAACCAATTAGATTATGAACATAACGAAATAGTAGTCAACTGTGGAGCCAAGCACTCCTGTTTCAATGCTATAATGGCATGTTGCGACGCTGGTGATGAGGTCATCATTCCTGCCCCATATTGGACCAGTTATCCAGAGATGGTCAGAGCAGTTGGGGCTGAACCTGTATTTGTTGAGACTAAGCAAGAAAATAATTGGAAAATAACAGCTCAGGAATTTGATGATGCTATGACGGGATCAACCAAAATGATTATTATTAACTCTCCAAATAATCCCACTGGTGCTGTCTACTCAAGAGAAGAATTGGCTGCTATAGGGGAAGTTGCAGCTTCAGAGGACATCCTTATACTTTCTGATGAAATCTATGAAAAATTAATCTACGGGGAGTCTGAACACGTTAGCATTGGATCAATCAGTGATGAGATCCGTAAGCTCACAATTACTATTAACGGATTTTCAAAAGCCTACTCAATGACGGGTTGGCGTTTAGGCTATACCGCAGCAACTAAGGAAATTGCTGATGCCATTGATACGATCCAAAGCCACAGCACTTCAAACCCGACTACATTTGCTCAGTACGGCGCGATTGCAGCACTGACCGGGGATCAATCTGAAATCACAGATATGGTTGAAGAATATGATATTCGTCGTCAGTACGTCCTTGGCCGACTAAATAGTATAGCAAATGTTTCCACCATCGAACCCGACGGTGCATTTTATTTTCTTATTAACATCGAAAAGACGGGGATTAAATCTGTTAACTTTTCTGAGAAACTACTTAGCCGCATGCAAGTTGCCACGGTCCCTGGAGTCGCGTTCGGAAATGATCACAGTATTCGTATCAGCTATGCTACTAGCCTACCCATCATTAAAGAAGGACTGGACAGATTAGAAGAATTCTGTAAGGCCCACTAATCTTATATCATTAACAAAGATCTGAGTCCTTTGGATGGAAGGCACTAGCCAAACTGTGTGTCTCCATGCTCCCTGAAATTATCACCAAAATACCAGGCCCCGAATCGCAGGTTCTCGCAAAAAACCTGCACCAATACGAATCGCGCAATATCACTTACGTTTCCAATGATTTTCCTATATTCTGGGACAGAGCAAAGGATACAAACGTCTGGGACGTCGATGGAAACCGCTTCTTAGATCTTACCAGCGCTTTCGCAGTATCATCCCTTGGCCATTCATGCCCTGAACTAATCACCGCATTTAATGAACAGTCCAAGCATCTAATGCATGGAATGGGAGATGTTCACCCGACATCACAAAAAGTGAACCTTTGTAAAAAGCTCAGTTCGATAACTTTTGAACGTTGGACAGGAAATACTGCTAAAACAATACTCAATTCCTCAGGATCCGAATCTATTGAAAGCGCTCTTAAGACTGCCTCACTAGCGACCGGAAAGCATGGTGTTATTAGTTTCGAAGGTTGCTATCATGGGACAGGATTTGGCAGCCTATCTGCCGGTGCAATGCCAAGGTTCAAGGATCCTTTCATCAAGCAATTATCAGACTTCGGAAAGATTGTCCCTTATGGAAATCAAGGTCTCGACCAAGTAAGAGATACTCTATTAAATGAACACATTGGTGCAATTATCGTTGAACCTATCCTTGGCAGAGGCGGCAAAGTAGTACCGGAAAATGATTTTCTGCCGTCATTACGTAGTTTGTGTGACGAATATAATGCCTTATTAATTATTGATGAGATTTACACTGGCCTGAACCGCACTGGTAAGCTCTTTGCATGCGAACACTGGAATGTAATACCTGATATCATTTGTCTTGGTAAGGCCCTCTCGGGAGGCTTCCCGATTTCTGCCTGCATCGGCAATGCTACAATCATGGACCACTGGCCCGAGTCTGATGGAGAAGCAATCCATACTTCTACTTTTCTTGGCCACCCAGGAGGATGTGCTATGGCTTTGGCTTCTTTAGAAATACATTCGAATCCGAAAATCTCATTAGAAGTTGCTTATAAAGGTAGCCGTTTCAAAGAACTTCTAAATAATATTAAAGCTGAACCAAAGGGATCAGTTCGAGGAATGGGGCTAATGCTAGGTCTAGAAATAATAGACCATTATGGTAAGCCAAACGGCGCACTCGCCTCAAAGATTATACCTAGTGCGCTCAAGTCTGGGATAATAACCTTAGCTGATGGACCTGCAGGTCATGTGATCGTATTTGCTCCACCATTTACAATTTCTGAAGAAGAAATGCTTTTCTCTGCTCAATGGTTAGAGGAGGAACTTAAGACTTCCAGCTAAGTGCTCCTTTTTTCAATGCATACAGATAAGCTACTAGGAGAATTCCCACGAACCCTGACATGCTCCAGAACACCATCGCCGCTTGTCCATTTGCCAGAAAACTCTTGAAGGTAACGGCCCATGGATACATAAAAACAACTTCAATATCGAAAATAACAAAGAGCATCGCAATAACATAAAATTTCACGCTGAATCTAGGCTTGTCATCTCCGATAGGAAGCATCCCACACTCATAAGCGCTATCTTTAATAGCGTTACTTTTTGCGCTCTTACCCAAAAGAACACTAACTAGTAAAGTGGATACGGCAAAACCAGTCGCAACACTCAATTGCAAAAGTACTGGCAAATATTGGTCTAACATTTCTTTATAGGAATTAACTCAAACAGTCCTATTATTTACCTAACGGTTCAAGGTGTAATTCAGTACTTCTATTATAAAATAAAAGAGGACCACCAAACGGTGGCCCTCTTTTAAAAAAGATGAATCACTTTA
>SHBV01000017.1 GCA_004211885.1 Verrucomicrobiaceae bacterium
CCATTGTCTGAAGTGAAGAGTATTAAAGTGTCCTTGGCTAGATCCAGCTCGGTAATTAAGTCGAGGATCTGACCCACGTCCCGGTCGATGTTTTGGATCATTGCGGCGAATCCTTTCTCTGGCTCCGGCCACTCCTCTTTGGCGAATTCACCAATGTCAGGGACCTCCATGCCTTGGTTACCTGCCTCATTATTGGTGTGAGGAACATTCATAGCAAAATAGAGGAAAAAGGGTTTTTCCTTGTTTTCTTTAATGAAGCGAACGGCATCTTTTGTAAAAAGATCCGGTGCGTATTGAACTTTTTTCACCGCAACGCCTCGCCCAGCTTGTGGAAGCTTTGGGTCCTGCCAACGCTTCCACTTAGGAGCCACCTCATTTTGTAGCCTCTCCACTTTGCCATTACGGATCAGAAATTCAGGATAAAAATTGTGCGCGTGCCACATATTGATATAGCCATAAAAATGATCGAACCCAACATCATTCGGATTGGTAAAATTGTCCGGTGTTCCGACTCCCCACTTACCCACACATGCAGTGGCATAGTCTGCTTTTTTAAGGACCGAAGCCAAGGTGTGTTGACCGGGCTTTATCACAATAGGATTTGTGGAATTGCCACGTACGACAGTGCGTCCCATGTGCCTGCCCGTGAGAAGAACACTACGGGAAGGAGCACAAACTGTACAACCTGCATAGAACTGGGTCAATTTCATGCCTTCTTTGGCCATCGTATCCAGACGTGGCGTTTTCAATACTTTTTGGCCGAAGCAACCCAAGTCTCCATAGCCCAAGTCATCGGCAAGGATCAGAACAATATTTGGTGGGCGTTCCTTGGCCGTTACGAAACTGAATGCTAGAAAAATCGACCAAGTGATGCCGAGGCGAACAATGACAGAGATAATTGAAAAGAGGGTCCTTTTCTGCATAGGTCTTATTTTCTGATTAATCATCAGAATGGTTCAAGCCGAAACTGTGGGAAAAGATGATGAATTGACTCTTATAATGATCATACAGAACAATCCTTTTATTTTGTTTGTGTGATTGGTAGAATTGTTCCATGAAACTGACCTGCATCCTTTCATTAATTACGATATTGGCAGCGTCTAATCAAAAGGCCCTGGCAGGACTCCGTGCTGGAGCAGCGCAGGTTGATGTGACTCCTCGCAAGTTACCGGTCACTGTGAATGGGGGATTCTTAACGAACAAGGTACGCATCATTGCTGACCGCCTTCATTCAAGGGCCATCGTTTTTTCAGATGATGATCAGACCATTGCCATTGCGGTAGTGGACAGCTGTATGATTCCAACTCATTTATGCGACACCGTTAAAGAAAAGGTTTTTAAGCAAACCGGCATTAAAAAAGATAAGATTCTTATTTGTGCCACTCATACTCATAGTGCGCCGAGTGTCATGGACTTGTGTCTCGGCACTGACAAGGACGAAGACTACACAAAATTTCTTCCTGATAAAATTGCAGAGTCAATCTTTAAAGCACATTCCAGTTTGCGCCCGGCCAAGGCCGGATGGTCAGTGTTTGATGGATCAGATTATACCAAGCCCAGGCGATGGGCCTTTTGGCCGGGAACAGGCACTGACCCGTTCGGTGAAAAGAGCATCCGCGCCAATATGCACCCCGGTTATCAGAACCCTAACGCGACTGGTGAGACGGGTCCGACTGATCCTTGGTTCACTTTATTTTCTTTAGTCTCTGAAGATGATGAGCCCATTGCAGTACTGGGAAATTTCTCAATGCATTATTTCAGCGGACACTCTGGAATTTCATCGGATTATTTTGGACGGTACTGCAAGGAACTCTCGGCCCGAATAGGTGAAGGTTCTATTGTTGCTCTTTCACAGGGAACGAGCGGCGATGTTTGGAGAGCTGATTATGGGAAAGGGAGAGAGGAAAGTGAAATCAGCATCAAGCGCTATGTGAAAGAATTAACGGATCTTTCGGTAAAGTCGCTATCTACAATTAAATACTCCAGTGATTTGCCCGTTTCCATGAAGGAAAAACGCATTGTGATGAATAGACGCGCACCGGACAAGGATCGGCTGGAATGGGCTCAAAAGGTTTCGCAGGGAATTAAAAATAACATTCCTAGGAGCAAGGCTCAGGTCTACGCGAGGCAGGCACTCTATCTTCACGATAATCCTAACACAGAGGTCGTTCTCCAAGCAATAAGGGTCGGAGACTTTGGCATAACAACTATGCCTAACGAGGTCTATGCCCTGACCGGCCTGAAACTCAAATCATGGAGTCCTCTTGGGACCACCATGAATATTGAGTTAGCTAACGGAGCAGAGGGTTACATTCCTCCTGCCGAGCAGCATTTTCTTGGAGGCTACACGACTTGGCCCTCAGTCACTGCCGGATTAGAAATTGGCGCAGAGAAAAAAATAACCTCTCACCTCATTGGAATGCTTGAGAACATTTCAGGCAAGCCCAAAAAAGCATACCATGAAGCGTTGGGTAAGTATGCTGAGGCTATCAATGTACTTAATCCTGTAAAGCAGTGGAGGCTCGGAGACATTGAGCCCGGAAAAGGATTTGAGGGTGGGGTCGTTTGCCACCTTCCCGGAGTAGAAAGTAAAGGGTTCCCGGACAATCATAGGAGTCGTTCAGCAAATTTTGCAGGAGGCAGAATAGCCTCAGAGGCAAAGATCGGTGACCAGTATTCGATTTCTTTATGGTTCAGAAATGGGCTACGCAAGGATGCACGTTTAGTCACAGGTTATTTCTTTTCTAGGGGTGATCCAGATAATAACGATGTTCCTGGAGACCATTTGGGAATTGGAGGTACCGCTGGGCATGCCGGCAAACTAATTATTTTTAATGGAAATGAATCCAATGATTTGCTGGCCGGGAAGCAGGATCTTATCAAGGGCCGTTGGTACCATTTGGTATTTGTGCGGAACCAGAAACAGGTCAGAGCTTATATTAACGGGAAGCAGGAAATGGCCGGTGAATTGGAGCCGACCCATTCCGGTTCCAATGACTTTTTTATAGGCGGCCGAAGTGATCAATTTGCAAACTTTGAAGGACGAATTGATGAAGTCGCTTTTTTTGATAGGGCCCTGTCTGCCGTGGAAGTGGGGGCCCTGTATGAGACGGCCGGTATCATTCCGGTCCCAGATTCTCCACCGCTTTTGCCTGCTCAAAGCCTTAAAAAAACTCATGTCCCTAAAGGTTATAAAGTAGAATTAGTGGCAAGTGAGCCTCTCGTCATGGATCCTGTCGCGATTGACTGGTCCTCTGACGGGTCAGTGTGGGTTGCTGAAATGGCAGATTATCCTTCAGGTGAGAATGGTGTTTTGGGCCGCATTGCAAAACTCATTGATACTAACGGCGATCACCGACCAGATAAAAGACAAGTGCTCCTTGATGATGTTTCATTTCCTACGGGTGTCATGTCATGGGGAGATGGAGTCATTGTGACTTGCGCAGGTAAGATTTTCTATGCTGAAGATGAGGACGGTGATGGTATGGCAGATAGAAAAGAGGACTGGTTCACCGGATTTATTGAAAACAATCAGCAGCTCCGAGTCAATGGACTCCGGTGGGGTCTTGATGACTGGATCTATTGTGCGAGCGGTGGTCATCATGCGGGTTTCGGAGTAAATACAATCATCACCTGTGCCAAGAATGGTAAAAAAATTAAGCTCGGGGCACGTGATTTCCGGTTCCGGCCAGACGGTTCTTTTGAACCGGTGGCCGGGCCCTCACAATTTGGGCGGGTACGGGACAATGAAGGGAACTGGTTCGGGGTTCAGAACGCACATCCTATTTGGCATTATGTATTGGAGGACCAGTACCTTAAACGCAATCCGGACATCGCTGCACCCGATCCGCGCAAAATGCTCAGGGGGAAATCACCGAAAATTTATTCTGCCGGTAAGGCTCAAAAAAGGTTTCATGGTTTTGATATGATTGGCCGATATACGTCCGCGTGCGGCATTTCAATTTACCGGGACAATATATTATTTGATCATTCTTCTGATCAAATTAGTGCATTCACATGTGAGCCGTTTTCGAATCTGGTCCAACGTCATATACTCAATGATCAGGGGGCAACGTTCACGGCTGAGCGTGCAGAAGACGGAGACCATGATTTCTTTGCTTCTGAGGATCGTTGGTGCCGGCCAGTCATGTCGAGGACTGCCCCTGACGGTTCATTGTGGGTTGTGGATATGTACCGTTACATGATTGAGCATCCTCAATGGTTGCCGCCCGAAGGCAAGCAAGAACTAAAACCGCATTATTACTCTGGTCAGGGCAAGGGCCGCATTTACCGCATCAGTAAGAAGGGCTCAGAACATGACTGGCGAGTAGCTATTAAAAATTCTCCGAATGGCATTGCTCGGGACATTGCTTTGAGGGAATCCTTTCGTAAAGGAGAATCAATTCTATGGGACAAGCAAGAAATTATGGACGGGCTCATTTCTAAAGAACGTTCAGTTCGCAAGATCGCTTTAAGAAAATCTGAAAGGTTAGAAGAAATCATTCCTGAAATTTTTGCACTAGCCAATGATCCAGATTCGAAGGTGCGTCTTCAGGCAGCATACACGTTTGGCGAATTTGAATCTGATGAGGCAGGACAGGCTCTCTCTAAAATTGCTCAAAGAGATGGAGAAGACCCATACTTCGCGGCGGCCATTTTAAGCTCTTCGGCTCCCCATTTTACGACACTCGTAAGTTCTGGAAAACTGAGTTCTTTAATTACTCAAGGGCTCTTGAAAATGGCGCACCGTTTTCCAGGCATGGGAGAAAAAATATCTGAGGAGATACTTGTGAACTGGTCCGGTCCCGAGAAGTGGAGATTACTAGCTTCTGCACCATCCGTTTTCAGGGAACGGGCACGTGCGGCTGCAGTCACCGCTGCAAATGATGCTGAACTTTCCTCAGAAGAAAGAGCCCTGGCTGTTCGTTTGCTCGGAAAAGAAAACATGGAAGAGATGATGAAGTTACTTAGTTCCGCGAATTCAAAAGAAATTCAACTGGCCACGTTAAAGCATTTGGGAACGCTCGGTTCTTTTGTAAGTATTCTAGATTCCTGGCCTGTCCTTGGTCCAGCCGCTAGGGAAGTTGCAGAGAATGCGCTTCTATCTAAAGAGCAAGGCACGGATGCTCTTTTAGAAAGAATCGAATCCAGAAAGATAAATGCTGTTGAATTGAGTCCGATTTCCCTCGGAAGAATTAAGGAACATTCTTCTTCTAAAATTCGTGAAAGGGCAAAGAAGGCCTTATCTAAATCTATATCAGGTGACCGAAATGAAGTGATCGCGCGGTACCGGCCCTCTGTGTCAATGCAAGGTGATCACGCAAATGGAAAAAAACATTTCATTGCTCGTTGTTCAAATTGTCACAAGGTCGATGCAATTGGTCAAGATTTTGGTCCGGATCTTAAGACAATTTCTAACCGTTCACCTGAATCATTATTAATATCGATCTTGGCACCGAGTGCTTCCATTGAACCGAGGTACTTGGCTTACAGTGCGGACCTTAAAGATGAAAATATTTATGGTCTAGTTCAGGCAGAGACATCAAACAGTATTATCATGCAGCTAGTCGATGGCACTAAGAGGGTACTCAATCGTAACGATATTTTAAGTTTGAAGGGGACCGGAAAGTCCATCATGCCGGAGGGCCTGGAAGCTGGCTTATCGTTGCAGGATTTTGCAGATTTATTGTCTTATTTGAGTAAGGAACTTGTCTCTAATTGATGGCATTTTAGGGATCCCATTCATTGCATTCTTTGTATTGAATCAATAAATTATAAAAAAATGGGTCTATAAAATAAGCCGAATAGGGTGTTAACAGCAATTACCCATTGAATTATGCCAAAAAATGGGTTATCGGGCGCGCTCATTTTTTAAAAATATGGCTGATCTCTCGAAATACAGAAACATTGGAATTTTTGCTCACGTTGATGCGGGTAAGACTACGACTACAGAGCGTATTCTAAAGCTCACAGGTAAGATCCATAAAATTGGAGAAGTTCATGACGGTGCGGCAACGACCGACTTTATGGAACAGGAACAGGAACGTGGAATTACCATTCAGTCCGCGGCAACGACCTGCTTCTGGGACGATCACCGTTTTAATATTATTGATACTCCCGGACACGTCGATTTCACTATCGAAGTTTACCGCTCATTGAAGGTTCTCGATGGTGGGGTTGGAGTTTTCTGTGGGTCCGGTGGAGTTGAACCTCAGTCGGAAACTAACTGGCGATATGCAAACGAGTCAGGAGTTGCCCGTTTAATTTTTGTAAATAAGCTAGATCGCCTCGGTGCCGATTTTTACCGGGTCGTTGGCCAGATCAAGTCGGTCCTTGCCGCAAAGCCATTAGTGATGACGATTCCAATAGGATTTGAGGACAGCTTTGTGGGCGTTGTCGATATTCTGAGTCAGAAAGCTTATGTGTGGGATGATTCAGGACAACCTGAAAACTTTGAGGTTCAGGATGTGCCGGATGATCTAAAAGAAAAGGCCGAGCAATATCGCACCGAATTGATTGAGACTGCAGTTGAGCAGGACGATGAGGCAATGGAGAAGTACCTCGAGGGCGAGGAACCTGACACCGACACAATTAAGAAATGTATCCGCAAAGGCACAATCAATCTGGATTTTTTCCCGACTTACTGCGGATCGGCATTTAAGAACAAAGGAATCCAGCTAATACTCAGCGCTGTCATTGATTATCTCCCAAGCCCGACCGAAGTGAAGCCACAGCCCGAAGTGGATATGGAAGGAAACGAGACTGGCGAATTTGCTATCGTTGACAGAGATAAGCCATTACGCGCATTGGCCTTTAAGATCATGGACGATCAGTACGGGGCGCTGACTTTTACCCGTGTCTATTCAGGAGTATTGGCGAAGGGTGTTAACATTCTTAATACTTTTACAGGCAAGGAAGAAAGGGTCGGTAGAATCGTGGAGATGCATGCTGATTCGCGTGAGGATCTTGACGAGGCGCAGGCAGGGGACATCGTCGCTCTGGTCGGTCTGAAAAATGTTCAAACCGGCCATACACTTTGTGATCCGAAAAAGCCAGCGACCCTAGAACCGATGGTATTTCCAGACCCGGTCATTTCGATTGCTATTGCTCCGAAAGATAAAGGAGCTGCTGAGAAGCTAGGCGTAGCCATAGGTAAGATGGTAAAGGAAGATCCTTCTTTTCACGTCGAAACGGATCAGGATTCCGGAGAGACTATTCTTAAGGGAATGGGAGAACTTCACTTGGATATTAAGATTGATATTCTGAAACGAACTCATGGCGTTGAAGTCGAGGCTGGGGCTCCTCAGGTCGCCTACCGCGAGACAGTCACAACTCAGCTCGAAGATTCTTACACGCACAAGAAGCAGTCAGGTGGCGCAGGTCAGTTCGCTAAGATTGACTATATCATTGAGCCGCTCGAGCCAGGTTCAGGATTTCAATTCGAATCTAAGATCGTTGGAGGAAATGTTCCGAAGGAATACATTCCGGCAGTTGAAAAGGGATGGAGATTATCAACTGAAAAGGGTGTCCTTGCTGGGTATCCATGCTTGGATTTTCAAGTTACTCTAATCGATGGCGGATTCCACGCAGTTGACTCATCGGCAGTGGCCTTCGAGATCGCTTCTAAGGCGGCTTATCGACAGTCAATGCCGAAGGCAGGCGCTCAGTTATTGGAACCGATAATGAAACTGGATGTGTTTACTCCGGATGACAATGTTGGAGATGTGATTGGCGATTTGAACCGTCGCCGCGGTATGATTTCGTCTCAGGACAGCACACCGACAGGTATCCGAGTCAAGGGCGAAGCTCCGCTCAGTGAGATGTTCGGTTACATTGGTGATTTACGCACAATGACATCAGGAAGAGGACAATTTTCCATGGAATTTTCTCACTACGCTGCTTGTCCAAGGAACATCGCCGAAAAAGTCATTGAAGATGTTATTGCACGCGAAGCGGCAAAGAAATAAGACAAGTAAATTATTTTAAACGGATCCACCTCGGATCCCCTCAAATAAAAGAGAGTGGTCTTTAAGATCACTCTTTTTTTGTGCAAAATTAAGGAACAGAACGATCTGATTTGAGTGCCTCAAGTCTTTTCAAGAGCATCGGAAAGAGCTCATCTTTTTTTAATGAGTTTACCTCTTTATTGATGTAGTTAGCTGCTGAATCAAGGAGGCCCGCATCGAGCAGATCTTCAACGAAGTTCAGGGGCCTCGCTGATGATATTTGTTTTGAAGCCCATAGCCCGCTGAACGGAACCGAACGTGATCTGAGTTGAGTTCCCTCTATATGGATATTAACGCAATCTTCTAATAATACATTCTGATCAATGTGCCCTCTATAAATCGCACAGAGTCTGTTCTTTTGATCGATTAGAAAAGAGATTGGAGTTGGAATTTTCCGTTCAGAAATATCAAAGAAATGATCATAAGTTAACTGAATGAGCCGCAGTTTTTCGGGATCACTGAGGGCTAGATTTGACTCACTAATCAATTGCAGATGGACATTCTTAGGAGGGGACAATTTCCATTCTTGTTTTTGAGCGGCGCATACTTTGCAATCCTCAACAGTGAGGCAAATGAGAAGCGGTTTTTCTTTTGCTTCCGGAGGACGTTCGAACAACGCGGTCAGAGGTAGTCGCTGTGAGAGAAAAGTCCTGTCTTTAAAAGTTTCTTTGAAAGGGCTTGGGTCCTTTACAATTTCCTTTGAACGTACCTTCAGGTCGATCGGTTCTGACCCTTGTTCAATGTAATAGTTGCCTGGAACAACATTGGAAATTATTTGAGCTTCATTGCCAGGCCAAAAGATTTCTATTTCCTCAATAACATCTTCTTTAGCGAGTCCAAAATGAAGTGTCTTAGATGACTGTGCAAGGAAACCGGACCCGGCTGTGACTGTTCGAGTCTGAGGTAAGTTGTCCCTGGCCTTAAGAATGACCCGGGCTCCTATAGCATCCCTGTTGCATGATTTACCGCTCAAATGAATGTTGATTCCTTGCCCACTTGAAGGATTAGAATTTTGAAAAAATCTGATCTGTGGACCGCTTCGGTTACTTATCCAAATATCTAGGTCTCCGTCCAGATCCCAGTCAGTCAAGCAAACTGAGCGACCGTCATCTTTAGAATCGAGGCCAGTGATACTTGAAACATTTTTAAATGATCCTTCCTCGTTATTAAAAATAACATGCGATTCACTACCCGAAAAGGACGCCCCCCTACGAACATATTCCTGAAGTTGTCGAGCAGGATCAGAACCGTCAAGGCCAGGCCCTATCCCGGAATTTCCTAGCGGCACAACTTGCCGCCAAAAAAAACTTCACAAATCATCGGTGCGTGGACCAGAAATGTAACCGTTGGCAACGATCAGGTCCTCCCACCCATCATTGTTAAGATCAGCGAAGACGCTACTCCATGCCCACCTTCCCATCGTTGTGGCAGGGCCTGAATCGATGTATCGACCATTCTTTTGTTGTTTGAACAAGGTATTGCCTTTCGCAAAGCGACGGTAATGTTTTGTGAGATCCTTATTTTTTGGCAAGAATCCGCTGAGCCCTGTGATTCTTTTTCCTGCATTGGAATACATGTTTCCAACGTACAGATCGGGTAAGCCGTCCCTATTATAATCGGCCCAACTCACAGACATCCCTGCTCCGCGGTCTTCAATTCCAATCTCATTTGCGATTTCAGAAAAGAATCTAGAACCTTCACGAACATCGTTCCTGTACATCTGATTTTGGCCATAATCGTTGGCAATGTATAAGTCTGGATCACCGTCCAGATCATAATCGTGCCATGAGGCTGCTAAGCTATGTCTATCATTGCCCTCAGACAGGCCAGTCAGTGCCGTCACTTCAGAAAAGGACCATTTACCGTCGCCCCTGAAGAGTTGGTTAGAGCCCCCGTCCCTAGCATCATCAAAACGAAAAGAAGAATCATCATCCAGTGACCGGGAACCCAAAGCAAAAGTGATGAGTAGGTCCAGGTTCCCATCCATATCAAAATCAGTTGCGCTCAATGAATGACAATCAACCTCATCAGTTTGTAAGATTCCTCGCTCGATAAAAGATAAATGCTTATCATTTTCAAGCAAAACTATTCCTGAAGGTGTAGCTAATGTCAGGTCCTGGTCTCCATCATTGTCAATGTCAATGAAAAGAGCAGAGCTCGTATGATCAAGATAATTGGCACCAGTTCTTTTAGGTGCCTCTTTGATAGTGTTATCTGCTTGGTGCAGAAAGAGCCGATTAGGAAGCCCACCTGGCTGACAAACATATATGTCATCTCTACCATCACCATCAAAGTCACCGAGGGCCATACCATTATTTATGAAAGCATCTATCCCATGAATTGATTCGATCCGTTTAAGCCAAAAATCCAGACCCATTGAAAGATGCTCTGTGAATGCCGGTTCTTTAGCTGTTAATCGATCCGTTTCATCATTGAACCATAGGGCGGGACTTTCATTGAGAACCGTTTGTTCTGGATCACCGATTTTTAGGGCCTTTAATTGCCCGGTCTCATTCTTTGACCATGAGGATTTGAATTGGGTAATTAGACCGAAATAATTTTGGTTATTCAAACGGGCTTTCATTTCAATTCTCGCAACGGTTTGGATTGTGTTTTTCTCATGCCACATTTCAAAAACTGATGCCTTAATGTTTCGGCTCTGTTCGGAAGAATTAATGAATCGATTAGAGAATAGGCTCCATTTTTCATTGTCTGAGAATGAATCAGGTAAAGCTCCTGAAATGATTTGTTGCGCAAATAGAATCAGTTCTGATTCTATTTGCGCTGCTAATTGCTCACTTTCTTTTATTGTTGGTTGCTCACTTTGAAGTGTTGTTTCCTTTAATTCGTGAGAATCAAAGTCCTTGCCCTGCTTTTTATTACATGCAGAGAAGAAAAACAGGGCTACTAGGAGCATGACTGACGACTGAAGGAACATCACTTATTCTAACGAACTCACTCCATTATTAATAGGCAGTGTTTGCCTTTGTCTCAAATTCATTGTTTGATGCTTTAATAATTAACGTTAGAGCCACAAGTCATGCGCCTTTCGATGATATTGACTCCATTCTCTGAGGAAAATCTCCAACTCGCGGCACAGATTGGTGTCGAGGAGATCGTTTTGGTGTACCCGGGACCTGAGAAAGATTCTCTAATAAAAGCCAAACGAATGGTGGATTCATTTGGCATGAGATTAACACACATTGAAAGAAAACTTCCTCATGATCAGATCGTTCATAATTTATCTGGGCGTGATGGTCAGGTTGAAAAGATAAAGTCTCTTATCCGGGAAATGGGAGAACTGGGCCTTGAGGTATTATGTTATAATTGGATGCCTAGTGAGGATTGGTGCAGAACAACAAAATTAAATCCTGAGCGTGGAGGATCCTACACGACCGGATTTGATCATGGGGCAGATCAACGGACGATCACCGATGCTGACGGGGCACCTGAAACTAAAACCTCGGCGAAGGAACTTTGGGAGAACCTTGAATGGTTTCTCGATCAGATTCTTCCCATAGCAGAGGAGGCTAGAGTCAAGCTTGCCATTCATCCTGATGACCCTCCTCTCCCTGAGTTCTGGGGCAATAAACAGATCATAACTGGTATTGAGGCCATGAAAAGTGTCACAGAAATAGCTCCTAGCTCCAGTAATGGAATTTGTTTTTGTACTGGCTCATTAGGACCTACTGGAGAGGATTTGGTAGCAGGCATTAGGACCCTCAAAGAGCATATTCATTTTGTCCATTTGAGGAATACGACCGGCGATGCAAGCTCATTCAGAGAGACGTGGCATGACAATGGTGACTTGGATTTACCTTCGATCGTTCGTGCATTAAAAGAAATAGGCTATGAAGGAACAATTCGGCCGGATCATGTTCCTTCGATGCTGGGAGACTCGAATGAGTCACCCGGTTATGAAATGCAGGGGAGACTTTACGCGGCTGGTTATATTAGGGGGCTTCTGCAGAGCTCTTAGATCCGATAATGATATTTTGTTCAGCGATTATTGTTAATAATACCAGCTAAAGTCAAAAAATTTGCGAGGCTTTAAGTTATGAGCTCGACTCGTGTTCTTGAATAGCTTATTCAGTGTGTCCAATGCGTTATCAAAAAATTGATCCAAAGCTTTTTGAACAAAACCGCGAGCGTCTTAGGCAGAGGCTCCCCCCGAATTCTTTAGTTATTCTTAACTCAAATGATATCCTCCCAACTAATGCGGACGGGTCCATGCTCTTGCGCCAGAATTCTGATATTTTCTATCTGAGCGGCATTCATCAGGAGGAGACGATCCTGGTTCTATTTCCGGATGCTCCTGATGAAAAGCAGAGAGAAATGCTGTTTACCAAGGAAACATCAGAATTGATTGCGATATGGGAAGGTGACAAACACACGAAGGAATCTGCTAGAGAAACTTCGGGAATTCATAACGTTCATTGGGTAGATGCTTTTGCTGGTACTCTGAGAATGTTAATGACTCAGGCAGAGCACGTTTTCCTTAACACGAATGAACATGCCAGAGCAACGGACCGTGTTGAGACTCGTGATTTACGTTTCATTCGTGAGACAATGAGACAATATCCTTTACATGATTTTCAGCGCTTGGCCCCAATCATGGCCGAACTTCGAATCGTCAAGAGTGATCTAGAAGTGGACCTGATCAAGAAGGCTTGTGATATCACTGAGTCTGGATTTAGGCGAGTACTAAAGTTCATTAAGCCAGGAGTCAAAGAATATCAAATTGAGGCCGAACTCCTTCATGAGTACCTCAGTCATGGATCCGATGGTTTTGCCTATGATCCAATCATTGGTTCCGGAAAAAATGCATGTGTTCTTCATTATCTAGAGAATCACGACACATGCCAAGATGGGCAAATGGTCTTGATGGATGTTGCTTCACGCTATGCAAACTATAATTCTGATCTGACGAGGACCGTTCCCGTCAATGGTCGTTTCACTGACAGGCAACGTTCTGTATATGAGGCTGTTCTGAGAACTATGAGGGCATGCAATGCAATGCTTCGTCCAGGAATGATTCTTAAGGATTATCAGGAGGAGGTAGGAAAGTTAGTACAATCTGAGCTCTTAGAATTAGGACTCATTACACAAAAAGACGTTGATGATCAGGACCCTGATAAACCTGCGTACAAGAAATATTTTATGCATGGCACTAGTCACCACATCGGACTAGATGTTCATGACGTAGGTGATAACTGGAAGCCAATATGCGAAGGCATGGTCTTTACTATTGAGCCTGGCATTTATATCCGTGAAGAAAATTTTGGATGCCGTTTGGAAAACAACTATTTCATTGGAAGAGATGAAAACATTGATCTGATGGCAACGATTCCTGTCGAAGTTGAAGAAATTGAGGAAATCATGAATTCCAATTAAAAACCGATCAGGGCCATTTAATTGGAATGATCATTTTGTGACCTATTTCGATAGGCATCGTCTGGTTCTTATTAGGAAGCATTGAAACTAAAAGACGCAGATTCTTGGCGATTTGATTATCATCATTGGTAAAACTGGCGTACTGGGGTTGAACAGATGGCATCCTTTGATTCGCTAGGCCTCATTCCGCAACTTTTGAAAGCAGTTCAGAAGAAAGGTTACAAGGTACCCACACCCATTCAGGCCAAGGCAATTCCTGCAATCTTATCTGGCCGGGATGTGATCGGCGGAGCACAGACTGGAACGGGTAAAACAGCAGCTTTCGTTCTGCCGATATTGCAGCAATTATTTCAGAACCGAACGAAGGACCGGTCTCCAAGAGCATTAATTCTGGCCCCAACGCGTGAGCTCGCAGCTCAGGTCGAACGTTTCGTTGTCGATTATGGAAAAGGGTTAGGCGTTTATTCCTGTGCAATCTATGGAGGTGTTAAAATGGGGCCTCAGGTAAGTTTATTGAGGAGAGGTGTGGGAATCGTCGTTGCGACTCCTGGCCGACTCTTGGACCATGCTCAAGGAGGAACGATTAAGCTTTCAAGCGTAGAGACATTTGTGCTCGATGAGGCGGACCGGATGCTTGACATGGGCTTCATGCCTGACATTCGCAAGATCATAGCCTTACTCCCTGAGTCTCGGCAGAATCTCCTTTTTTCTGCAACGTATTCTGATGAGATTAGAAGATTATCGAAAAAGCTCCTAGATGATCCGGAAAAGATAGAGGTTGCGAGACGCAACACAGCAGCAGAACAGGTCCGACAGATTGTGCATCCTGTCGAACAGAGCCGTAAGCGTGAATTACTTGTGGAACTGATCGAATCTGGGGATTGGAATCAGGTCCTAATTTTTGCTAGGACTAGGCACGGAGCGGAAAAACTTTCAAGGTACCTTTCAAAGACGGGCGTTGATGCGGTGGCCATTCATGGGGACAAGTCTCAGGGACAAAGGACCCGAGCACTGGACCGATTCAAGAAGGGTTCTGTAAGAGTCCTAGTAGCGACGGACGTTGCTTCTCGCGGCCTAGATATAAGGCAATTGCCACGAGTCGTTAACTATGAATTACCTGACGTGGCTGAAGATTATGTGCATCGGATTGGACGGACAGGCCGCGCCGAGGAGAAGGGAGATGCGCATTCATTAGTTTGCAAGGCAGAGAGGAACAAACTTGCAGCCGTCGAAGAACTTCTTGGAAAAAAGATTGAAAGATCGGAGATTACTGGTTTTGAAGGAGAATCAATAGAACAAGGATTTTCTTCAAAAAAGGGAAGGACTAGGCAAAGGCCACGTAGCCGTTCGGGGAGAGGAGCTCCAAGGGCCGGATCTAAACCGGAAAGAGGTACGAGATCTAGACCAGAGAGAAGTCGTAGAGATTCGAATCGAAAACGATCAGATAGTTCTAGAACAACCACAGAGGAGAGGGAAACGAAGGTTAGGAGAGTTCGTAAAAAGTCCAAGAGTGAATTTGATATAAAAAAGAAAACCTCGAGAGGACCCAAGAAGGCCAGGCCAGGCGAAACGCAGGAAGCGCGTCGAAAGCGAAAACCCAAGTGGAGCACGGCAAGAAAGAAAGCAGCCAAGGTTAAGAGGGCCTCACCGGGATCAAAGGGTAAGAGAAAAGCTCCGAGACAGAAGAGGTAGTAGGAGACTATTTGAGAGAATAATGTAATGGCTGGGCCATAAGTTCTCATTTATGAGAAAAATTGCATAAATTGAGACTCATTTCCTGTAAAATATTTGATTCTATTTGGGTAAAGTGAGATATTCCTACGTTCCATTATGAAGAAACGACTTGATGAATTGATTAGTTTTTTTAGACCCAGCCTCTTTGCTTCATTGCTTTTTATTATCGGTACTAGCAACTCTGAACTTAGAGCGGCTGATGAGAATCCTAAAACATTGGGAAGCCTAGTTTCCGATGTTGAGGAATTAAATGAAGTAGTTTATCGATATCAGTTAGCCGGGGGTTGGTTCAGTGAATCTGACAATGCAAAATTAATCCTTACGCGTCTAGCGATGGCTAATGGTGACTTTGGTCTTCCAAGATTAGTTAATCCTAGGGAAGAGAAATTCACGGCAATTACTGCAGAGGTTCCTCCACAAAATCAAAAATGGGTCTATTGGAATAATTCAACGAGAAGATTTCAATTGTGGAGAGGCGTTGCTCCACATGATGTGCAGATTGTGACAGGTTTTCAGAGAGGCAAGGATAAAATTTTCACGGCTAAAGTTGGCAAGTATTCGTTTAAAAAGAAAGCAGCTAAGGCCAATTAGAAAGATTTTTGCACTATGCTATTATTAGTAAAAACCGATTAATCGAGGATCACCTAATAATAATTAAGCTTTAGAGTTATGTACAGAGTGCACTAATAAAATGCGCTACCTTATCTCCATTTTATATATCACTACCTATCAACTATTTGCTGATAGTTTAGAAGAGTCACAGGAACTTGAACCAGTCACAGTCACAGCGACACGGTTCAATGAATTAGTCAATGACGTTCCTCATGATGTTTACTTGATTGAAGAGAGAGACATTCTTGAAGACATGCCTCGTAGCCTACCTGAGGCATTTCGTTCTAACCCTAGTGTCCTTGTTCAGAAAACTGCTAATGGGAAGGGCTCTCCTTTCATACGTGGATTTACAGGGTTCAGAAATTTACTTTTGATCGATGGAATTAGGCTCAACCACGCAGCGTTTCGTGAGGGGCCTAATCAGTACTGGGCAACTGTCGATCCGCTCAGCATATCTAGAATTGAACTCATTAAGGGTCAGGGATCTGTGCTTTATGGAAGCGATGCTATCGGCGGAACTGTGAATGTGATCACCAAAAGTGCTGACCCATTAGCATATGGAAAAGATCAACTATTTAGCGCAGGAAGCATGCTTTATCGGGGCTCATCTGCGGAGCAGAGTCATACTGGAAGGGCCGAGGGAATTGTCGGCATTGGTCAGAGCACGGGTGTCATTCTGGGATTCACGGACAGAAGTATCGGAAACATTAAAGCTTCTGGATTAGGAGAGCTTCCACATACAGGTTTTGATGAGGCAGGCTTTGATTTGAGAATGGATCATTACTTCAATGAAAATATGAGGGGAACTTTTGCTTATCAGCAATTTGAGCAGAATGATTTATGGAGAGTTCACAAAACCATATATGGGCGTTCTTGGGAGGGCACTTCAGTTGGTCGTGAGTTGCGCCGGTTAGGAGATCAGTCGCGCCGATTAGCATATGCCCAAATCAAAGCGGATGACTTGGATGGTCCGATCCAGAAAATACATACTAGCTTATCGTGGCATAATCATGAAGAGAGTCGTTACCGTATTAAATCTAGTGGCAAGGCAGATTACCAAGGATTTGATTTGGATAGTCTGGGAGCCTGGCTGCAGATGGAAAGTGATGCGGGAATAGGTAAGTTGAGTTATGGGACAAGTTATTATAGGGACCGGGCAGATACTTTTCGAGATGATCTTGATCAGGAAGGAAATGTTATAAGGGAAAGAATCCAAGGTCCTTTTGGAGATGATTCAACGTACGAACAGTTTGGCGTTTTCATTCAGAATCAAATCAATGTGACAGATCATTTTGATATTAATTTTGGGAGCCGGTTCACTCATGTCATTGCTGATATTGGAAAGTTTGAGGATCCGGTTTCAAAGAACCCCAGCTCAATGAAGAATGATTGGGATGACATGTCGAGTAGTCTCAGGGGAGTCTACAAGGTAGGGAGTAGTGGGAAATTCAATGTTTTTGGCGGGGCATCACAAGGTTTCAGGGCTCCTAATTTTTCTGATCTTTCGAGATTGGATTCGGCAAGATCGAACGAAATTGAAACGCCTTCTACAGATCTCGATCCTGAAAAATTTCTTTCCTATGAGTTAGGATCTCGTTTTGATGATAATAAATTTAGTGCAGGCATCTCTATTTTCTATACGGACATTAGGGATATGATTGTTCGTACACCGACGGGTAGGGTCATTGAGGACGAATTAGAGGTAATCAAAAAGAATGGTTCAGAGGGTCACGTTTATGGCATTGAGCTGGACGCTTCATATAGGATAAGTGACCGTTTCAGTGCCTTTGGATCCTTTGCGTTCAATGATGGGGTGGCAGATACTTTTCCCGATTCCTCAGCTTCATCACGCAGTGAACCTGTGAGCCGGCTCCTCCCCCCTTCAGGAATTTTTGGATTGAGATATGAATTATCTGATTCTCAATGGCTTGAGATGAGTAGTTTTATTGCTGCAAAACAAGACAATTTGAACACACGGGACAAGGGCGATTCTCAGAGAATACCTTCTGAGGGAACTCCCGGATATGCTATTTTCAATTTGAGGTATGGGTTCCAGATAAGTGAACAATTGCTTCTGACATTGTCTCTAGAAAATATCACTGACGAGGAATATCGCATTCACGGATCGGGTCAGAACGAGCCTGGGATCAACTTTATTTTTGGGGCTTCGATGACATTTTAGTTTTGATTGCTAAGAAACGATTCTTGGAATTGAGATCCTTTCTATTGATCAGGTAGCGGATCCGAGCAAGAATCTACATTATGAAGTTTGCATCCTTTTCTTTAGCTTTGCTTTTTTTGATCAGAGTTGTTCAAGCTGATCCTATCCACTATTTAGTTCTTAGCTCTGAGAGTACCGGTTCTGACCCTGCATGGGAAAAGGTAATTAATGCATTGGAGTCTAAATATGAATCTTCTAAAGCAATGCATTTTCCAGATGGAAAACCTGAAGGGATACTCGAGGAACTGAGGAAAATAAAACCGAAATACACATGCTTTGTAGCTAAGCATCCTGAAGTGACGCGGGCCTGGGTTGCAAAGATTCATCAACTCACCAGAAAAATTGATGAGGACCCGTATACTGATACTATCTGGGGTATTCTCACGGGGTATGATTCCGAAAATGCTTTGAGTATTGCAAAGACACGAGAGCCTCTGACCATCGAACGTGTCGCCTCGGGAACCGAGCTGGCACTTGAGCATTGTTTGGAGGGGGTCTGGCACTGCGAATTAAAAAAGGGAAAGATTGTGCGGAAAAGTAGGAATCAGAATCCCATTGAATCGAGTGGATCAGTCGATAGTACCGAGGCACTTGCAAAAACGCTCACAGAATACAAAGCCCAACTCTTTGTCACTTCCGGTCACGCAACCGAGAGAGGTTGGCAAATCGGTTTCTCTTACCAAAACGGTTACTTTAAGAGCAAGGATGGAAACCTTTTTGGTCAGGATACGAAAGGGAAAAAATTTGCAATAAATTCGCCAAACCCAAAAGTTTATATGCCGATTGGCAATTGTCTGATGGGCCACATTGACGATCAACAGGCGATGGCACTGGCATGGTTAAAGAGTGGAGGAGTGAGGCAGATGCTGGGGTACACTGTCCCGACCTGGTACGGTTACGCAGGTTGGGGATGTTTGGATTATTTTGTTGAACAACCAGGAAGATACACTTTCGCCGAAGCGTTCTTTGCCAACCAACACGCCCTCATCCATCGTCTGGAAACATTCTTTCCTGGCCTCGCGACTAAGGAAATGACTGACCCTAACCAAGCCACTGCGATTGGATCTAAGGTCAAGATCACAGAAGCGGCTAAGAAGGCTAGTCTACGCGTCCAAGATGCTGCGGGTCTTCTCTTTGATAGAGACTCAGTCGTTTTCTATGGAGATCCTGGTTGGGACGCGAAGTTGGCTAAGGGAGAACGTGCTTACGAGCAGTCATTAAACGAAAAGGATTCTATTTATACCTTCAAGATAAGTCCGATAAGAGGCAAAAAATCTTTTAACCCTATTAATACGAACGGCTCTCAAAGGGGATGGCGCCCCATCGTGCACTATTATTCCAAAAGGATAGGGAATTTTGAGATTCTTGAAGGTAGCGAATTAAAGCCAGTGCTGACCGATGATTTTATACTCATACCCAATCCCAAGTCCTGTGACCCTACAAAGGATTATAAAGTTGTTTTTAAAGCATCCCCTCTCTAGTAATGATTTTTTAATCAAAAGGGTCAGCGGTTTTCTGGTACAGGCCAAACTCATCATCTCCTAGGTAGATTAGGCACAGCGCTCCATCAGCTGCAACTGCCTGAAAAAATTCGAGTACAAATTCCTGCTCACCTGGCCACGGATAAATAAAAAAAAGATCCACTTCATCCAGATCAGCGTCCATTCCTTCATAACCTGGTCTTGATTCGCTCCTTTCTTGGTAAGTGTAGTTTTCAGGCCTGATAAGTTCAGCCCCACCAGAACCTTCATAACATTCAAAGCCTTCAGGCATATAATCGCGTTCAATGATAGTGACCGATATATTTGAGTCTTGAGCCAATTTTCTGGATGCTTTAATCAGAGACGGTTCAATTTCTATACCATATGATTCGTATCCTAGTAAGGAAGCTAGACAAGTGCCCACGCCATAACCACTGCCCCATTCACAGTACACTTTACCCAAACATAAATCACTGTTGCTGATGGCACTTAGCCAATGGTAGAGGAGTTCATCATTGCAGGGGATAAAACGGGGGACTTTGCGGTTCCTTTCAGTTTCAAAGAGTTCATCGATTCGTTGATTAGCTTCCTTGAGATAGTTTTTTACTTTCCCAGGAAGCTTATCCCCCTCAATTTTTAGATCAATTTCCTCAATTGGCACAAGTCACAGATTATCACATGAAAATGATCCATTTGTCGAAGAAAATACAATCACGAGTCAGTTGCATCGGGCACGCGCTCATGACTATATTTGAGCATGAAGATTTCCCTAACAATTATACTCATGAGCTTTATTTCTTTGCTCAATGCCGCGGACTGGCCCAATTGGCAGGGCCCAAATCATAATGGTATTTCATCGGAGACTGGATGGGTTCCGGACAAGATAGGCAATGTGATTTGGAAGTCTCAGGTCGGCATTGGATTTGCTGGGGTCTCTGTTTCCGAGGGTAGGCTTTACACACTGGGTCATGACGGGAAACGAAGGGGCGGCTCTGAAACAGTTTATTGTCTTGATGCGAATACGGGTAAAACGATTTGGTCTGATACTTACAAGGCAGAATTATTGCCTAAGCTTCATGAGGGAGGCCCATCAGCTACACCGACAGTGCACTTAGGCAAAGTTTATACACTGGGCAAAGACGGAAAATTTAAATCCTACAATGCAAAAAATGGTAAAAAAATCTGGGAAAGAGACTTACTCAAGGATTCATCGATGAAGAAACCTGCCGAGTGGGGATTTGCGGGTTCTCCTCTTGTTGTGGGCGAAATGATAGTGGTTGAGGCTGCCCAGACCATTGCTTATTCATTGGATGGGGGTGAGGTGATCTGGAAGAGTGAACGATTCAGACCAGCATACGCTAGCCCTGTTCTATTTAATTTTGGAGGTAAGGATCTGCTCATTACATTGAAGACCGAAGGCCTAGTCATTCTTGAAGCTCGTACTGGGAAGACGGTCACTGTCAATGAATGGAAGACAAGGTTCAGCACGAATGCGACGACACCAATAGTCATAGAAAATAAAGTATTTATCTCGACTGGTTATGGTCGCGGATGCGGGCTTTATACTTTCGACGGCAAAAGCTTAAAGGAAGTCTATAGCAACAAATCCATCAGTAATCACATGGCGAATTGTGTAGTCATTGATAAACATTTGTACGGCATCAGTGGTAATACGCACGGAGCGGAGAAGAAAGAACTGGTCTGTATGGAATTTGAAACGGGCAAAGTGAAGTGGAAAGAGGGCGGCTTTGGTTGCGGTACAATCACTGCGGCTGCTGGTAAGCTCATAGTCCTTAGTGAGCGCGGAGAACTTGCTGTTGGTGCCGCATCACCGAAGAAATTTGAAAGTTTGGCACGTGAGCAAGTTAACCGAGGCCGGTGCTGGACTGTTCCTGTACTTTCAAATGGTATTATTTACACGAGAAATTCATCAGGCAATCTGGTTGCTGTTGGTGTAGGCAAAGAGTCCTGAGCTTATTTTCCAACGCAGATAATTTCGCGGCTTGTTCTCAATACAAATTTATTTTCACTTACTGCATAGCCATAAACTTTATCGTTTTCTGCAACCGCAACTACATTTTCAGAAAGTACTTTTGCTCCCTTTTCTGACGCTTCTAGGACCAAAGATTTACCATTTTTGCAGAACAGATAAATTCTTTCAGAGGCTGCGAGTGGGGAAGCCCAACATCCATCCGGTAACTTGTATTCCCAGCGTTGAGTGCCATCCTTAAAATTTTGTGCCTGTAATGTGCCTGCACGATTGATAAAATAGACAACGTTCCGATGCACTAATGGTGATGCGAAGCTTGAGGTGACAGATTTTGCTCGCCATTCTAAGTGAGTTTCACTGATATTTCCTTCTCCTCCAAGACGAATGGCAAGGCTCTGTTTAGGGTACGAAGAACCCGCAATAATGAGATTCCCGTCAGCGCTCGGAGAAGCCACAGTATTTTTTTCAATTTCATCAAACCACCAAATTCTCTTACCGTTATCGAGACGATAACTTTCTATGATACCGTTCGAACTGATGATGATTTGTTCTTCCTCTTTGTGCTTAAGATAGAGAGGGGTAGTCCATGAAACTCTTGGTTCCCTTGACGTTTTCCAACGAGTCTTGCCTGTTACCCGATCAACGCAAAGGAGATATGAGGGGCCTTCATGATCAATAAGTAACACTAGCCGTTCAGGAACTCCGACCAAAGATGACCCTACTCCATGCCCGCCCTTGAAGGGCCCAAATTCTTCAGTCAGTTTTCGCTCCCAGAGTCTCTTGCCCTCATGATTAAATGCTAGAAGGTCTCCGCTTTCGAAGAAGACATAAATTCCTTCAGGACCCGTGACAGGCGTCGGCGCTCCTTGTGAGATCATGTTTGTAACTTTCTTGACCGTTTCTGTAGCCTTTATAGTCCTTTTCCAGATACTTTTACCGGAATTCAGATCATAGCAATCTAGGTACAAGGATTCTTTGCTCTGACCACCAGTACTTGTTATATAGATCCTGTCATTCCAAATGACTGGACTGGACTGCCCAAATCCAGAAATTTGATTTTTCCATAGAATTCCTTCCTTTTCGGTCCACTTAAGCGGAAGACTTTGTATCTTAGTTTTGCTATTTCCCTCTCCCCTGAAACCTGGCCAGTTCGTAGATTCGGCTAGGCAAGGAATCAGAAAAAAAATAGGCAGCCATAAAATATATTGGCAGAAAAGTTTTAGACCGTATGTCATGATGATTCTGAGGCTATCTCCTTTTGAAAATTAAATTTTTATTGTTCATAGTTTCTAATGAATATTGCCTTGATTATTCATTGATGCCTTTCTGTTGCAGAGATCAAGCTCCAAAAATCCAAGAGTTCGGTATTTTGTTGAATTAGTGATAGTAACTTATGTCCATATGAATTGTAACATTGGACAATTGTCGATTCGGTTCCCTCAAAATCATTCAGATAAGCAATGCTATTGAATATCTCTCCAAGGTCCATAGAAATTATTGCTTCTGATGAAGCCATAGAAATAATTCCTTCAGGATGGCTCTCCTTAGAAGGATCAAAGGCTCTGGAAAAGGAGAGCATTTTTCTATTAAAATCGATCCAGACTTGTTGGTCTACGAAGCAAGCGAATGATAAGATGTGATAGATAGGATGTGAGGCAATATCTGTCCGGACATTCTCGCGTTTTTTCCGGCAGCTGAGGCACGGCGCGGGCCGTGTAATTTTTATTTTTCCTGTATCTGGCAAGGTCTCATGTGTGCGGATCAATTTCTTTGTTAGTATATCAATTGCCTGGTCCGCTGATCTGGGCACTTCAATAGTGAGTTGTTCGTTACGGTCATTGGAGGTTAGGATGAGTACAAGATTCCCTGAGGAATTCGAATCTTTTCGTAGAAAAGAGCTGTTAACATTTTGAAATTCAATATTCAAACCTGATCCGGGCAAACAAAGGCATGAATCGTCAATAATCACCTGAGGTGATTCAGTTGTGAAAGCGCAGGAAATTTCCGAGTTGTGAATTCTTATTCCACAGTGAGGTAGTGCAGAGAAAAATTCTCCGCAAATCTCAGGCTCAAGCATTAATTCCCAGCATTCATCAGAGAGTGCAGACTGGATTTGATTTGCAAATTGGGACACAATATAACAAGAGATGATGGTTAAGCGATACGCTACCGCTCCATTGTCCTATTATGATGATCAATTGATATGGATTAATGCATTTCTTCAATTTAACTAAATATATGAAGTAACAGCTAAGAACTTCTATATTTTAAAGGTCCTTGTGCTGCGGTTTGGGGTCAGTTTAAACTAATAATTATCACATGAAATTTCTGCAAAAATCCCTCAATGCCAAATTGACCAAATCTGATCTACTTATTGTTTTTGGTTGCCATGGTAAAAAAATCAAACTACCTCAGGGTGTCAAGGTACCGGCCAGTGCCCTAGAGTCTTTTAATGCCGAGTCTGGTCAAAAAAGATTAACTGATTCGATCAAGGGGCCCTTTCAGCAAGTCCTGATAATTGGACTAGGTGAATCTAAAAAAATAGACACAGAAAATATTCGTCGAGCTGCCGCTATCGCCGTTAAAGAAGCGAGGAAAAATAAACTAGGATCTATAACTTATTGGGCTGCCAAAAGTTATAGTTTTGATGCGGGTCTTTTTGGGCAGGCTCTTGCGGAAGGTGCTGTGATGGGCTCATATCGGTTAGACGACTTTAAAAAGGGAACAGGGGACTTGAAAAAAGTTATATTTCATACTGGAGAGATTATCAAAAGAGGAGCCAAGCGCGGCATTGCAATAGGAAATGGGAATTGCCTTGCGAGGCGTTTGCAAGACACTCCTGCTAATAAAATGAGGCCTCGTGATTTGGTCCGAGAGGCTCGTAAAATTGCCAATAATTCAGTCAGTATTTCTGTGAAAATTTTTGATGAAGCATCCATGAAAAAAATGCGCATGGGGTCCTTACTTTCAGTTTCTGAAGGTTCATCTGAACCTGCTTATTTAATACATTTGGTACATCGCCCAAAGGCAAAGACTAGTAAGAAGGTTTGTTTCGTAGGCAAGGGCCTGACTTTTGATTCTGGTGGAATCAGTCTCAAACCTTCAGGGAAGATGCACGAGATGAAATATGATATGTCTGGAGGAGCCGCAGTACTGGGCGTATTTGATGTCCTTTCTGCAATTAGCTCAGACGTGGAAGTTCATGGGTTAATTCCTGCATCGGAAAATCTTCCTGATGGTAAGGCTACAAAGCCCGGGGATTTGGTGACTGCCTCTAATGGGTTAAAGATTGAAGTTCTAAATACTGACGCTGAAGGGCGATTAATTCTTGCCGATGCTTTAGCCTATGCGGTTAAAAAGATTCGTCCTGATGCTATGATAGATCTGGCTACCCTGACCGGTGCTGTGGTGGTTGCACTGGGGCACGAAATTACAGGCGTCATGGGGAATGATGAAGATTTGACTCAAGCACTTGTAGAAGCTGGTAAAAGAACTTCAGAAATGGTCTGGCCTTTGCCAATTATTGACCTTCACAAAGAAGAAATGAAAGGATCTGTAGGTGATTTGAGGAATATTAGTGGACCTGCAACGGGCGCTGGATCTTCAACGGGTGGGGCTTTCTTATCATACTTTGTTGGAGAAACGCCTTGGGCTCATCTTGATATTGCAGGTAGTGCCTGGGGAGCTGCTCAGAGAGACTATCAGGGCGGAGAGCAGGGCACTGGCGTTGGAGTCCGTTTGCTGATTGATTATCTTGAGAGTATTTGACTCAAGTTATCCGAGCATTTCTCTCAATGCTTTTGTGAGCCTCTCGAGATCAGATTCATCATTATATGCCTGAACTGAGATTCTAAACATGTTTCCCTTTGGATTTAAAAATACTGGTACTTCGACCTTGAAACGGTGAAATAATTCAGCGTGAAGGGAAGAATGATCTCCTTCAGGTAAAAGATAAGAGCGCATCTGAGGGGGTTGTAAATCAGCGCTCAAATAGAGATCATCCATCCCAGTAATATCAAGAATTGTTGCATGAAACTTTGATATAAGATCACTAGAACGCGGAACAACAGTCTGGAACCATTGGTTCTTGTTGAGAAAATTAATCGAGTCCTGAACTGCTAGAATAGAAGAGATGTCAGTTGTGCCCTGCCACTCATTCTCCAGCAGCAGTGATGATTCACCTTCCGATATATTTCCCCAGCTGATTGCTGGTGGGCGGATCTTATTTTCGTGTTTTCGGGAAGCATAAACAAAACCAGCTCCTTTGGGTGAGAGCATCCATTTGTGACAGTTGCCTACATAAAAATCAGCGGCGATTTCTTTAAGGTTAACTTTGATTTGTCCAGGTGCATGAGCGCCATCAATGACGGACACCGCTCCGGCGCTTCTTACAACTTCTGTTAGTTCTGTGATTGGTAAAAGCTGTGCGCTCTCAGCGGCAATGTGAGGGAATGTGACAATTTTCACTGAGGGGTCGATTTGTTCCTTTAATAGATTTATCGCTGAGGATGCGGATTTGAGAGGGAGGGGCATTTTTACTTTGACGAAATGCGCTCCTCTCTCCTCGCATATGGTTTCCCACATCCTATTAACGGCTCCATACTCGTGCTCAGTTGCCAATACCCTGTCCCCATCATTAATTTTTAACGACTGAGCCACCATATTAAGTCCGTAAGTGACGTTACGTACAAATGCGATTTGATCTGATCCACAGTTAAGGAACAGGGAAAGTCCTTCCCTTGCCACCTGCATTCTTTTGGTGAATTCCCTGTAAAGCAGAGTAGCAGGTTCTCGCTCAAGCTCGTGCTGATAGCGTTGGTAAGCTTCAAATACTGGTCTAGGGCAAGCGCCATAAGAGCCATGATTGAGATAAGCTACTTCAGGGTCCAGTAGGAATTGGTCTTTCAAATGATTCAATGGATTTGGGCCGCTAAGCTTAAAAGGTTTATTCATATCTAATGACCTGTCAATTTGCTCCTTCAGTTTCAGAATGAGAAAGCGACAGTTCTAGTAGTTAGGCTTTGCCAATTCACAGCCATGCATCGATAATATAGTATCAGTCATTGAATAATTTAATTAATTCTGAGTTGAAATGCTGTGACTGAAAGCTACTGAATCAAGAAATGTCTAAGTATGACCTCATTGTTATCGGGGGCGGGCCTGCTGGCTACGTCGGAGCCATTCGTGCCGCACAGTTAGGAAAGCGAGTCGCTTGTGTTGAAAAAGAACGGGCAGGAGGAACTTGCCTCAATTGGGGATGCATTCCGACCAAGTCCCTTCTACGCAATGCTGAGTTATATCGTTTGATGCAGAACCATGCTGACGAGTTTGGGTTGAGTTTCGATAATTTATCCTACGATTGGAGCAAGGTCATATCCAGGAGCCGCACGGTAGCGGACCGGCTTGCTGGCGGAATAGAATTTTTATTTAAGAAAAATAAGATTGATTATGTCCTTGGGACTGGACAGATACTTGAACCTGGTAAGGTCCAAGTCACCGATTCTTCTGGTCAGCAAAATGTTCTCGAGTCTGAACACATTCTTGTTGCTACTGGGTGTAAGGCCAGAGCCTTTCCTGACCTGCCATTCAATGACCGTTCTGTTGTGGGAAGTTCTGAGGCTATGATCATGGAGAATCAGCCGGAAGATATTGTCATTATCGGAGCAGGTGCAATTGGTGTTGAATTTGCATATTTTTTCAATGCTTTTGGGACGAAGGTCACGATCGTTGAAATGATGCCTAATATTTTACCTGTTGAGGATCAGGAAGTGAGTGCTGAACTGGAAAAAAGTTTCAAGAAGAGTGGAATTGAAATTCTCAGTTCAACGAAAGTCATAGGTACACGGGACCTTGGCAATCGCATTGAGATCGATGTTGAAAAGGAAGGTTCAGCGAAAAGTACAATAGGGGCCGAGGTTGCACTCATAGCGATCGGTGTTGAGCCCGTTCTTCCGGCCGACTTTGATCTTGAATTGGATAGAGGCTACATTGTTACGGATGATAATTATCAGACTAACGTTCCTGGTATTTATGCTGTCGGTGATATTATAGGGCCGCCATGGCTCGCTCATGTGGCAAGCTTTGAAGCGACTCAGTGCGTTAATGGTCTCTTCAGTGAGGCTCAACCAAGGAAAGTCGGAGCCTTTCCCGGGTGCACCTATTGTCAGCCCCAAGTTGCCAGTGTTGGTTTGACCGAGCAAGCGGCTGAGGAGAAGGGCCTTTCTTTCAAGGTTGGAAAATTTCCCTATCAGGCCAGCGGGAAGGCACAAGCGGCTGGTGAGACTGAAGGGTTCATTAAATTATTGATAGGAGAGCCGCACGGAGAAATTCTTGGGGCTCATATCATAGGGTCTGAAGCTACTGAGCTTATTGCTGAACTTGGTTTGGCCATCGAATCTGAGCTCACTTACGAAGAAATTGAAAATACAATTCACGCTCATCCTACCTTAAGTGAAATGGTCCATGAAGCGGTCGGTGCTTCTACTGGGCATGCGGTCCATATATAGGATAGACTGGCAGTCCTCTTGACGCTCAATTGCATCGTTTTATCGAGGAATTGCGAATTTATTTAACTTCAGTTAATGATAATGATAATAATTCTCAATAGCATTTGACATCACCACCTTACCTGATAATAAGAATCACTTTCATTTGTTTAATGAAAAGAAATTCATGATTTTTAAAACTTGAGTGGCCTGGCTTAACTGGGCTGTGAGTTCAAAAAATCGTGCCAAAAAAACAATAAAAATACTACTAAGTAACAATGTTAAAAAAGAAAACTAACCGATTCCCAGTAATTTTACTCGGGATTTTAGCATCGTTAATACTGATTATCTCAAATGCTGCCGCGCAAGATGAAGAAGCAGCCCAAGCATTAGATCCGAGTCTTGTAATTGGAGGAGGAGATGTTTTTGATCTACCTGGTTCCGGTTACGTTATTGATACGGAAGAACTTCGTTCACAAAACTACTACAATGTGAATCGCATCCTTGATCGTATTCCAGGTGTATACTACCGCGAGGAAGACGGTTATGGTAATTTGCCCAACATCTCTATTCGTGGTGCTGAAGGAACACGCAGTGATAACGTGACAATTATGGAGGATGGAATTTTGACTGCTCCAGCAGCTTATTCTGCACCTTCCGCTTATTACTCACCAAATGCCGCTCGTATGGGTGGAATTGAGATTCTTAAAGGATCATCACAGATTGCTCATGGGCCACACACAACTGGTGGTGTCATTAACTATCTTTCGACTCAATTCCCTACAGATTACAGCTTCTACTTGCGTTCAACTTATGGATCAAATAGTGCCTTTGATATTCACGGCTATTGGTCCGATACATCTGAAGGGGACTTTGGTAAAGTGGGTCTTTTAACTGAAATTTACTACCGTCAGACTGACGGATACCGCACCATTGATGCGGGTAACGGATACGGTGGATCTGATGAGACCGGTTTTGACTTAATGGAGCCAATGATCAAGCTCTACTGGGAGCCTAACAGTGACGTTTATCAGCGCTGGGAGTTCAAGTATGGATACACTGAGTTCGACGCTGATGAAACATATGCTGGACTCACCGAGTCTGATATAGCAGCTAACCCCTACAGACGCTATGCAGGTACTTTCCTTGACAACATTCAGACTGACCACACACGCACATACTTGAAGTACTTGGTCGAACCTTCTGACAACTTGACTCTTCAAGTCGCAGCCTATTACAATGAATTTGAGCGTGACTGGTACAAGATCAACAAAGCTGGTGGGCAGAGTGTCTCCAAAGTTGTTGCTGATCCTATAACTTACGCTGCTGCATTTGATGATCTTCGCCTCCTCGGAACGGGAAGCTTAGGAATCAAGCACAACTCACGTGCGTACGAGTCAAAAGGTTTACAGTTCAACTTTGACTATGAGACATCAACTGGTGATGTTACTCATAATATAACGGGTGGAGCTCGTTTCCATACTGATTCTATTCGACGTTTCCAGCAGCAGGATACTATTGATCTTGCTAATGGCGCTCCTGTCGTTGTCGAAGGAGCTCCAGGATCTGGTGGAAACCGTTTCCAAGAAGCTGAGTCTTTCTCTCTTTGGATTGAAGACGATATTAATCTTGGCGCTTTAACTTTGAGTCCAGGTGTTCGTTATGAGCAGATCGATGGTGACTGGATTGATTATGCGAGTGATGCAACAAATACTGTGTCCAAAAGCGCTACTGGCGAGATCGATGCTGTTGTTCCTGGCATTGGAATGACGTATGCACTATCTGATTCTACTAATGCTTTTGGTGGAGTTTATAAAGGAATCTCAACACCTTCTCCTCGTGGCTTTCTTAAGAGTGGAACTAGAATTGAGGAGAGCATTGGTTATGAGCTCGGTGTCAGAACTCAGAATGACGGCGCTTCAACAGAGATCGCTGCTTTCTTAACTGACTATGATGAGTTGACAGGATCTAATGCAGGTCTTGGTGGACTTGCTTTTGATAGCATGCTTGATGGCACCAATGCTGGTGAGGCTGAAGTTAAAGGTATTGAATTTCTTCAGGCCTACACTGCTAATGCAGACAGCTCAGTAGCGATTCCTCTCTTTATCAGCGCAACTTATACAGATGCGAAACTCACATCAGCACTCTCTGAAGGTGGTGAAGGCGATATTCTCGCAGCTGATGAGCCAGGTGCTACAATTCCTTACGTTCCAGAGTGGAAATTCTCAGTCGGTGCAGGACTTTCTGCTGAGAATTGGGGCCTTAATGCTATTGGGTCATACAGATCTGATATGTATGCTTCTGCAAAGAACCTCGAAGTGTCTAATGGCCGTGAAGGCAAGATCGACGGAGGTTTTATTCTTGATTTATCTGCGCATTATAAGCTCAGTGATACGACTCGCCTCATTGGCGGCGTTCACAATGTGCTCGACGAAGTCCTCACTGTGAGTAGACTTCCAGATGGGCCTAGAGCAAATGCTCCTAGGGAATTTTATATCGGGTTTGAGCTGCAATGGTAAAAAAACATATACTTAGTATAACAAACAAACAAAACACACATGATCTAATCCTAACTGTTTTATTGTTGTTGTTTACCGCAACGGCAGCTCACACTCAGGAAAAGATTGCTGACGGTGACACCCAAAAGGTGTCACCGTCTTTTATTTTACAGGAGAAAGTTCGTCAGTGGGTAGAGGTCCAGAAAATTCGTTCGAAGGAGCGCGCGGATTGGTCAGAGCAGAAACGCAGCATGGCAGCTCTGAACGGTATCCGACTCAAGGAAATTGAGCAGATCGATTCTCTGATAGATGCGGCAGGGAAAAGGCTAAGTGACGCGACTAAGAAGCGTGAGGAGCTTTTGGCCGAACAGGAATCATTACGCAATCAACGAGCAATTATTCTGAAGCGTGTTGAGCGGCTCGAAACCGCTTTACGGGCTCAGTTGCAAATTTTTCCTGAACCTTTAATGAACAAAATTAATGACGAGGTCGAACGGATAAGGAAACCAGAACTGAGTAGTTCCTTACAGGACCGTTTACGTGATCTTGTGGCAGTGATGAGCGCGGCTTCAGAATTTGGTCAGTCCCTGACAATCCATAGTCAGATTCGTCCCGATGGTGAAGATCAGATTGAAGTCGACGTTTTATACCTTGGTTTTTCCGGTGCCTGGTATGTGGGCAGAGCAGGAAAGGTCGCCGGCTATGGCCAGGCGGATAAGGGCGGTTGGACCTGGATCAAGGACGAGTCAGTGGCTGGGCCTTTGAAGGACGCTATCGAGATGTATCGCAAGGAGCGTGCACCAGATTATGTGCCAATTAATTTTACGGAAAAGGAAAACTGATTGGTATGAAAATCTGGTATACTCTTTTTCTTAATATTACCTTTAGTTTAATACTGAAGGCTCAGGAGGCTAATTATGAGGTCGCTGCTAAATCAATTGAGTCTGACCTGAAAGTGGAACTGCAGGCCCTCGCGGAGCTACGGGAAGAGATTGCCAAAGAGAGGCCCGAACTTGCTCAAGAAACTGAGAAAATTGCTACTGAGCTTCGTGATAAGAGGCGGCGTTCACAATTGGCCGGGCAGGAAAGAGATGCACTCATCCATGACCTAACGAGCTTATCCTCTGAGGTCCGGTCTTGGAGAGATGAATCTATCTACATCGAAAATTTACTCAGTGATTTTAGGAAGAATCTGGAAATGCAGATGAGTGTCACGGAAGCTGAATCGATGAGGCCTTTGTTGCTCTCTGCCGATCAGCAGGGCACCGAAGATGGCCTAGAGGCTCGGCTCGATCTTCTTGAGACGGCGATCGAACGGCTCAGCAAAATGACGAGTCCACGGTCTCTTCAAGGAAAAGCATTGGACGCTGAAGGAGTGCAGAGAATTGGGACATTTGTTGAGGCTGGTCCCGTGAGCTGGTTCGTTGCTGATGATAAAAGTACAGCAGGTCTCATTAGTGAAAATAAGGATCTTAGGCCTCAGGTCATTGATGAGACTTCATCGGCTGATTCTATTCTCAAGCTTTCCAGAGGCAAAGACGTTAGCATGCTCTTTGATCCCACAATGGGTATGGCACAAGCGCTGAATGAAGGGGACGGATCTGTTCTTGCTCATGTAAAGAAGGGTGGTTTCTGGATTTATCCAATCCTAATCATTGCTTTGGTTGCGACTCTTGCAGCTCTTTTCAAATGGCTTCAGCTATTGAGAATAAGAGCCATAAGACCATCAATTTTGAGAACAGTCATAGATGAGGTTAGTGAAGGTAATTTGGATGAAGCAAAATCTCGGATCGGTCGCAGATCTCATCCTGCTTATAAAGCATTGAGACGGGCCATTGAAATCGGAAATGATAAATCACCTGAGGATGTCGAAGAGGCTCTTTATGAGGAATATTTGCAAGCACAGCCAAAGCTAGAACGGGGCCTTTCATGGATCGCTATTGCCGCTGCCACGGCTCCGTTACTTGGACTCTTAGGAACCGTGACGGGCATGATTCATACTTTTAAATTGATTAATGTGTTTGGTACCGGCGATGCAAAGTCCCTCTCATCTGGAATTTCAGAGGCCCTAGTAACGACTGAATTTGGTCTAGTCGTTGCCATTCCTGCTCTGATCATGCACGCTCTATTATCTAGGAAAATAAGTGGAATCCTAGCTGCAACAGAAATGGCAAGTATCGCTTATGTGAATGGTTTGAAAGCACATCAGAAACCCAAGACAAGGTCTTCAAATGATTGAACTCGTACATGAAGAGTTGAGTGTCCTAGGTGCTGAGGGGGGTTGGGTCTTTTGGTGCCTATTGGGGCTCGCCTTCGGAATAGCGTATTCATTACTTTCTATATGGAATTTATTACGACTTCCTAGGGCCCCAATTCTTAAAAGCTCAGAATGGAAATGCTTATTACTTCAAGGGTCCCGTTCTTCAGAAATATTAGAATTGTTTTTCCGAAGAATTGGAGAAAAGAAACTAGAGGGACAAATGAATCAGATAGAGGAGGAAATGTTTTCAACAGCTGAGAGGCGAATCCCTTTTGCTTTTGTTCTTATCACTACAGCTCCTTTAGTTGGCTTGTTAGGAACAGTGAGCGGTATGTTCACTACCTTTGATGGGATGAGTGCGGCATCTTCGACTGGACCCGCCTCGGTCATTTCCAAGGGCGTTTCTGAGGCTCTGATAACAACACAGACAGGGCTCGTCATTAGTGTCCCAGCCTATTTTATTCATAATGCCTTGAAGGTCAGGTATGAAAATTTGAGGCATGGGTTCCAGCGAATAGGCACATCCCTACAGAACAAATTCTAGATCATGGCTAAGAATTTCCAGAGATTTAGAAAAAAGCTTAGCGGAGGATCTGGAGAGATTAATATATCTCCTCTCATCGATGTGGTATTTATTCTTCTGATTTTCTTTATTGTGACCACGGTCTTTGTAGATGAGACCGGCGTCGAAGTCGAAAAGCCCAGGGCAGCCTCTCAACAGGAATTAGACAAGAACAGTATTCTCATTGGCATTACCGCTGAAGGCGGTGTTTACCATGGGGGCCGAGAAATTGGTGTCGGAGGAGTACGCGCAGTCGTTGGAAGACTCCTCAAAGGAGATGATCTTCCTGTGGTAATACAGGCTGACCGTAGAACAGCCACTCAAAAAACGGTTCAAGTTCTGGATGAGGCTAAGCTGGCCGGTGCAGTTAGGGTCTTCGTTTCCACGTTGAATGGGAGCTGATCAAATCATTTTGAGTATACAATGCAATTAATCAGAAAAAGAAATCCAATACTTTTACTCAGGAGTCTGATAGGAAGACTCGTGGGTGGGGTTTTCTTGGTTTTGATATTGCTTTTATTTCTCATAATGATGCGACTCTTGGATGCGAAGCGGATCCCGGACCTAACAATCAGAACAATGGAAACTGTTCCTGAAATGGCTCCTCCCCCTCCTCCTCCCCTAGAAATTCAAGAGGAAACTCCTCCTCCCCCTCCTCCTCCCCCATTACCCAAGCTTGAGTTGCAGATTGAGAGTGTAGCTCCCCCATTAATGGCGACTCTTGATTCAAGAATTGATCTTACGATGAGGACTGCAGATTTTGAGTTAGAATCAAATCCTGATGTAATACCATCACCACTTCCAATAAAGACGCCAAAACCTGCAAAACCGTCACCTGAACCCATTTCAAGGCCCCAAGTTCAGGGTCTCGTATCTGTCGGTGATTTGGACTCGAGACCCCGATTGATGAATAGACCCTCTACTAGGTATCCGACCGCCTTACTGAGGCGAGGTGTGCGCAGTGGGACCGTGATCCTTGAAGTGGGCATTTCAACGAACGGCAGGGTCGAGGTTAGAAAAGTACTTTCAAGCTCACACCCAGAACTGACCAAGATGGCAACATCTTTCGCTTCGAGAGCTCGTTTTTCAGTTCCGAGAAAAGATGGGCAACCAGTCAAAGCTATTTACCGTTGGCCGATGACATTACAACCACCAAAATAATGTTTAAATTACAACTTACCTTAATGCTTTTTTGTGCCTGTTCTATAGGTGCTGCTCCGCTTCCAATTGATCCGATATGGAGCACTGAATCTTTTCGCAAAGCATTCACTGCTAGTTATGGAATTGATTCACGCATAGAACCCAAATTGACTCCGGAGGAGAAAGAAGAACTCGATTTGGTCGCAAAGAAAATGTCTACTGGGGACCGTCCTGGGGCCATATCGTTGATGACTAAGAGTTCGCTTTTGGAGAAGAGTCCGGCAATGCTCTTTAACCTAGGAAGTCTTCATTTTGAAGAAGGCGAGTCGGCTAAGGCAATGAATAATTTTCGTAAAGCTCTTAAAATCCAACCCAATTTTAGAGATGCTCATAGAAATCTCGCAATTGCTCATGTTCAGGCTGGGGATTATATAAAAGCTGAGCCTAGCCTAAGAAGGGCAATGGAATTAGGTTCACAGGATGGTCTGACAATGGGTCTTTTAGGCTATTGTTTGAGTCAGTCCGGTAGATCTCATGATGCATTACAGGCTTATAGGATGGCGAAGCTCACCATGCCTGATGAACTACAGTGGCAGTTAGGTGAAGCCACAGCGTTAATGGAACTTAATGAATTGGAAGAAGCGGAGTCTATTTACAAGTACGTTCTAAAGGTGTCTCCGGAAAGGGTAGGAATATGGGCGAATCTGGCAAATGTGAATCTTAGACAAGGGAATCAAATATTAGCTATTTCTAATATGGAAGTTGCTCGAAGGCTCAATGCTCTTGACTCATCTTCTTTGCTTTCTCTTGGGCATTTGTATCTCAACGAAACGTTAACAGAGAAGGCAATGGATTGTTATCGGCAGGCCTTAAAGGATCCCATTCCTTTTCCTCTACAACAATTCGCTGACGCAGTTGATTATCTTCTACAGTATCAGTTCTGGGATCAAGCTCGCAAATTTGTCTTAGAGATTAAAGCAGCGGCAGGCTATGGCGAACGAGCCAAGGAGGATAGCAAAGCGGCCCATCAATTTGAGCGAGCAGAGGCCATGATAGAGATCGAGTTAGGAGACTCTGAAGTAGGAGTAGCTAGGCTTGAATCGATGCTAAAAAAGGATCCTCTGGACGGTCTCATATTGGTTTCATTGGCAGAATATTTTCTAGAAAATAAAGAAACGGAAAAGGCTCTAATGTTTCTTGAGCGGGCCGCATCTGTTGATGAATTTGCAGTTCAAGCACAGCGCCGACGAGGAGAAATATTAGCGCTTAGAGGAGACTATGTTGCGGCTCTGGACGCCTTGAAAAATGCTCAAGAAATTGAACCTCACAGAGCCTTAGAAAAATACATTGAGAGCATAGAAAGATTGTCCAAACTATATGATCGTCAATAGCTTAGCTGAAGTGTTTTCTATTTACTAATGCAGTAAAGGTTAGAAAAAGTCCTCACAAACAATTTACCTCCTGCCACTGCAGGCGTTGCATAAATGCCTTCTGGAAACTTGAATGAATCTAACAATTCAAGTTTAGAAGAGGCAGCCATGACCGACATATCGCCTTCCTTGCTGAAGCAATAGATTTTATCATTTATCAGTATAGGTGAACTGTAAGGGGCTCCTACGACACGTTCCTGCCATAATACTTTCCCGTCAGATGCTCTTCGGCATGTCATGATGCCACCATCGTTAAGTAGAAAAATCATACCATTAAATGAAAGGCCCGTAGGAACATAAGGTAGTCCCTTGAGGCCGGCCTCCCATGCCACAGAAGCTTTCTTTCCTTTGACTCTGACTACGGCTGATTCTTTGCCCCCAGAACCAGAGCCAGCAGATACAAAAATTGTATTTCCTGAGATCACGGGACCACCAACACAGCGCTGGGAAAATCCAGCATCATGTTCCCAGCGAACCGTTCCATTAGCAGCATCAATTGAAGTAATTCCATGTGCTGTACTGCTGAAAATAAGTTCTTCGGTCCCATCATCTGCCTTTCTGGTGACAGGAGTGCTATAAGCTCCCTTATCATTTGATTCTCGTTCAATTTTCCATTTTTCCTTACCGTTACTCAGATCCAGACCGACAATATAACTTTTCCCTTGTTCACCGTGGCTACCAATGACCAGAGTATTATTGGCCAAGACAGGCGAAGCTGAACTTCCATGCTTGGCATAAAATTTACCAAGTTTCTTTTTCCAAATTTCTTTACCATTATGGTCAAGAGCTAGAGCTTCAACTCCGTCCGGTGAGGTCCAAGCAACGTAGACTCTCTCCTCATCGCAGCAGGGTGTTGAAGAGGAAAAATTATTGAAACGGTGTTGTTTATAAACTTGATGAGTTTGTTTGTTTCTCCATTTTTCTTTACCGTCCTTCGAGGAAAAAGCCATTACGTATCTGAGGCCTGATGAGTCTTTGTCAGTCACTGTTAAGAATATTGTGTCACCCCACAATACTGGGGAAGAATGTCCAGTGCCTGGTAATTCAATGGACCATTTAATATTATCCTTTTTTATTGTTTCAGGGATTCCCTTGTCTGGTGAATGCCCAGAAGTTCCTGGACCACGGAACTGACTCCATTCTTGAGCTGAGCCGAGTCCTAGAATCGCTATAAAAATACTAAATTTCAGAAGAATATGGAAAACCTTATTTCTCATCTTTTTATTGTAGCCTTTACCAAAGCCTTAGTCACGATGAATAGCAGATTTCCTTTATTCATTGGAGTTATAGGCATTTGATACGGACCCAGTCAGGGATTAATGTTATGATCTTAAAAATGTCAGAACCACTCATTGAAGAACTTCCGGATTCAGCCGGCCATTTCGGTACATATGGAGGAATGTTTGTTCCAGAGACACTAATGTCTGCCCTAGAAGAGTTGTCTGCTGAATATACTAAGGCCAAATCTGATCCACAATTTCGTCAGGAACTTGACGAAATGCTAAGAGAGTATGTTGGAAGGCCAACGCCTCTAACTTTTGCGGAGAGATGGACCGAAGTTCTCGGAGGAGCAAGGATATATTTAAAAAGGGAAGACCTTCTCCACACAGGAGCTCACAAGATTAATAACGCGATGGGACAAATTTTATTGGCGCGTAGGCTTGGCAAGAATCGAATCATTGCAGAGACGGGCGCTGGTCAACATGGAGTCGCGACAGCTACAGTCTGTGCTCGGTTCGGATTTGATTGTGTTATCTATATGGGAGAAGTCGATATGGAGAGGCAAGCATTAAACGTTGCACGCATGAGATTTTTGGGAGCTGAGGTCCGCGGTGTAGATGCTGGTCAAAGGACGCTCAAAGAAGCAGTCAATGAAGCTATGAGGGATTGGGTCACTAATGTTCGGAACACACACTATATCTTAGGTTCTGCCCTAGGTTCGCACCCTTACCCTATGATGGTTCGTGATTTTCATCGAGTGATAGGCGAAGAAGCTCGTAAGCAAATATTGGAGAGGGAAGAGAGGCTACCTGATTATCTCGTCGCTTGTGTCGGTGGCGGCAGTAATGCAATGGGGCTATTCCATCCATTTCTTGGAGATGAATCAGTCAAGATGCTTGGAGTTGAAGCAGGGGGTCGTGGTATACGTAAGGGCGAGCATGCTGCCCGGTTCCAAGGAGGAAAGTTAGGTGTTCTTCAGGGCACTAAGACTTGGTTATTGGCTGATGAGGATGGTCAGATAGAATTAACTCATTCAGTTTCCGCTGGTCTTGATTATGCTGCAGTTGGCCCTGAACACGCGAATCTGAAAGATATTGGCAGGGCTGAGTATACTTATGCTACTGACGATGAAGCATTAGAGGCATTCCAGGAAGTGTCTAAAGTTGAGGGTATAATACCTGCCCTAGAAACTGCTCATGGGCTCGCTGGGGTCCGCAAGATTGCTCCTGAACTTGGAAAGGACGCACTGATCATTTGTAACTGTTCGGGGAGGGGAGACAAGGATGTGGCGCAGGCTGCAAAGGCAATCTTTGGAGAGGATGTCTTTGGCTAACTATTTAAAATGTTCCACTAGTAAATTAAAACTAAAAATCCATCATGAAGCATAACATACTAGGAATTTTGATAATTTTAATTGGCACTCTGCAATTACAAGGGCAGGAAGAAGATGCTATAAAAGAGGATATTGCGAATGCAATTGATGTTTCAGATGAGGATGCTATTACCCGTTCAATAGGCAAAGCAGTAATGGTCACGGGAAAGGTAAGGCATTCTGATAGTTCACCTAAGACTTCGGATGTCCGAGTCTGGTTCTCTGACAGCGGGTTCCGCCTCTTAATCAAATCGGACGTTTATGATTCGAAAGAAGATTGGGGCATTGACGGGGTTATTGGCAAAGAGGTCTTTGTTCACGGTAAAGTGATCCGGTCAGGAGACTTTATCCAGATCAACCTCACGTCTCCAGGCCAGATGGCAACGAGTTTGGATAACGTTACCAAATTAAAGGCTCCTTCCAATAAGCCAGAGAAGGATGGTCCAGAAAAATTTGAGCCTGTTTCGCCCGGAGCCATTCTTCCTGTGAAGCCAAGTAAGGAGAATCTATTGCCATTGGCTTCTGAGGCTAAGGTCAAGGTGATTTTAGCAATGCATGCTACTGAGGTGCCTACCCTAGTTGTCTCCGAGGTGAAGGCTGAAATTATTGATGCTGAGGAAGGTGGGCCGATGCAGGCAAGTTTTGAATCCAAGCCTAAAATTACTAATAAACCGATGATTTCGGTTATGACATATCTTCCCAAAAAATATTTCAGCCAAGGCTGGCCAAAAAACAAAGCTGTGCATTTTGTAATTGATGAAATTCAGGCAGACACTGCTCCTCCAAATTTTGCTTCTGCGTTTCTTATTGAGTGCCTATTAAAAGGCATTGAAGTTCCTGAAAATTTAGTCCTCTTTGGAGGAATGGGTACCGCGGGTCGTTTAAATTATACTACTGATAAAAGGCGCTGGGATGGTTCAATCGGAGAAGCAATTAGGATGACTGCTGAGGCGGCGCAGAAGGCAGGAGTTGATCCGGATGAAGGAAAGCTCAAGAGCAATTTCACAACACCAAGTGCATTGGGTAAAAAGGCATCGGTAGTAAATCAAAGTTTCTATCTATTAACTAGTAATGTAGATGACGGGATACTGGATGATTTAATATTAGATGACAGTTGGGATATTATTAATTCGACGCAGGTAATATCTTGTGAACACATTGATGATGCTTTGAACGTTGCGAGGGAACTTTCAGAAGGATCAGAAATGGGCAAGTCTATAATTGATTTGGGCGCGGCCCAGAAAGTTCTTCGTGAACGATCAATACGAATGTTATCAAATGCACAGGTATGGAGCAGAGTCGTTGCGGCAGGACGAGCCAGCAAAAACAATAAAACTGCTTATGCTTATGCGCGTTTGAGGACAAGAAAAGTCGCTAAAACATATTCGTTAGATCGTTGTCTTTCCCATGTGAATCAGCAAATCATAACAGCTAAGGGAAATTCGTTGGATAAATTTGTAGATCGTGAATTGCGTAAATATGTGAGGGACCTTTCAAACAAGATGAAAGAGATTCAACCAAAGATTCATCCTAGAGCCTCTCCTGTTCTGGCATCAGGACAACTATATCTTAAGGAAATTGCTAACTACTCAGCTTCAAAGCGAGACACTGCTGCCAAAGCAAAACCTGCAAAGAAGGAAGGGGACAAGGCAGTAGCTAAGGTAGTACCTGACAAGGTTCAAGAGAAATATGATATGGCAAAGAAGGCTTACGAAGACACTAGAGCAGAGGCTCTGAAGACACCTTAATTATTAGTACTCAAAAGAAAGAATATTTCTAAAGAATTATCCCCAGACGATAATTTCACCTTCCTTTTCAGTATTGGCTAGTGCTTCCTTGAAAGCATCCTTATCCCACCCTTTAAGTTTGCCCAAATATTTAAAGAGCTTGTTAGAATTGGCGATGCTAGTTGGAATTTCGATTTCTTCATGATCACTTCCATCTGGAAGATTGAGAGAGATAAGAGGGTCACCAGCATATGAAGATACGCGAACTCTTACAATGTCTCCCCAGGGCACTGAGCCTACTTTTTCCTCGTCCTCAAATAACTCTATCATCTTTGCAGTGAAGTTATAAGTCATTGCCGTTTCACCATCATCGTCATCACTGTCCATTACGGCCCCCTCATCATCCTCACTGACTCCATGATCATCTTCTTCATCATGATCTTCAGGGCCCTTAGGTTCAATTCCAAATCCACTAGCCGGATCAAAGTTATACTCACCATTTTTAACAGTTGCATGAATGTCAGCTAACCAGCTTTCAAACGAGTCGGCTATTTCCTCATTTTCATCATTGCTTACATATTTACTTATCGAGCCGCTTTCTAATTCAACACAGAGCATGTCCCCTGATCCATCTTCAGCAAATGGCAACCAGTCTCCTGGGCATGTTTCATCTTCACCGGCGTCATCCCTGAGTCCTTCAAGCTCTTCCCATGATTCCTGCACTAGATCCAGTGGCATTAGGCTGAACATATCAAAGAAGCCTGGATTACTTTCCTGGCTCTGACCATTGTGAGTGACAACAAAGTCTCTGTAGTCAGTCGGTAATTCCTGACCAATAAATTCTTCTAACGCTTCTACCTCCGCTTCATCCGCTCCAGGATTAAGTGATTCTAGAATTGCGCCAGCTTTTGATGTAAATTCACCTTCGAGTCGGGACCAAATTTTCTTCATCTAATTTAGTTAATTATTTTTTATTTACCCGCTACGGGGCCCTTCATAGTTTCAGCCATAACGAATTCCTCAAACTTCGCAAGAAAACGTTTCGAATAAGTTGCGGTCAAGATAATGTCGTTCCCGACATAATCTTGGCTCAAAATCTTGCCTTCTCGGTGCAAAAGAGCTATCAAATCCTGTCTAGATTGCGGTATTTTCAGGCTATGACGCACTATGTTCTGCAGTAACATTTCAGCCATTTTATCCATTAAATCGTTGATTCCAGTGGCATTTTTGACAGAAATAAAAGCAGCCTCAGGGAAATGATTCTTAAGTTCCCATAGCCTATTTTCATCAATTAGATCAATTTTGTTTACTACAGAAACAATTTTTTTTTCGTCTGCACCGAGCTCCTTTAACACATCCAGGGTAGTTTCATGATGTCCTAAAACGTCTTTAGAGCTTCCGTCAATGACATGAACAAGAAAGTTTGCAAGGAGAGCTTCTTCTAGCGTAGCCTTGAAACTTTCAACCAAATCGTGAGGTAGTCGCCTAACGAAACCGACCGTGTCAGTTAGTAGAATGGTTTGACCATCTTCTAAATTCAGTTTTCTCGTAGTAGTGTCCAGAGTTGCAAAAAGCTTATCCTCTGCAAGTACCGTGCTTTCAGTCAGAAAATTTAGTAATGAGGATTTCCCGGCATTAGTATAACCGACAATCGCGGCATGAGGTAAGTCAGCACGGTTCCGTTCCTTGCGTTGTGTGCGGCGTTGCTTTTTTACTTTTTCTATTTCTGCTTTTACACGATCTATTTTTTTTCGGGCCAGTCTCCTGTCAACTTCAATTTGTTTTTCTCCTTCTCCTCTTGCTGCACCACCACCACCCTTTCCACCGCCCGAGCCGCCACCTTGACGATCTAGGTGGCTCCACATTCGAGCCATCCTTGGCAAGGTATATTGCATTCGAGCAAGTTGGACTTGAAGGCGTGCTTCCTTTGATCTGGCCCGCATTGAAAAGATATCAAGAATGACTTCCTGACGGTCAATGACTAAAATATTGGAATCGTTTTCCCAATTCCTTTGTTGGTTTGGTGACAATTCATTATCAAAAATAATGCAGTCGCAACATAACTCTTTGGCCAGTTCAATAATTTCAGCCATTTTACCTTTTCCCATGAGGTGCGAAGGATAAGCTTCGCGGACCTTTACGAGAGTAGTTCTTGCAATTCCTATGTTTAAGGTTTCAACAAGCTCACGCAATTCTTGCAGAAGACTAGTAGCTTCATCTGCTTCCGACTTATCATAATAGACACCCACAAGTAAGGCTTTTTCGACAAGTTGCGGTTTTTCGCGGACTTCAAACATATGAATCTAAAAACTAACTAATAGGAAATAAGTTACATATCAAACAAGTAACTATAATTCACTACTTCTAAAATATAATGGGTGCTATTACTTTATTTTCAAAAATCGAGCTTTGGTGCGTTCTTTTCTGGAAGACTATCTGGACTAAGGTTAGTTTGTCCTATTGTGAAAGGCCCGTTCATTCAGACTCAAGAGCAAGTGATGTTTTATGACACGGATGCTGCTGGAGTCGTGCATAACATTTCTTACCTAAGGTTTATTGAAAAGAATCGAACTTTGCTAGGATCTGAATTGGGTCTTGATTATAAAGAAATGGCTGGTTCAGGTATTTACGGAGCACTTCTTCGCATCGAAATTGATTATCTAAGGCCTGGTCGATTGGGAGAGGATTTACAAGTGAGCGGATGGTTGGAGGAGGCCACGAAAGTGAAGTTTTGGTGTCGATTTGAAATTCATCGAGCCGAGGATAGTGAGCTCTTAGTAACTTCAAGGCAAGAACTTGCCTTGGTAAAGATGCCAGAAGGAAAGCCGACAAGGTTACCTTCTGAGTGGGGAAAATATATTTAGGAATGAGCCGCATCAGACTGACGATTGCTTATGATGGTAGCTCTTTTCAGGGCTGGCAGAGTCAACGGGAAGGGAATACAATTCAGGACTACATTGAGGCGGCTCTTCTGAAAGTTTCTGGAGATGCTTTGCGTATCACTGGTTCTGGTCGGACTGACACAGCTGTCCATGCACTGGGTCAGGTCGCACACTTTGATGCGCCAAAGGGAAGTAGTATGAATGCAGAAGAATGGAAACGTGCCCTGAATGCGCATTTATTACCAACAATTCGGATAATGAGGGCATCGGTGGTCGAGGATGATTTTCATGCTCGATTTGGAGCCAAAAAAAAAATTTACCGATATGAAATTGATACTGGTCCTGTCCTTAATCCTTTGCGAATATCTAGGGCATGGCATCATCCAGAGAAAATTGATTATGAAATTTTGCGCCGCGCCTGTTCCGTTTATGTGGGGGAACATGATTTCGCTTCATTTGCAGCGAACCGTAAGGACAGGAAGCGAATAAACACTGTAAGGAAAATTAATTCTGTTGATGTGGTAGAGTGCCCTCATGGACTGAGTGTTACCTTTAGTGGGGATGGATTTCTTTACAAAATGGTTCGATTATTGGTGGGTGCTGCAGTTCGTGTAGCTGAAGAAAGAGAAGAACTTTCTTGGCTGGAAGGGATGCTGAATAGTCGGGGAGCTTCCAAGTGTCAGTACTGCGCTACTGGCGAAGGTCTTTACCTTGTCGAAGTCGTTTATTAGTTTTTCTAGCGACTTAAACTCCTTAATTTCTAAGAAGATTACAGGCACTAACAAGCGCTCTGACACCTGCAATTTCAATTGATGGATCAACGCCACAGCCCCATGCCTCTTTACCGTCATCGGAATGTAGCAGAATATAAGCAGCAGAATCAGCGTCTGATCCCCCCATAACTGCATGGGATCGATAATCTTTAAGTTTGAAATCTTTTTGTTCAATTGTTTCAAGGGCATGCACGAAGGCATTGATGGGGCCGTTCCCTATTCCAGTCACTTCATAATCGGTTCCATTGATGGTAATCTTTGCCTCACATCGTACCTGCCCCGGGCCCACATCGTTGTGGAAGAGTTCGTATTTAGCGAGGGATATTTTATTGGATACGTTTACAAATTGTTCCTTAAAAGCATCAAATATTTCCTGATTAGTTAACTCTCTACCCAAAGAGTCTGCCATATCGTAAATTTTTTTGCCGACCTGAGGTTGCATGGCCTTAGGTAGGTCAAAACCGTATTCCCTATCCAGAATATAAGCGATTCCTCCCTTTCCTGACTGACTATTAATGCGAATGATGGCTTCGTAGGTTCTCCCAATATCAGTAGGATCAATGGTTAGGTAAGGGACGGCCCAATGTGAATCGTCAGTTTCGATAAGATCCATTCCTTTTTTTATAGCGTCCTGATGACTTCCAGAGAAAGCAGTGAAAACTAAGTCACCTGCATAAGGATGGCGATCAGGCACTTTCATTTGCGTGCATCGCTCATACACTTCTCTGGCCTTGGGTATGTTTGAAAAGTCCAGTCCGGTTTCAATTCCGTGACTGTTCATATTTAACGCGATGGTGGCTATATCTAAGTTTCCAGTACGCTCACCATTTCCAAATAATGTTCCTTCTACTCGGTCAGCCCCGGCCATGAGTCCCAATTCAGTAGCAGCAGTTCCCGTGCCTCGATCATTGTGGGTATGAAGGCTGACCCTCACAGATTCACGGTCTTGAAGATTGCGGCAGAACCATTCGATCTGGTCGGCATGCACGTTTGGGGTAGTCCATTCAACTGTTGCAGGAAGGTTCAATATAATCGGTTCCGTTGAAGATGGATCCCATACGTCCATGACGCCGTGACAGACTTCAAGAGCAAATTCAAGTTCCGTGTCGGAGAAGCTTTCTGGTGAATATTCTAGGTCCACCTTAGTTTCAGGAACTGTACCAACCAGTTCCTTTATCAGAGCAGTTCCTTCTACAGCGATCTGCTTAATTTTTTCCTGGCTCGCCCCGCCGAAAGTAATTCTTCTCTGTAATGGAGAAGTGGAATTGTATATGTGAATAATTGCTTTGGGAACACCCTCTATTGCTTCAAAGGTTCGACGGATGAGGTGCTCCCTTGCCTGGACGAGGCATTGAAGCTTTACATCAGCAGGTATTAGTTTTTCGTCAACAAGCTTCCGTATAAATTCAAATTCAGTGTCTGATGCTGAAGGAAATCCTATTTCAATTTCTTTAAAGCCGATACTTACTAGCAATTCAAATAGCTCAAGTTTTTGAGAAACATTCATGGGAACAGCAAGGGCTTGATTGCCGTCCCTTAAATCCACGCTACACCATGTTGGCGCAGTCGTTATTGCCTGATCTGGCCATTGACGGTTTGAAAGTTCTACTGGGCTGAAGGGCCTGTATTTTTTCAAGCTTGGAGACTTCATTTTGATTTTGGATGCATTTCACCCTCAAAGTTAGAGAGTACAGAATGGGAGGAATTTAGTTTTTGGCCTAGAGGCCGAGCAGTATAAGAATTTGCACTCCAGACAAATAATTTCTGGTTTTTTGTTCACGCTTTATTTTTAACGCAGTCATTCGTCTTCTATCGGATGTAGAAGATACGACCTCGGGACGCGAAGTCAATTTTCGCTATCTTTGAGGCCTATTGAGATCGTATTATGGTTAGAAAATCAGCAATAATTGTATTTGGATCAAAGAGCTGGGCCACGGATTCAAGAATATAGACTCTTTTATGAGATTCAGTTTGTCATTAAGCGATCTTCGTTCTTTCCTTTAATATATATGAAGAGCATGACTGGATTTGGCTGTGGTGAGGCCTCAAATGATGGCCTCATTTATCGAGTTGAGGTTGCATCTGTGAACCGTAAGCAGGCTGACATTGTTGTGAACCTTCCTCGCGAGTTAAGCGCATTGGATTCACGCATTAGAAAGCAAGTAAGTGAAGTAGTCTCAAGGGGGCGGATAAATGTTGGAATTTCTCTGAAATCTGCTGAGGCTCAGGGTGGTTCATTATCTATAAACCTCTCACTGGCTGAAGAATATGCAGAAGCTATTGAAAAACTTGAGGAGCGACTTGGATTGAAGGGGCTCGTTTCAAGATTTGACCCTAGCCGAGCTCCTGGAGTCATTCAGTTAGGAGAAACCCTTCCAGAGCCAGAAGATGCTTGGCCATTTGTTGAAAAAGCATTAAAAGCATCTCTCTCTAAATTATTAGAGATGCGTTCCACTGAAGGGGCACATTTAAAGTCGGATTTGGAATCAAGACTTGCCACACTGAAAGGTCTTTTAAAACAAATTTCTAAGCTAGCTCCGAGCGTTGTGAAAAGGTACAGGGACAATTTAATTAAGAGGCTAGATTCGGCGGGCATCGAACTGAACCTTGATGACGAAAGGCTCATTAAGGAAATAGGTTTATTCGCTGATCGTTGCGATATTTCAGAAGAGGTTACCCGGCTCGAGAGCCACTTCGCTCAGTGTCATAAATATTTTAAGAGTGATGAATCTGTTGGCAGGCCTTTGGATTTTCTTATCCAGGAGATGGGCCGTGAAATAAACACAATTGGTAGCAAGGCAAATGATGCTTCAATTGCACAGATCATTGTAGAATCCAAGACAGAGTTAGAAAAAATTAGGGAACAAATACAAAATATTGAATAGATGAGCACTGAAGATTTGCTAGGAACTCAAGGATCAAGTAAGGGAATTCTGTTTTTATTATCGGGCCCCGCCGGTTCGGGTAAATCGACTCTTTTGCGGAGAGCTTTGGATGAAGATAGAAACCTATTATTTTCAATATCATGTACTACTCGGTGTCCACGTGAAGGAGAAACTGATGGGGTGGATTATCATTTTCTTAGTGATGAGGAGTTCTCGAAAAAAGTCGAAAATAATGAATTCCTTGAGTATGCAGAAGTTCACAAGTGGCGATACGGAACACTATCAAATGCAGTAATTGATATATTAAATGATGGGAAGGATGTCATTATGGATATCGATGTTCAGGGCGCAGATCAAGTAAGAGGTTGTAAAGACGCTGTGATATCAGATGCGCTTGTCGATATTTTTCTTACTACCCCAGATATTGCTGAATTGGAAAAGAGATTGCGCGGTAGGGGCAGTGAAGATGAGGATACCTTTCAATTACGTATGCAGACAACAGTTGATGAAATTAAGAGGTGGAGAGACTACACCTATTGTATTCTTAGTGGTAATCACGAAGAGGATTTTGAAGTTTTATCCTCTATTCTAGTAACGGAAAGAATGAGAGTTTCAAGAATGGCACCCTAGCGTAAAGCGTTACGGTAAGCGACGATGCCACTCGTTATCCCGTTCGAAAGGAGCGATAAGTAGGCTGTGCTTGCGATTTTTCGAGCATCTTGTGGGTTACTTAGGAAGCCGCCTTCAACTAGGACTGCAGGCATGGTAAGGCCTGCGAGGACTGTGAACCTGTCTCTCTTTATTCCTCTATCATCTGCTTGGGTTTTTTTGATTACGGATGCATGTATTGCTGTTGCTAGGGCAATGTTTTCTGAGTCCCTTGAATTTCCTTTGAGGAAATTATTTTTAACTCCTCTCTCGTTATGGGTGCCAGATCCCTGAGGGCTGAGCGCGTAGGTCTCTATTCCTTTAGCTGTGTTGTTAGTGAATGAATTAAAGTGTAACGAGACGAAAATAGAGTCAGCTATTCGGTTAGCGTATATGACACGCTGTCCAAGTGTAGGAAAAGTATCTGTTGGTCTGGTCATTCTGACACGGAACCCCTTACGCTCAAGATCGCGTTGTAATATTTTGGCCAGTTTCAAGTTAAAATCCTTTTCCTTGCCATAACCATTGACGCTTCCGGGATCAGTGCCTCCGTGACCCGGGTCAATAATTACAGTCCTGAAACGTCTTGCTGTTTTGATGTAGCTGGGCCTTAGGACCGGATCAATAAGTTTTGCTAGATCAATGCGTGAAAATAGATAGTTATTATTTTTTTGAATGACCTTGTAACTTAATCGGAAAAGAACGGTATTAATGTAAAGGTTATCAGACCCATTCTTTATACGCATTTCAATTTTGGGTGATCTGAATCTCAATGACCCTTTATTTTTTTCTAGTGAACTGAAACGGTAAAAGTCTTTGATGTTTTGAGCAGTAACATATTCTCGACCATTATGCTTGATGACTGTCCAAGCAGCGGCATCAGATTTCTCGACAAAAGAAAAAATGCAAAAAATGCTAATCATTTTCCACATGAGGGAAGATCTTTGTTTTAAGTGATTGAATAGAGTAAACAGGGGCAAAATTAAGGGTTATAGTTAATTTCTCTACTTTTATATCGCTAGTGCAATTTAAATATTTTAACTCAACAGTAATTAAATTTTGCAAATTGGGGTTCGATCAAGTTATTTCCGCCTTCAATGTCAGTCGAAATACCCAAGGCTTATGAACCTGCTCAAGTAGAAGAAAAGTGGTTTTCCCAGTGGATAAACGCTAAAGCGTTCCATGCAGATCCATCTGTAGAAAATGAGCATTACAGCATTGTAATCCCGCCACCTAACGTGACGGGTGTCCTTACGCTCGGTCATGTCTTAAATAATACGATTCAGGACATCCTCGCGAGACGTGCCCGGGCCGAGGGCAAAGAGGTACTTTGGCTTCCAGGAACTGATCATGCTGGCATTGCTACTCAGTCGAAAGTCGAAAAACATTTACGTGATTCGGAAGGTCAGGGCCGGCGTGACATCGGGAGGGATGCTTTTCTGGAACGTTCTTGGGAATGGAAAGAAAAGCATGGAGGAATAATTATTAAACAGCTCAAAAAGTTAGGCTGTTCATGTGACTGGGAGCGTGAGCGGTTCACGATGGACGAAGATTACTCAAAGCAAGTCCAGGATTCTTTTGTGCATTTTTTCAATAGTGGGAAGATCTATCGTGGCAAGAGAATGGTCAACTGGTGTCCTTCTTCTTTGACTGCTCTTTCTGATGAGGAAGTAATTATGAAACCTCAGAAGAGCAAACTCTATTATATGAGGTATGAGATTGCAGATCGGGAGGGGGAATTTTTAGAGATTGCAACGACACGGCCCGAGACACTCATGGGGGACAGCGCGGTGGCAGTTAATCCAAATGATGATAGGTATTCGGAATTAATTGGTAAGCATGCGGTGCGTCCTTTTCCGAGAGCAGAGATTCCCATCATTGCTGATGAGCACATTGATCCTGAATTTGGAACTGGAGTACTTAAAGTGACTCCGGCTCATGATAAGGCCGATTTTGAGATTGGAATTAAAAATAATCTAGACATAATCGATGTACTTAATCCAGACGGCACACTCAATGCATTGGCTGGAGAAGAATTTGAAGGCATTGATAGGTTCGAAGCGCGTAAGCTTGTTACGCAGAAACTTGATGAGATGGGCTTATTGATTCGTGTCGAAGAATATGAGAATAATGTTGGTTTTAGTGAGAGAGCCGATGTGCCTATTGAGCCTAGAATTTCAATGCAATGGTTTCTCAAGTATCCAAAGGTAAGTGAATCTACCAAAGCGGTTGCTGATCGTGAGATTAAGTTTCGACCTGAGCGTTGGGCAAAGACTTATGCTCACTGGATGGAAAACATACAAGACTGGTGCATTAGTCGTCAACTTTGGTGGGGTCACAGGATTCCTGTCTGGTATCGTAAGGATAGGGCCGAGGAACTTAAATCAGCGCCGTCATTGGACAAAGAAACTTGTGGGGACGATTTGCATGTTTCCCTAGAACCTCCTTCGGATGATGAAAATTGGATTCAGGACGATGATGTTCTAGATACATGGTTCAGCTCATGGCTCTGGCCCTTTGCAACTATGGATGAAAAGACTAGAGAAAAATTTTATCCAACTACCGATTTAGTTACTGGACCTGATATCATCTTTTTCTGGGTCGCGCGAATGATAATGGCGGGATATGAATTTACAGGGAAGAGACCATTTGCGAATGTGTTCTTCACGAGTATCATTCGTGATAAGAAGGGCAGAAAGATGTCCAAGAGTCTGGGGAATTCTCCAGACCCTCTTGATCTTATCGCCCATTACGGAGCGGACGCTTTACGTTTTTCAATTATGAGAATCGCTCCAACTGGAACGGACGTTCGTTTCATAGAAAATAAAAAGAAGGATTCTTCTGATGGAGCTGACTGTCCGCAAGTCGAGGAGGGGCGGAATTTTGCAAATAAACTATGGAATGCATCACGTTTCCGTCAGATGCAGGGTGGTCCTGAAGGATTGAATCAGTTGCCTGATATTCATAATTTATCAATTTACGATATTAACATTCTTTCAAAATTAGATGCTTTGACAGAAGAAATAGGCTTATCCTATTCGACATATAAATTTCAGGAAATTGCTAATAAGCTTTATGATTTTTTCTGGAGTGAGTTTTGTGATTGGTACCTTGAGTCTATCAAGCAATATTTTAGGGATGATGCGGATTCTGATCGCAGGGAGACGGTTCTAATTGTCGTTGATATTGTATTTTCTCGGTTCCTTCAGCAACTTCATCCCTACATGCCTCATATCACTGAAGAATTGTGGGAAAAACTTGGCTTTTCAGAAAATGGAGAACTTCTGATGAAAATGCACCTCCCAGAGGATCCTGTGATACAAGGACTCGATTCCCAAACAGTTGAGCAGGCCAAGGAAAGGACTGACGCAATACACGAAACAACTTCTCGGGCAAGGCACCTTAAGGCTCAATATAATCTTGCTGCAAATCGCAACGTAAAATTTTATCTTCACCCTTCAGTTGAATGGGCAATGGGGGAGTTGGAAACTTTGAAGATCCTTAGTGGTGCTGGTGAAATCTCTGTCTCAGAGTCATATGAGCCAAGCGCAGGCACTCCGACCTTTCTAACGCCTATCGGGAAAATGCATATGCCTCTTGAGGGACTCGTTGATATAGAGGCAGAAAAGAAAAGAATAACTAAAGAAATAGATAAGGCCGAGAAGGATTTAAAACAAATTAGTGGCAAATTGTCTAATCCCAAGTTCACGGAAAGGGCACCCTCTGAAGTTGTTCAGGAAAATCTTGATCGCAAAGATGATCTTAGAAAAAAGTTAGGACAGCTTCATGAAATGTTGCAGAATTTATCATAATACCGTAAAAGCGTTATTACTTTATTGTCCCATTATATTATTTTAAGAGCCGCAATTAATAATCGTTAGTTCATTGGATACGAAGCAAGATATTCCTGAAAGTGGAGCTGATAGAAATCAATTATCAGATACTAAAGATTTGTCCTTGAATTGGGAATCGGCGGAGGCTGATGTTGCTGAGGAAATTGAAGAGGTAGCCGAAGTAGTTGTGAAAGGGACGGTGGAGCTTCATTCAAAGATGCTTCAAACTGATAGTTTAATTGATACAAATGCAGGTACTGAGGTTTTTTCAGATGAAGATTCTGATTCAAAGGAAAACATTGCTCAGCGGCAGGTTTACGTTGATGAGCCCGAGCCGGATACTATAGATAAATCCAAGCTTGTTAGTCTGGAAGAATATCGTGAAGGTAAAACTAGGGTCGATCCTCTTGCAGGTGGGCGTGTTCGTGGGGCTAATAATTTTGCTGATAAACCAAAGTTTTTGGATGGTAGATTGCCTCGTGCAGTTGAGAGGGGCGTGCCCTATCCGCAACCTGGTAAGCTGGCATTTACTGGTCTTTTAGTTTTAATTAACCGATTCGTTTTGTTAGCGACAGTGTTTGTTCTTCCCCTTGCATTATATTTTGATTCTACCTTTTTTGGCTTAGCTGTTGCTCTTCCTATTCTGGTGGTTTTTGTAATTATTGGCCTCATGCATTTTTCAGCAACATTGCGCACTAGATGCCGCGTGTGCAGTTGCCAGTTCTTTAGGATGCGCCGCTGTGACAAGCACCGTCTAGCACATAATCTTCCTTTGATGGGATATTCGTTTGCCACTGCCCTTCATCTTATCTTATTTAAGTGGATGAGGTGCATGTACTGTGGAACTGCTATAAGATTAAGGCCGCGGCTCAAAAAAGAACCCATTGAAGAGTCCGAAGATACGGAATCTATTCCCGGTTCCTAGAGTCAATCCAAATTGTAACAGGGCCATCATTGGTCAGAGAGACTTGCATTGAAGCTCCAAATTTTCCTGTTGATACAGGCTTCCCAATTTCCTTTTCTATTGCAGAAATAAATTTTTCATAGAGAGGAATCGCATGCTCTGGTCTGGCTGCTCTGATGAAGGATGGGCGATTTCCTTTTTTGGTATTTGCATGAAGTGTAAATTGGCTAACAACGAGCACCTCACCACAGATGTCTGATAATGAAAGGTTCATTTGCCCAGCCCCATCATCAAAGATCCGTATCTTTGCGACTTTGCCTGTGAGCCACAACACATCTTCTTCAGTATCATCGGACTCAATTCCAAGTAAAATGAGAAGGCCAGTTCCAATTTTGCTGTAAGGCTCGCTCTCAATAGAAATAGAAGCTTCTGTTACTCTTTGAATTAGTGCTCGCATGAATCATTTAAAATCTACTGACGGAGGATACAGTGAATTGATTTATTCTATTATAATGTATTTTTACCTTCAAAATAAAGTCTTCAGGAAATTTAATGCAATTAGATCTGAAAATTTATAAGCATTGCTTAAGTAATATCATTAGTGAAAAAGTTTTTCAGGGGATTGACAGTCATGATAGATAAGGATATCTAACTTGCTCGCCTCAAGAGGCGAAACCGATTTCGCTTCGGACAAATGGCGAGGTAGCAAAGTGGTAATGCGCTGGTCTGCAAAACCGGTATTCGCGGGTTCGATTCCCGCCCTCGCCTTTCTTTTCAATTATTGCAGGCACAAGAAATTTTTGTGTATTGTCTTAGGGTCAATTCCAGATCATTTTTATTCAATAATTCATGAAAACATTTTGTCGTTTAATTTTATCATTTGTTCTTAGGGCTTCATTCTTTATATGGATTTTCTTTATCTGTTCCGGCATTTCTAAGGGCAATATTTACAAGAGCCGGATCAATGCTCAGTGGTCCGAGGACAACTCACATTTCTGGTACCGAAATGATTTGGCCAAGGGGCAACGTGAATTTGTTTTGGTTGATATGACTAACGGCATACGCCGTTTGGCTTTTGATCATAAAAAGCTGGCAGCCTCATTGTCTATAATTAGTAAGAATCGAGTAGAGGCTGATAAACTTCCAATCGATGGACTGAGCTTTAACTTAAAAAATAATACTGTTTCTTTTCGTGCCGTTGGACGGTTCTTTATTTGTGATCTCAAGACACTTGAACTGACTCAAGTTGAAAAACCTAAAAATGTAATCAAAGAGAAAAAATCCGAAGTAAAAGATTCCAAAAATAACAGAGAACGGAGCCCCAAGTCATATAGACCGAGCAGGGAAATGTCTCCTGACGGTAAATGGAGAGCTTTCGTTCGTGATCACAATATATTTATTAGGGCAGCGAAAGGGGAAGCAGAGATTCAATTAAGTAAAGATGGGAAGAATGGAAACTCGTATCAGGACCCTTACTGGTCACCTAATTCAAAGAATCTTTTTGCTTTTCGGGTACAGCCAGGAGCAATCGGAGACGTTCACTTAGTTGAATCATCTCCTAGGGGAGGCGGCCGTGCCAAACTTCGTTCTCGCCGCTATCCATTGCCCGGGGATAAGTTCATTACTCATGAACTGAATCAGTTTGATATTGAAGAAAAAACCCATACAAAACCCAAGGTCGGTATCATCGATTTCAGGGGCCCTCGACTAAGATGGACCCAAGATGGCAGATACTTTAGGTACCAGAAAATTGATCGTGGCCATCAGCGCTTTCGTGTCATTGAGGTTGATACATTTACTGGGAAAGTCCGTAATATAATTGATGAAGTCACCGAGACTTTTATTTGGACGGAGCATCCCAAGGATCTAGGGGTCCCCTTAGTCAATTGGTTAGATGAGACAAATGAAATTATTTACCTATCTGAGAAAGATGGTTGGCGGCACCTCTATCTGATTGATGTTAAGGAAGGTAAGACCAAGAATCCGATCACTAAAGGCAATTTCACTATCCGTTATGTGGATTGGATTGATAAAGAAAAGAGGCAGATATGGTTCAGGGCTTCGGGTCTAAATAAGAATCAGGATCCTTATCTTATGCATTACTACAGGGTCAATTTCGATGGATCTGGATTCACGGCTCTCACTGATGGCAATGGCTGGCATAACATCACTTACTCTCCTGATCGCAAATATATCATTGATCAATATTCTCGTGTAGATATGGCACCGGTCCATGATTTGCGACGAGTCTCGGACG
>SHBV01000018.1 GCA_004211885.1 Verrucomicrobiaceae bacterium
TTTTCCATAAAAGAGTCACGTCTAATGGGGCAATGACCGCAATCGTCATTGGTTTTACATTTTGGGCCGTATTTGGCTTGTGGCAGGATAATAATCTACTTGGGTGGAAGATGCACTGGCTACATTTGGCCGCTATCAACTTTGTGTTAATATCCGGCATAATGATTGTAATGGCTAAAATTAAACCAAGAGAAAGTGCTTATGAGCAGACTTACACCAATGATGTTGATATTACTCCCTGGAAAGGGGCGAAGGCGTGCGGAATCATAATCCTTGTGCTCATAGCTTTGATGTACTGGGGAATGTCCTTTTTTGGGGTCTAGCCAATCTGCACGTCATAATACTCGAGGGCCCATTCTCTCATGAAACGTACTCTTGAGGGGATGATCTTGTATATTATGAGTTCAGGATTGTCCGGGTTACCAAGATATTTTCTGAGGAGAGCGTTGGAATTCCAAATCTCCTGAATTTCGTTTTTGTCTTCGAGTATTTTAGCAGTGCCTTCAATCCTTACCTGATCGTGATCAGGTGACATGTAGCAGAGCTCGACGTTCGGGTTAGCTTCTATTTGGGCAGTCTTACCGTAATGTTTGAGGTTTGCTACATAGACTGTGAATTGGTCTGTCTTGACTGGTGAGACTGGCCTTAACCTTGGTCTGTCATTCTCTATAGTTGCCAGTTGGGGGAACTTTGCCAGTTTCATGCACTCTTTCGCGATGTCTGGAAGTTTGTCTGAATCGATTGGTTTAGTTTCTGGCATTTTTATTTGTGATGAGTAATAACCTTATTACTCAATTCTTATAGGATAAGTCAATCAATGCGCCTCATTTGGATATTATTTGTTTTAGCAATAGCTTTTACCATACCTTTCATAGTTTGGGGGGGGGCCTTCGAGGAGACCTTTACGGTTGAAGGAGGGGTTACTTGGCTAGAGAGATGGGGGCCTTGGGCCTGGCTCGCTGGTATTATTTTATTGTTATTGGATTTAGTTCTTCCAATACCCGGCACAGCAGTGATGAGTGCCCTTGGTATGGTCTATGGCTCAATGGTTGGGGGCTTGATAGGGACAGTAGGCTCAATCCTTTCCGGGCTACTTGCTTATGCTCTTTGCCGCGCCTTTGGTCTTAAAATCGCGGAAAGGATTGCGGGTGCGGCAGCTCTTGAAAAAAGCAGAACCATATTTGCCACGACTGGGGGTTGGATCGTGGTCCTATCAAGGTGGTTGCCTATAATGCCTGAGGTCGTTTCCTGTATGGCTGGTCTATCAAGAATGTCCTTGAGGATCTTTCTTTCTGCATTGGTTGTGGGTTGCTTGCCTCTGGCTTTTACTTTTTCTGTGATTGGTGATACTGGCCGCGAGCATCCGAAGCTAACTCTGGCACTCAGTGTTCTCGCCCCGGCCCTGATTTGGTTAGCTGTTAGACCAGTCATATTAAGGAGTTCCAGAGAAACGTGAGAATATTTTCATCTTTAGACAATTAAAAAGGTGCCGTGTCGCTTGATATATTGAAACAAAACTTGTAATCTCAATAAATTAGAACCGTAGTTCTTATTGATGCGTTATGGTAGATAAGCCAATACTAATGAATTTCGTTAAATCTTTTTCTTTTGCATCAATTGTTTTTTGTTTCATAACGAATGGATCTTTTGCTGACCCGGTTCAGCAACTCAAAGAAAGAGAAAGAAAAGTTAAGAAGGTCGTCTCAGAATTAATGCCTACGGTTGTGGCCGTGGTAGGAGATGATCAGCCAGCGACTGGTAGTGGAGTCATTGTGAGTGAAGATGGATTAATAATGACGGCTGGACATGTGACTGAAGCGGCAGGAAAAAAACTAACTATTATTTTTCCTGATGGGAGAAGCGTTAAAGGTGAATCGCTTGGAGCGAACAGATCTCGTGATGCTGGTCTTGCAAGAATTACTGAAGAAGGGAAGTGGCCATTTGCCAAAATAGGTAATTCAAAGAAAGCGGAACTAGGTGAATGGTTAATTGCGATGGGACATCCCGGTGGTTATGATTTAAACCGAAGCCCCCCAATTCGACTAGGTCGCCTGATAAGTAGTGGAACTATGGGTATGTTGAGGACTGATTGCACCTTGGTTGGAGGTGATTCGGGAGGTCCTCTTTTCAACCTCCAAGGTGAGGTCGTAGGCATTCACTCTTCGATAGGGGGGAGCCTAGCAGAGAATAGGCACGTCCCATCTGCCGTCTTTAAATCAGGTTGGGATAGAATGCTGGCAGGAGAAATATGGGGAAGTCTTGGAATGATGGCTGCTGGAGTCGATCCTGATCGACCAATGCTTGGAGTTAGAATGAATGAGTCTGATGGAAATGTGATAGTTGATAAGGTTTATTCGAATTCGCCGGCACAAAGAGCAGGGATTATGGATGGAGACCAGATACTGAGAATTGGTGGTATTGAAGCTGGTCAAATGTCGGATGTCGTTGAGAAGGTTGCCTCTAGTAAGGTCGGTAATGAAATTGAGATAGAGGTTAGAAGAGGCGAAGACAAGAAGGTTTTCTCAGTGAAACTCATTAGCTGGGAAGAGCTTGCTGCGGGCTTAGGAAAGGAAAAACAAGAAGCACCTTCTAATCCTGGTGGGTCAAGCCGTCCGGCGCTGGGAGTCATACTTGATGCTGAGTCTGATGCCGAAGGGGCCGTGGTATATGAAGTCATCAAGGATTCGCTTGCTGCTTCTTCGGGTTTTATGGCCGGAGACGTGGTGAAAGAAATCGATGGATCCAAAATTAGAAGTGCAGAGGAAATGGTTTCGTCGATACGTTCAGCTGATCTGGGCGAAGTGATTCGTTTTGCCGTTCAACGAGAGGGCCAGGACAAGTTATTAGACGTTGACGTTTTATTTGGAAAATAAAAACCAATAATGAAAAAAATTATAAAGGAGAATGTGAGCCTTTCAGCAATGGTCATTGTATGTGCTTTGGCTTTAATTATTTGTGGTCCATTTTCGAATGCTGAAACAAAAAATTACTATGTATCTGATGAGCAAGCCGAAGAAGAATCAGGAAATGATTCTAAAAGTCTCATTGAGAAATTCGGTGATCAGATAGGAAGATTCTTTGATAAGGCTCAGGAACTTTGGGTTGATGAACCAGATGAGGGTGCTCAAGGAAAAGGTTTTGGTTTGGACCTTGATCTAAATGATCCCCGAATGGCTGATCTCATGCAGTTCTATCAGGCACAATTGGAAAAGCGGAGGCCATCCAGAAATGAGAAAGATCATCGCAGTGTTTTTGCAGAATATAAGCCCGTAGTAGAACCATATGTTCTGAGCACGGCAAGGATCCTTAATAGGAAGAACAAGCAGTTATCGCTTGCGACTATTGTTAGCCATGGAGGTTTGCTTGTTACAAAGGCCAGCGAATTGCCTCGTGAAGGTATCTTTTGCGAGCTTTCCGATGGGAGAAGAGCGGAGGCTAAGATTTTAAGTACTGACTCGAGGTGGGACATTGCTCTAATTAAGGTCGAACTATTAGGCTTGAAGCCAGTTGATTTAGATGGCACTAAACGGGTTGAGCTTGGCACTTTTCTTGCCGCATCGGGCCTCGGTCAGTATCCCATAGCTGTGGGTGTTGCGAGTGTGGCGCCTCGTAATCTTTCTGCGAATGAGCGAGGGTTTTTGGGAATTGGCATGGAGAATACCGACGAGGGGGTTAAGGTTAATCAAGTTCAGCGTGGATCAGGCGCTGCCGAGGCTGGGGTAGAAGTTGGAGATATTATTTTGAGAATTGATGGGCAGCCCATTAATTCCCCGGCCCAGTTGGCAAAATCTGTTTCGGGGCGTAAGCCCAAAGAAGAGATAAAAATTCTTCTGAGGCGTGGCGATGATGAAAAGGACCTCAAAGCAATTTTGGGCTCGAGGGGTCAGTCAGTGCCGCAATTTAGAGGCTCAGATCCTAGTGCTCAGTTCGGAGGGCCGCTGAGTGATAATAGAAAAGATTTCCCAAATGCATTGCAGCATGATCTTACTCTAAGACCTAATGAGTGCGGGGGTCCGTTAATTGATCTGGATGGAAAGTTAGTGGGTGTTAACATAGCGCGTGGTGGGCGGGTCAAAAGCTACGCAATACCTACAGCGGATCTTAAAGATGTGATCTCGAAGTTAAGCAACGAGGGCCCTGGCAATGCTAACGTTGATGATTTGGAGAAGAAGTTAGAGTCTCTTAACGGAGAAATTAATGTAATTGAGGGTAGTCTCAATGATATCCGTAAGAGTAGGGAGGAGGCTCTCAAGGTTCTAGAAGAGTATGAGGATAAACTTAGATCCATAAAGAAGATACGCGAAGAGACGCGTGGAGCTATAGAAAAGGCTAAGAGTTCAGGGAAAGAATGAGCTGAAAGCAGGTTTAATTGATTGAATCTTTAGGAATATCCTTTTATCAATCACGTTATTAAATTAGTTCTCTAGCTTATAAAAAACATTCTATGGAAGAAGTTCAAAATAGACTTAGATGGGGAATTCTTGCGACTGGCAGTATAGCTGCCTCCTTCGTTGAAGGGGTAATGAATTCTAAACTTGGTAAAGTAGTTGCTGTTGGGAGTCGGAGTCAGGAATCTGCGGACCGTTTTGCTAATCAATTTGGAGGCATACCAAATAGGCATCCTAGCTATCAGGCTCTCTTAGACGATGATGAGGTTGATGCTATTTACATAGCGACGCCTCACCCGATGCATAAGGAGTGGGCAATCAAGGCGGCTCAAGCAGGGAAGCATATATTATGTGAAAAGCCGATAGGGTTGAATGTTTCTGAAGCGGAAGAAATTATACAAGAAGCCAAAGACAATGACGTCTTTTTGATGGAAGCTTACATGTATAGGTGTTCCGAGCAGACCCTTGAGATCATTAAATTAATCAAAGACGGTGCGATTGGTCAGGTCAAATCTATTGAAGCTTCATTTTCTTTTGATATTGGCGATAATCCGGATGGAAGGCATCTCAATAAGGATTTGGCCGGTGGAGGGATACTTGACGTTGGGGGTTATCCTATGTCTATGGCTGGATTGATTGCTGGAGTTGCGAATGGAGAAACTTTCTCCGAGCCGAATGAAATTAAAGCAGTTGGATTTATTGGAGGCACGGGCGTTGATGAATATACAAGCGCAGTAGCCAGTTTTGTGGGTGGCATTACGGCTCGTCTTAGTTGTGGGGTCGCGCTAGATGAGCCAATTAATGTAAGTGTGTCCGGTAGTGAGGGAAGGATTTTTGTTCCAGTCCCTTGGAAGCCATCGCCTCAGGGCGGAGAAACTGAGTTGCACCTTTATAAGGGCAGTGCAGAGGAGCCAGAGGTAATTAAGGTAAAAACAGAAAAATACCTATATGGTTCTGAAGCTGACGCAGTTGCTCTTGGGATTGAGGCTAAAAAAGCTATTTTTCCTGCTATGAGTTGTGAAGATACTTTGGCCCTGATGCGATCTCTGGATCGTTGGAGAGAGGAAATTGGCCTTCGTTATGAGGGTGAGTGATTATTTTAACGTCACTGAGGAGATTTGCGGCACCAAATAGGCTATACTATGTTATAAGATAGCTTCAAAGGAGCTATTTCTCTAATGCAGGAACCTATCAGTCTTGATGATGTGGAGCTGGAAGCCAAAGAGGCTGCAGCTAAAGAAGAGTTTGCGCGTTTACAAAGGCAAGGGAAGATAGTTTCTGCCTTAACAACAACGATCGTTCACGCTGTCATTGTATTAATTTTATGGTGCATAATTGTTGCTCTTGGCCCAGATGAGATACCACAGATAGTTGCGGTCACAGCGACCAAGGATGATACTTACCAGATTGAGAAACAGGACTTTGCTCGTTCTGTTAAGAGAAAACCGCAGCCTCCTAAGAGCGCTTCGAGGGTACAGACGATCACGTCGGTGGCGACTTCGCCTGTATCGGTGCCCTCTATCGAAGACCCCGTCATTGATCCTTTAGGTATTGGAACAGACTTTGGTAGGGGCTTTGGGCAGGGAAAAGGTAACGGTGAGGGTGGTGGTGGAACGTCGTCATTTTTTGGAGGCACGGCAAAGGGGAATCGGGTCGTTTTTGTTGTCGATTTTTCTCAGTCCATGATCAGGGATGGGGGCGGAGTCAGGCTTCAAATGCTTAAGAAGGAATTGATTAGTTCTATTAGCAAGTTACCTAAGGGAATGAGTTTTCAGGTCATTTACTATTCGACATCTCCCTGGCTTGGAGGAGAATCTCTATACGAGTCCCCCACAAGATTCGCAGATAAACCAGAGGATAGAATTCCTTGGTCTGAGGCGACTAAAGAAGGAATAGCCCGTGCGGTTAATCATATTAAAGCGGCAAAGCCTGAAGGTGCAACGATATGGAAGGAGCCACTGGAGTTAGCATTTGCAATGCGGCCTGTCCCAGCAGTGGTATGGTTACTTTCAGACGGTGAAGCCCAGGACGCGGAAGAGGTCGTAGAGAAAATAAAGAAAATTAATTCATCTCGTATACCAATAAACACGATCGGTCTTGAGGTTCCTGGGGCAGCATTCAGTTACCTTGTGGATATTGCCCGTCAGACCGGAGGAAAGGCCAGTATTGTTCATAAGGGTAAACTTTACAGTGGTCCGGCGGCCTTACGTTTTGCTGATGATTTTGATCCGGCAGGGGGTCTTTAGTCTTTTGTTATTTAGGCTTAAGGCCTACTTTATGATTAATTTTCTCAAAAATTCTTTATAGATTATGATGATGAATTTAACTAAAATCTTGGCAATATGGGCGCTGTTTCTTTCCCAAGTCCTTAGCAAGGAACGACCTAACATCGTTTTTATAATGGCGGATGATTTGGGGATTGGTGATTTGTCATCTCACGGAGCCAAGGACATGATGACTCCCAATATTGATAAGCTAATGGAGAGTGGGTGCCGTTTTGATAATGCGTATGCTAACTGCCCAGTATGTTCTCCGACTCGCGCTGCTTTTTTGACCGGGCGATACCCTGACATGGTCGGAGTGCCCGGAGTCATTCGAACTCATCGTGTCAATAACTGGGGCTATTTGTCTGAGTCAGCAAAGACTCTGCCTCAGGTCTTCAAGAGTGAAGGTTATCATACAGCGTTGATAGGGAAGTGGCACTTGGGGCTAGTGGAGCCAAATACACCGATTGGTAGAGGCTTTGATTTTTTCAAAGGTTACTTGGGGGACATGATGGATGATTATTATAATCACCGCAGGCACGGAGTGAATTACATGACAGAGGGAAGGAAAAGAATAGAGCCGAAGGGACATGCCACGGACCTATTTTCTGATTGGGCAGTTAAGCACATCAAAGAAAGAGATGCCAAAGAAGAACCTTTCTTTCTTTTCTTGTCTTATAATGCTCCTCATACCCCGATTCAGCCTCCTGAAGACTGGTACGAGAAGGTCAAGAAGCGTGAAAAAGGGATCGGAAATGCGAGGGCCAAGCTCGTTGCGTTAATTGAGCATATGGATGACGGCATTGGCAAAGTTCTCAAAGCCGTTCCGGACAAGAGCAACACGATCATCGTGTTCACTTCTGACAATGGAGGCCAAGCCAATGTTGGTGCCAGGAACGATCCATGGAAAGGAGAGAAACAGCAAATGTGGGAAGGAGGCTTGCGTGTCCCTACTTGCCTTGTCTGGCCCGGCCATGTTAAAGCTGGATCCCGTTATGATGGGGTTTCTATGACAATGGATTGGTTGCCAACATTAGCTGAGTTGGCTGGTGCATCAGTGCCTGAGGGAATCGAAGGGCTGAGCCTCCTTGATGGGATTCAGGGCAAGAATGATAAATTGATAGATTCCAGGTCGCTGATATGGGTCAGGAGAGAAGGTGGTAGAATGTATCGTGGGCAAGATTACTATGCGGTTCGTCAGGGCCCATGGAAACTTCTGCAGAACAAGTCAACGGAGCCTTTCCAATTATACAATCTTGAAGTGGATCCGGGAGAAACGAGCCCAGTAGCTGATAACATTAAGGTGCGAAGGGACTTGGAGCAGATCTTGCGTGAGCATGTTCGCAATGCGGGTTTTGTTCCATGGCAGGGAAGGGTCCCTGACCTTGAAAAGGTAGAGTAAAGGAATAACAGCTAACGCCCTTGGAGTTGACCCTGAGATACAATAGAGATGACTGGAGCCACAAAAAAATCTGATTTCCAGACAATGCCAGAGATGAGTTTATTGTTTCTTTTATCTTATTGATTTGGCAAGGAATTACCTAATCAGTTGAACTTGATCAGAGAATTCAGGATGTAAGAATTCGAAAGAAAAATTGAACAGCTCTTTATATCCTATAAAATATAGGGAACTACGTAATTGGTTGTCATATCTGAAGAGCTGAACCTTATTTTCCCTATATGATAGGTTTTACTTGCACAAATTAAGGAGTAAATCTAACTTATTTGCCGCTCGAGCCCGTCCATTTTGGGCTCAGCTCTTTTTTATACTAGGTAAAATGAAAGAAGAACTGCACCCTGAATATCAGCTCACTACAATTTCCTGCACATGTGGAGCAGTTTACGAAACGCGTTCAACTGTGGCTGATCTGAAAGTTGGTATTTGCATGGCATGCCATCCTTTTTTCACTGGAGAGCAGAGATTTGTTGATACTGCTGGTAGAGTTGAAAAATTCACCAAACGTTATGGTGGGACTCAGGCCCGGCGCCGAGGTGGGAATGCGGCCGCTACTAAAGAAACTGAGCCAGCAGCAGAGGCTTCTGCTTAGCTATTCTTGTCAGTTCGGTTCTTTGTAGGATTTCCAATCCTAAGCCGATTCACTTTTCGTGAAATTTGTTCTGTCGACAAGTGGCCAGTACTTGATAATTTAAACTATCTTTATGGACTTTGAACCGCTCATAGATAAGAAGAAAGAGAAACTCGAAGAGCTCGAGTCGATCATGTCGGCTGAGGACTTTTACTCTGACCCGAAGAATGCTGCGGAAATCTCCAAAGAATATAACTACATTAAAAAGATCTTAGAGGACTGGGATCTGTTCGCCAATTCTAGTCGACAACTTAAAGAAAACTATGAATTAGTAAATGGGGATGATGAGGAGATGTCTGCCCTTGCTCAGGAGGAGATACCTGAATTGGAAAGTGCTTGTGAAAAACTCGAATTGCAAATTCAATACTCCCTACTTCCGCAGGACAAGACTGAGGACAGGGATGCGATAGTGGAAATTCGTGCAGGAACAGGAGGCGATGAGGCATCGCTATTTGCTGGAGACCTTTACAGGATGTATCAGCGGTTCAGCGAGATGAACGGTTGGAAATTAGAGCCACTCGAATCGAGTCCCTCAGAAGTTGGCGGATTTAAAGAGATTACTGTTAAAGTTTCCGGGGAAGAGGTCTTTAGGCGATTAAAATATGAGAGTGGTGTTCACCGTGTTCAAAGAGTTCCTGAAACAGAAACGCAGGGACGCATTCACACTTCTACTGCTACCGTAGCCGTCATGCCTGAAGCTGAAGACGTGGACATTGAGTTGAAGCCTGACGAATTGAATATACAGGCTACTCGTTCTGGAGGTCCTGGTGGGCAGCATGTAAACACAACTGATTCCTGTATTCAGGTGACGCACTTACCTACTGGTATCATGGTCCGCTGTCAGGACGGAAGGAGTCAGACCAAAAACAAAGAGAAGGCGTTGACTATCCTACGTTCAAAATTGCTTGAAGCTAAGCAAAGAGAAGAAGCTGAAAAGTACTCTGAGCAGCGGCGTAATCTGATAGGGAGTGGTGGAAGAGAAGAAAAAATCCGTACATATAATTTTCCTCAGAACAGAGTCACTGATCATCGGATAGGATTAACATTGCATAATTTAGAAGGGGTCCTCGCTGGGCAGGTTGAGGAGTTAGTTGAGGCGCTACAATCGTCCGAGATGGAGGAAAGGTTACAGGAAGCGGGCCTAAAATAGAGTAGAATAAGAATGAAGTCCCTGCTCGAGACATTGCAGAGCGGTTCTGGTTATCTGGAAGATCGAGGAATTGATGATGCTCGTCTCAATATGGAGCATATCATCGCGAAGGTTTTAGATTGTGAACGGATCGATCTTTATTTGTCCTTTGACCGTCCAATGCAAGAGAACGAACTTGAAGAGTTGCGTGCTCTTTTAAAGAGGAGAGGGAAGAGAGAGCCTCTTCAGCACCTCCTTGGCAACGTGGAGTTTATGGGGCACGATTTCATTTGTGATTCGAGGGCTTTGATTCCTAGGCCAGAGACTGAAGAATTAGTAGGTATGATCTTGAATGAATTTTCGTCTTCATCTGAACCGAACCGAGTACTTGATGTGGGGTGTGGTTCTGGTGTGATTGGTATTTCTCTTGCCCTTAATTGGAAAGGTTCTCATTTAACAATGATTGATTGTTCAGAGGATGCTCTATCGTTATGCAAAGAAAATGCCATCAATTTAGAATTGAATGATTCAAGAGTGACTTATGTTTGTTGTGACCTTCTCAATGATGTGAAAGGCCCCTTTGATGTTATTACTGCTAACCTTCCTTACGTGGATCCTGAAGAAATTGACGGGCTCGAGACTGAGTTAAGCTTTGAGCCGCGCAATGCCCTGGACGGGGGAGAGGGTGGAGTTGAGCTCATTTCACGTTTCATCTCCCAGATCCCTAATGTGCTGTCGGAACAAGGCCTTCTGGCTCTTGAAGTTGGAGAGGGTCAGACTGATTTCTTTGAGAGAGCCGTTAGTGAAATAGGCTTCGATCAGATAGAAAAGTTGAAAGATCTTTCAGGAATTGAGCGTTTTATACTGGCGGTGAGGTGAGAGAAGCTTCAATTTTAAATCAATGGAAAAACTTTTAGTTAGTGGCGGTTCTCGTCTTTCAGGGTCTGTGAGGATCAGTGGATCCAAGAACAGTTCATTGCCGATAATGGCAGCGACCTTACTCAGTGAAGAGCCATGTGTTATCCACAATGTCCCTGATCTGAGCGATACTAATTATATGGTTCAGATACTCGCCACGCTCGGCGCTGAAGCTGAGATGGAGGACGGAACAGTGAAGGTTCAAGCTCGTGAAATTTCTTCTCAGGCCCCTTATGATCTTGTAAGAAAGATGAGGGCTTCAGTGTGCGTTCTGGGTCCGATGCTTGCGAGAAAAGGTGAGGCCTTTGTTTCTCTGCCGGGAGGATGCGTTATAGGAGACCGTCCCATAGATTTGCATTTGAGGGGCCTTGAGGCTTTGGGTGCTGATGTTGAAGTTAAGGGGGGTGACATTAGGGTCAGTGCACCTGATGGACTTAAAGGTGCGAAGGTCAACATGAGAGGCCAGTACGGATCAACTGTCCTCGGGACCGATAACGTAATGATGGCGGCAGTATTTGCTGAAGGGACGACAACCATTGAAAGCGCTGCTGCTGAGCCCGAAGTTGAGGATCTGGCAATATTTCTTAATGCGTTAGGTGCAAAAATTGAGGGGGCTGGGACCCGGAAAATTGTGGTACATGGAGTCGAATCTCTTTGCGGAGCTGAGCACGTGGTCATACCTGATAGGATAGAGGCTGGCACTTTTATGATTGCTGGGATGATAGCCGGTGATGGTGTCGTGTTAGAAAATGTGAGGCCGGACCATTTGACTTCTTTGATTGATTCATTGAGTGGGTCAGGTCATGTCGTTGATGTGCAGAATGGCAATACAATTTTTGTCTCTGCTTCTACTGACCCTAAGGCGAATGAAGTTACTACCGAGCCTTATCCGGGATTTCCTACAGACATGCAGGCACAAATGTGTGCCCTCTATTCAACGACTCCTGGCATATCAGTAATTACCGAGACTGTATTCCCGAGTCGTTTTATGCATGTTCCCGAGTTAAAGCGGATGGGTGCTAATATAAATCTCAAGGATTCAATGGCAGTGATTCGAGGCGTTGATCAGTTAAGTGCTGCTCCTGTCATGGCCAGTGATTTGAGGGCCTCTGCGGCATTGGTCCTTGCAGCGCTAGGAGCTGATGGTACTACGCAGATTAATAGGCTATACCACATTGATCGAGGCTATGAAAATATTGACCAGAAGCTGCTCTCGATCGGGGCAGAGCTTCATAGAGTAAATGAATGAAGGAACTAGTGAGCTTTAAGTGCTCTCTGGGTCATCTTTAATTGTTGCCTTCTCCTTTAATTTTTCAATGTAGGCTTTGAGATTGGATTCCCGATGCTCGGCTTTGATGAGATCAGAAATTTCATCTTTGACCTCATCCAGAGGTATAGGTTTAGGGCAGCGACGATCCGTTAATTTGGCCAGATGCATTCCCCACTGAGTTGAGAATACTGGGCTAATTTCTCCGATGTCCATTGAGAAGGTGATTAGCTCGAACTCATCCATGAGTTCTCCTCTCTTGTACCAACCTAGGTCAGCTTCGTCTTCGGGCTTGTCGCTGTGCTTGCGAACAAGATCCATGAAATCATCACCTGAGCGGGCAGCGTCTCGTACCTTTCTCATCTCGGCAAAAAGGTCTTCTTTGTTCTCGGCCTGTTGCAGGGATTTGAATATGTGCATAGAGCGCACCTCTTCAGCAGTCATGAAGGATTTTTTTTGTTTATTATAATATTCTTCAATGTCTGAGTCGCTGGGTTTTGGTCCGTTGCCACTTTTCTCTTCGATCAGTGAATCAACGCGCATACTTTCAATGACATCTTTGCGTACCTGCTCCTCGTTGCCGGGAGCGATTCCGAGTTTAAAATAAAATGACTCTTCTCCTCCGTACTCTTCCTTCAGTTTTTCGAGGTGCTGATCGACCTTTTCGGGGTCAGGGTCATTAATTGTCTGTTTTGCTTTTTGCGATAGAAGAACCCTCGCAATGATATTGTCCTTCGCGTAACCCATGAATTCATCATCGCGTTCGCAGCATGAAACATTGGCCTGCTGCTCAAAATGAGCCTTAATTTGGCTGAATTCTGCATCTAATAGACCCTCATCGACTAGTTCATCGTTGATCGTTAATGGCATTGTTTCTTGGAGAGTGAGGATTTGTGGATATCTTAGTTAAATTATGCGTATAGCATTACTTACCCTAATATTGTCTTTCGTTCCAACGAGTTTGCTTATCGGACAGGATAAATTACCAATAAGATCTAAAGATAAGGGTCAGAAGGGTCAGGTTCAGGTTGATAAGGTTCCCCTTGGCATCAAGGAGGCCAGGCCAAAGGTTCCGACAATCGAGGAGTTATTAGAAAGGGGCAAGAAGGGCGAAGTGGATGCTGATTCGATGTGGTTTATTATCGAACATGCCAAAGAAAGAGGAGTCACGGCAATCGATATTCGTAGCGATGGAAGTTGCTGGGTCATGGAAAAGAAGGTACTGGGCCCTGGAAAAACTAGTCCTTATATCATTCGTTCCAGCAACGAAATACCAAATGGGCTGAGTGAGAAAATTCTTAAAATTGCCAAGCAGAAGAGCATTCTCTTTGCGGAGAATGTGGGTAGAGCAGTAGCCGCTGCCGGCACTGAGCGCTTAAAAATAGGTGTCTCGGCTAATAATGGAAGGTCTGTCCATTCTTCTCCGTCTGTGCCTTTCTCCCAGTACCCTGAGGAATTTAGGGAATCTGTGGCGATACTGATGGAGGAGACTAGGCGCTTTCCTCTCAATCGTAATGGATTGGGAGTCATTTCATCAGAGTTTGTCAATCCTAGACAAGCCAAGAGGCTAACAGTGATCTCGGGACAAAAACTCATAGCAGTGAAAGATCCCGGCAAGGAGGCTAAAAGTCTTTCTGCTATAGTTGGCGCGTCTAGGATGCCAGGTCGAAGAATCGTTGTTACTGATCCTACAGAATGGCTCAGGATTATAACCTATTTAAACTACGACAAGCCAGGTTCAGAGTCTCAGGAGGGGCAATTTTTAATTTCTGTAGGTGCCCAGACTTACAGGATCTTAGTCGAACGGACTTCCCGGTAACCTTTCCCGCCTTTGGGATTGTTCTTTCCATAAATTCGTATATTTTTAAAAAAATTCTATGATTTTGATAAAATTCAAAAATTTCACGGGTATTCATGATATTAATATGAAATTGTTATTAATTTTTTCGGCTTTTTCCTTCTCATTTCCTCTCGGTACTAAGGCTGTTGATGTGCCTAAAGGGGCTGAGCCTATAGCTCTAGCGAGCCAACCTGGTATTTCTCCTGATGGGAAAACCTTTGTTTTTGTTTGGGCTGGAGACATTTGGCTAGCAAGTACTGACGGGGGCAAAGCCAAAAGGTTGACTACGCACCAGGCAGAAGAAAGTTCTCCAATTATTTCTCCTGATGGAAAATTAGTGGCCTTCATCAGCCAGAGGACCGGCACTTGGCAAGTCTTTGTTATGTCTGTTAATGGAGCGCAAATGAAGCAGATTACATATCATACTGAGGGGTATTTTCTCATGGATTGGTATCCTGACGGGAAGAACCTGTTGGTCCGCTGTCGTCGAGATCATGCAGGTCCTAGTGGTGAGCGGTTTTATAAGATTAGCAGTAAGAGACGTGGCCCTGAAGAGTTGATCTTTGATGCTGCTGGGGATGAGGGAAGATTATCACCTGATGGAACTAAGTTGCTTTTCCATCGCGGAGGAGCCGGGCTTTACAGAAAAGGTTATGTAGGAAGTCAGTCATCGCAGGTATGGCAATGGGACGGGAACCAGTTCACTAAGCTAGTTGCAGACTCTCAAGGCAGTCGTTCTCCTAGGTGGTCCGATGACGGTAAGTCGTTTTATTACGTGTCAGGTAAGTCAGGGGCCTTTAATTTTTACCATAAGCAACTTGAAGGTGGACAAGAGAAACAGCTCACGCACTTCAAGGATGATTCAGTCATGTTGCCTACCGTTTCTCGTGACGGGAAGGTATTGGTTTTTCGTTACTTGGCAGATTTTTATCGACTCGATTTAACGAAGGAGGGAGCAGAGCCCGTTAAAATTACCGTATGGAACAGGGGACAGAGATTAGGGCGGCAGAGCATTGAAAAGCAAGAGTTGAGGACAGTCGGTCAAGCTGTTTTCTCAAAGGATGGTCTTGAAATTGCCTTTGTTTCGGGAGGTGATTTGTGGGTCATGGATACTGTTCTTAAAGAGCCTAAGAGAGTCACGAATACAGCAGCTGAAGAGCGCGAGCCAGTCTTTTCGCCTGACGGGAGTAGTATCATTTATATTTCTGATGATGGCCGTTCGGCTAGTCTGTGCAGAGCAAAGCGTTCTGATTCGGAAAAGTATTGGTGGCAGAATCTGAACTTCAATACGGAGCAACTCAGTGAAGATGGTGAAGTCATTGAAGATATTATTTACAGTCCTGACGGAAAAAAAATATCCATGATTAAAGGTTCAGGTGATCTTTGGATATCTGATGCTGATGGGAAGAACGGTACCAAATTAATAAGTTCTTGGAACGCTCCGCGCTATGATTGGTCTCCTGATGGGAAATGGATAGCCTATTCTGTTTATGATAATAATTTCAACCGTGACATATGGATAGTTCCTGTCGATGGTTCGAGGAAGCCTTTTAACCTTTCGCGTCACCCAGACTCAGATGGTGGTGTTCGATGGTCTCCTAATGGCAAATTGTTGGCCTTCACTGGCAGGCGTTATGATACAGAGACTGATATTTATTATGTTTGGCTAAAGAAGGAGGACGAAGAGACGGGTTCGCGTGAGAGGAATCTTGATAAGGCTTTAGACGCTATGAAAAAGGGACGGCCCAAGCCAAAGGCTACGCCAAAAGTTCCAATCAAAGAAAAAGTGAAGCCTAAGGATTCTGAAGAGAACCGCTTCATTAAGGCGTTGAGGATAATGTTTGATCTGCCGGCATCAGTAGAAAATAAACCAGATCCAGTGCCTCCGAAGCCAGATGCAAAAGAAGAAAAAGAGGAAGTAGAAAATAAAGAAAAGGACCTGGGCATTGATTTTGACGGGATCACGGATAGGATCCACAGAATATCGATTCCCGATGTTTCAGAGAGGGGCCTCTTTTGGTCTCCAGATTCCAAGAAACTTGCTTTTTCCGCCAAGATAAAAGGAGTTGAAGGTATTTTCTCGGTAGAGTTTCCGGACAAACTCAGTTCTCCTTCTCTAGTCTTATCGAAGAGTATTTCCATGCCCCGATGGTTATCTAAAGATAGCCGTATTGTTTATACAGCGAGTGGAGTTCCTGGGTCTCTTGCTAAAGGAAAGGCAGAGGCTTATTCGTTTAAAGTATTAACGGAGAGGGTCCCCGAAGAGTATCAACGAGTTGGGTTTCTCCAGGCTTGGAGGGCAATGCGTGATGGGTTCTATGATGAATCACTCAATAATAGGGACTGGAAGCTCATTCGTGAAAAATATGAAGGCATGGCCTCAACTGCAGTTGATCGATATTCATTTAGTCGGGCAATTTCATTGATGCTCGGTGAATTGAACGCCTCGCATCTTGGTTTTAGGACCATTTCAAGAAATTCATATAAGGCCCCGGGGTGGCAAGATTATACCGCTCACCTTGGAGTAATTTTTGATATGAACCATGTAGGGCCCGGGCTCAAGATTAATAAAATACTTACTGATGGTCCTGCATCTGAGGAAAAGTCTCAGTTGAAAGTGGGCGAAATAATTATGCAGATTAATGGACTTGATGTTTCATTGAAAATGGATCTGACTGAGGTCTTAAATGGTAGATTGGATCGGGACCTTACTCTTAAAGTCCAAGAGCTGGGTGATGAGCAGAAGATAAGAGAAGTTATCATGAGACCTTCCAGTTATTCGAAGGCCAGATCCCTAGTCGAATCTGATAAAATTAAGGATACAAGGAAACGGGTCGAGGAACTCTCGGGCGGACGATTAGGATATCTTCATGTGGCCCGAATGATGTGGAGCGAATTTCAGAAATTTGAACGAGAGATTTATGCTGAAGGAGAGGGGAAAGAAGGTCTAATAATAGATGTTAGGAATAATGGGGGAGGATTCACTGCGGATCACCTTCTCACAGTTCTAGTGCCTCCTGTTCATGCGAGTACGGTGGCTCGAGGAGGCGGCACTGGTTACCCTGGTGACCGTAGAGTATATGCCACTTGGACTAAGCCCATCACGGTTCTCTGCAATGAGAAGAGTTTTAGTAATGCTGAAATTTTTAGTCATGCCATAAAGAACCTTCAAAGAGGCAAGCTCGTGGGGGTTCCAACGGCTGGAGGTGTCATCTCGACTGGATCGCGATCGATAATGGATCTTGGCACGATCCGAATGCCTGGGAGAGGATGGTTCCTTCCTGATGGTCAGGACATGGAACTGAATGGAGCCGTTCCAGATCACTTAATATGGCCATTGCCTGGTGAATTGCCTTCTGGTAACGACAAACAATTAGATAAGGCTGTTCAGGTCCTTTTGTCCGATGTGGAAAAAGCGAACAATGAATCTAAGGCAAAATTGATACGTGCTAGCCAGAGAAAAGCTACCGGTGATGAATCTAGTCAATAGTGACTGTTTAGGATTTATTATTCTTATCTCTTTTTAGAATTGATTTTGTTTTGAACGCTTTCTGGGAGGCCGCTATTCTGAAGCCATTCAGTTGCGGCTGATCTGTTGCGATGGAAGAAGGTCTGGCCTGCATTGATTAGGGCTTTGGTGCGGGTCGACTCATCTTGTATACTGTCTGCCCATATCAGAGCTGATTGCGGATCTTCGTGTGCTACTTTGGAAACAAAGCCTCTTATTGCTCGGTCCTTTTGAGCAGAATCAGGCATTGAGACTAGATGCTCGCTAGCCGCTTTTGGATCGCGGCCTGCCCAGTGATGAAGTGCAGTCTCAAGTCCTTTGCTTGCTCCTTGACTCTCGGGCAATGAACTTAACCACTGAGCGCTAGCGGGAGGGTCACGGTGAGCCCAAGCTTCGCCGACCTTGTGAATTGCGGTTGAGGAGATGTCAGAATCAAGGCTAGCTGCCCATTTTGAGGCCGATTCTGGATCAGAATAAGCGAACCTTGGAATAATGGAATGCATTGATGATTGGCGCATTTCTTCGTCAGGAAGACCCGCGGCCCATTGTCCTGCTTCTTCAAGGTTCATGCCCCGAGTCGCCTTACGTGCAACGTCATTGACCATGCGATGAGTATCTTTGTCTCCAGATTTTTTTAGGCTACCAATAAAATCTATTGCCCTGTCAGGGTCGGTATTGGCGAGGCCTTCGACAATGCTTCTTTTGAGGTGGTCTTTACTGAGTCGCTTGTTATCCAATTTACCGAGGTCGTTGAACCAGGCAATGGCTTGGTCAGGGCTAGTGCTTGCCCATCCTGTCATTGTGATATGAAGGTCACGTTCTGAGGTTTTGGTTCCATTAATGACGGCTTCGGCGCCAGCCATAGAACCCCAAACGAAATGAAAGTCGCGGAACTCTGAGCTGTTTTGATCCAAGTTTTTTATCTGTTCTCTTATCTCCTGAGCATTATCTAGCGTCATTCCCTGAAGAAATTCATTGAATATTTGCCGCCTCTTCAGTGGATTGAGTTCTTCTCTGAGTGATTGGCCGATCCTCTTTATGCTTGACGAGTCGAGCGTTGGCTCTGATGAGGCAGAAGAATTTAATGTTGAAGTAGTTGGCTTTACTGAATCTTTATTATTTCCTAGTGATTTGGATTGTATTGATTGTCGGTTAGCGAGGCCGCGGGATGATCGGTCATCTCCTTGGGTTTGAGTTTTAGGGGTCCCTGTCTTTGATGAGGTGTGATGATCAGGTCTGAGTGATAGGCCCAGAAAAAAAGTTATTACTGGAAGAAGTATCCAGATAAATTTTTGTAATGGGTTCTTAGTCATTTGGCTCAACTGATATATGTCTTCAATGATAAATATTTAACAAAATATGATTTCTAATTATCTGATTTTAAACTGGGCTCTTTTACACTCACAAACTTTTTTATCAGTTTCATTATTAAACCTATGATAGGGAATGTTCCATAAAGCGGGAAAGATGCATCCCAATAGTCCTTGTGTTCGGTGATTTGACCTGATCCATTGAAGCGTAGTCGGCTGACCCCATCTATTTGATAGTCCCTATTTCGAAATTTGTAGCTCATTTTCCAGCTAACAAAAGCAAACTCATCGTCATGCGTTGAATGGATTGATTCGAATTGAATTCCTTTAAAAACTTTTAGTAGGTCCTCAAGAATTAACTTCAGATGGGCTAGGCTCTTTCCTTTGTTTATGGGATCTTCATATTGTACGTCATTAGTGTATATCGAATTTAATTCTTGGATCGCTTCGGGCCCATAGTTTTTTAACATGTGTATGAATTTATCTGTCATTGGTCGGTGATTTTATTTTATGAATAATGATTTTACGACTGATTTGAGGAGGTCAGATCTTCAAGGGCTTCATTTAGTTTTGAAAACTTGAAGTGGAAACCTTCCTCTTCGAGTCTGCTTGATTGACAATGTCTTCCGAGTAGAATCAGTTCCTGATCGGTCCTGAGTATGAATCTTGCTCCAAAGATAATGATTGTTTGATCAGGGCCTTGATCCATTTGGGTTTTCTTACTGAAGAGATTTCCATCCTTCATTGAGGACTTTGCTCAATGCTTTCAACTGCCCCTGAGAATCCTTGATCGGTGCGATGTTTTTCATTTCGCGTGGATCATTTCTATGATCATAAAGTTCTTTATTAATGAGTCTATTGCTTTTCCATTCTCTCCATTCAGTGTACCGGTGAGTGTTTGTTCTTACGCTGTAACCCATGATGTCACCGTGCTTCGAATGACGGTTACCTGTCCGGTTCCGAGGAAATTGGCTGTATGCTGCTTTTTTCCATTTCTTATGGGGGTCATTCAATAACGGGACGAAGCTTTCACCTTCAAGGCCCGTGGGGATTTCAATCTGACACGCTTCGCATATGGTGGGGTATATATCGACAAGTTCCACGAGTCCATGAGATTTCGATCCTTGATTCTTTTGCATTGGAATGCTGAATATTAAAGGGACCCTCAACGAGAGTTCATAATTATTTGCCTTGGTCCACAGGCCCTGCTCACCTAGGTGATATCCGTGATCACCCCAAATGCATATGACAGTATCTTGTGAAAGATTCAGATCGCTCATTGTCCTGATCAGGCGACCCACTAGAGCGTCAATATAACTGACACAGGCGTAGTATCCGTGCCTCAGTTCCTGAGTCTTCTCTTGTCCGATCATTCCGTCAGATGGTATGTCGGTATATCCTTCAAGTTCTTTCCAGCTCCGAGTTGCTATTTCGGGCGCATTGGTGGGATGGCCAGTGGATTCGGGCGTGGGAATTTGTTCTCTTCGGTACAGGTCCCAATATTTCTTCGGTGCATTGAATGGCAAATGAGGTTTTCTGAATCCGACTGCTAAGAAGAACGGGCTGGGAACTTTGCTGTATCGCTTCAGGGCTTCTATTGCCTCTTCGCAGACTTTTCCGTCAACGTAATGATTGTCATCTATTTTGACGCTTTCAACGGAATCACGTTTCAGGCCATTACCTTTTAGGTTTTTCGGCAATGCATAACGAAGCTTTGGGTCTCTGACCTGATCGTAGACAGGTTCCTCTGACCATGAGGGTGGATCCTTCGAAGCTTTGCCTCCACCATGAAATATTTTGCCGATGGACCGGGTCAGGTAGCCCTGATTTTTGAAATGTTGAGGAAGAGTGACTGCGCCGGGCACTGATTCACGGAAATGAGTGTTAAGGTCCCATACCTTTGTGCTGTTTGGCCGAAGCCCTGTCATCAGTGACAGTCTAGAAGGGCTACAGAGGGCCTGCTGACAATATGCTCTGTAAAAGGCAGTTCCTTTTTCTGCGATTTTATCGATGTTTGGTGTGATTGCTGTTTTGTCTCCGTAACATCCAAGCGTTGGTCGTAAGTCGTCAATGGCAATGAACAGAACGTTTTTGCGGGCCTTTCCGGCGGAAAGGGAAATAGAACTGACGGAAATTAGAACTGCGAGAAGTGCTCTGTGTGCTTTCACGGTTCTTTAGTTTTCTCCTTATTTTCTATCTGAGTTCCCTTCTCTGAGTTTACTGGTGGTGAGGAGTTGTTCCGGAGATTATAGAGAAAGATCAGAGTCATTGTGATGCTGAGAAGAACGAGAATGAGGCTAGTGATTTTGATTGCTGGTATTTCAGTATGAGTCTTAGCTCCTTTGAGGAAGATATTTTCATTCTTAACTTCAACTGAGCTCTTTGGAGAATCTTCTGAGTCGCTTATGGGTACGTTTTCTTCCATGGCAATTGCATGAGTTCAGTACTATTTAAGAGGAGGATTGGCTGTGACTTTGATTTCTGTGGATGGCATGCAGAACTTAACTGACCGGTTATAAGGTTGATTGATTTCGATGGGTGGATCAGTTGCCCAGAAGAGGAATCCTTTTTTGTTTGAGTTTTCATCTTTGTTGGCAGTCACCGTGACGATGTCTCCGGGCCTTGGGTTCTTTGGTTCAGAGGTGCCTCCAATGACAGTCAGTTTGGCAGAATCAGTTTCATATATGGGAAAGAGTTCAGAGTCACTCCGAGTCGTCTTATAGGTTGTGCGTCTAGACATTGGGTCACTGAACGTTCCGTTGAGTGCAACCCATCGGATGAATGGTTTATTGTCTCTAGTGGCTGGTGCTGTGATGCTAACTTCTGTTCCTGGCTCAAAGAACCCGTACCGGCTAGTGTCTCCAATGAATGCTCTTTCACCTTTGATGGCCTCGAGTATGACTCCTCCGTTGGTTTGTATTACATAATTAAATGGGGTCCCATAAGATTGAGAAAGCATCCACGCAACCCGCATGCTTAGACCTTCATCATCATTGCCTCGTGGTCTGCTAATGTGGCCTCTTCCAGGGATCATCGTGAATCTTCCATAGCCTCCGAATTTGAGATGATTTTTAAATAGGGGGATTTGTTCTGAAATTTTTGAGACGTTATCGTAAGGGCAGTGCATGACCCATACCGGAGTCTTAGTGGTGTAGCAGGTCTCAGGAGTTTTGCCTCTCTTTACTTCGTTACATCCCCAGGCTCCGAGAGGAATCATGGCTGCAATTTTATATCCGAGGTTCGCGCCACAGCCTACGTGCCAGGTCCCTTGCCCGCCCATGCTAAATCCAGTCACGTAGACTCTGTTCTCATCAATATTGACCTTGCTCATGACGTGATTTAAGAGACGTTTAAATTTTTTGGCATTCCATCTTGCAATGGGTTTGACCGGAGCCACATGGATGTATCCGTACTGACCATGTGCATTTCCACTGTAGCCGGCATCACTCCAGTTCTGATTGTCTAAGAGTCTTCGCGAAATCATGTTTCTCTTACCCTCGTTAGGATGATGTCTGCCTCTTCCTCCTCCGTGCAGATAAAAGAGCACGGCATATTTGCGGCTCTTATCATAGTTTTTTGGGACCCACACTGAGTACTGGTAATGGTCCTCTGGTAATTCTTTGTGGGTATAGTTGTGTTGTGCGCCAGGCGTATAGTCATTACCTAAGCTATGAGCTGCCATTAAAACGAAAATCATTAGCAGAAGCTGAACTTTGTGGGAGCTGGTTTTTTTTGAGGGCATGGTTAAAGTAAATGATAGGAAGTGAACAATGAAGAATCAATAAATCTTACGCATGAAGGTTTACATTGTTCTTGGTTTCCAAGCTGATCTCAATTTATGGTATTTAACATGCAGAAATTAGCCAATTTACTATTGTCTTCTAATGATAAACTTTCGCTTTTTGTTTTTTTTGGTCTGCTTTCATTGGACTCTTTAGCTGATTGGAAAGATCAGACGCATTTGATTTCAAAAGATGGTGAAGAGTGTGTGGTCCGTGCATTAGGAAACGACCCTGTTCTGTTTCGCCACAAGGATCCTCAGAGATGCGTTGAATGGGGCTTGTCTAATGGTTTGAATACCATTGTTCTTGCTGGAGAGTATATTTTTGATGATCGCATTGATGTGCCGAGGCCTGGAGTTACGCTCATTGTTGATGAGGGGGCCGTATTCAGACTGAATCCGGACACTAAGCACTCTACGATCAGTTTTAAGGCAAGTAACCCAGACTACTGGGGGATGATTCCATTCATATACAATAAAGGGCACAGTGACGTTAGGGTCCTTATGTTTGGTGAGCTTGTAAAGTACCGTTGGGAGACAAAGGAAAGAGGCAGACAGACTATGCCTATCATATTTGATGGTAGAAATACCAGTGGTGACTGTGGTCTGAGTGGTGGCATGATGCTAGTGACCGGGAGGGCCACTGATTCTTTCTGGTTAATTGATTCAAGTGATGTGAAAGTTCCAATCGTTGCTTTGGACACGGGCCCAGGCGCTTCATTAGTTCTTGAGGGTTGTGAGGACTGTTCACTTGGTATGATCGTTAATCTGGCCGCTGATCCTGGCGGTAAGTCAGGAGAAACTATTGATCTAAACTCAAGAAGCATTGATATCACGATAGAGCGACTCATTGGTGAGCGTTCATATGAGATAATCGATTGTAACGAGAGTCATGTCATCGTTGATGAGGCCGTTTCGGTTGGTGTCCCGCAGAAGCTCTTTGGACGGGGGCCGGTGTCGGGCCCCAGATTCACTGACCGAAGATCATTTGGAACAAGATCACTTAATGTACGGAAGACAACGGTACTCAATGATGCGATCGAGGCTAGACTAATCCATGACGTGCCTACTTTTCCCGAATCATTACCTCAATTCACAGTCAAGACGACCGTTGAGATAGACTTTGAGGGAAACAAGAAGAGGCGATATTCGAAGGCAGTTCAGATTGATTTGAGGAATTAACTTTAAAGTGCTCGGTCCTTTATGTTTCCTCACTTTAAGGATTTTCATCTAATTAAATTGTGTGCATGATCAAGATTATGAAAAATTTCCTAACTACTTTATTTTGTTGGATTTCCTTAACCTTTTACATTTTCGCAAAGCCTGAGGCATTTGAGGTAAATGATGCTTTATTTGAGGAACTTCCAGGCGGTAAGGAGGCTGACGGCATTGTTGGGGACTTTATTTTAAGGAATGACAAAGTAGAGGCTGTAATTTCGCAGAACGCTCCTTTCAGAAAAGCGAACATGGGAACTTTTTGGGGCGCTAGTGGCACGACTCAGGGTTGCTTGTATGACCTTGATTTGAGGGGCGCTGATAATGATCAAATTACTATATTTGCACCGCTTGGACTGAGGGGAGGAGTTTCTTATGTGAGGGTCGCTGAGGATCGTCCTGAAGGAGAGGCTGCCATTGAGACAGTAATTACTGCAGCTAAGGGGGCAGGGCTATATACTAAGCATCTTTACAGGATACGTGAGAACTGGAATGGTATTCTGATTACCTCACTTCTTCGGAACGAAACTAAGCTCGAGCGTAAAGTAAAATTGAATGACTCATGGACCAAGTTCGGTTCTGAGGGACGGGCCGGAGATGTTAGGTGGGCAGATTCGGTGGACCCTGCCGATGGTAGAGGGTACGCGTATCGCTGGGATTGGAAAGATGGTAAGAAACCTAGTGAAATTACCTTGGTTCCTGGTCAGGAAATTACTATTGAGCGTTTCCTTGCCGTTGGATCTTCGCCATTGTCCGCTGTCGGTGAGGTTCTGAGGCGGTCAGGTGATACAGGCTCTTTGAACGGTAAAGTGGTTGGAGTGGGCAACGAAAATATTTCTGGTGTCGAGATTCTTGCGAAGGTGAACGGAGGATCAGTGAGTGGATACACCGAAGAGGATGGTTCTTTTTCTTTTTCATTCCCGAAGGGGCAAATATATGATCTCATTTTTAAAGATATAGGAAGAGCCACTCAGTCTGCGGCCTTCGATTTGAAGGCTAATGATTCCGTGGAAAAAGAAATAAGTTTACCATCTCAGAGTGCTGTTGTTTTTGACATTAAGGATGAAAAGGGAATCTCGATTCCATGCAAAGTGCAGTTCAATGGATCAGGAATGACCAAGGCTCCTAATCTTGGACCGAACAATCGTGCTCATGGTTGCGTTGATCAGTATCAGTCCGAGAGGGGAAGTTTTAAGGTTGCTGTGCCTCCTGGAACGTACAGAGTAGTAGTTACTCATGGGATAGAATTCTCTCACATCGAAAGAGAGGTCACTGTAGATCCAGGAAAAAAGGTAAGTTTTAATGGTGTGTTAAAAAGGGTAGTGGACACGACTGGCTGGGTCAGTACGGACTACCACAATCATTCGACTCCTAGTGGGGATAATACCTGCGGGACAGCGGACCGCGTTATTAATATGGCCGCAGAACATTTGGAATTTGTTCCGACCACCGAGCATAACCGTCTCTTTGACTGGACACCCACGATCGTGTCTCTTGGCCTTGAATCTTTCATGTCAACGGTCCCGGGAATTGAGTTGACTGGGTCCGGAGCTCATTTTAATGCCTTTCCATATAAGCCTGATCCCAAGAAGCAGGACGGAGGAGCCCCTCAATGGTCTAAGGATCCAAGGCTCACTGCGATAACGCTCCGACACTTGCAAGATTCGGACCCTGACCGTTGGGTCCATATTAATCACCCCAGCATGGAAGAGAACTTCGTGGACTGGAACGGGGACGGCCTAATTGATGGTGGATATGCTAACTTGGGGACGATGCTGGATGGGCTCGAAACTCAAAATTATCTTGGCAATAACATTCTCGCTGGTGCTCCTTACCGGATAGACAAGAAGCTTGGTCCAGGAGGAAGAGTTAAATACATAAGAGAGTTCATTTGGTTGCAAATATTAAATCAAGGGCATCGCGTTTGGGGAATTGCTGTTAGTGATGCTCATACGGTACATGGTAACGGTGCCGGTGGTTGGCGTACCTATGTGAAGAGCTCGACCGATGATCCATCCAAGATAGACTGGCGTGAACTTGTTAGAAACTCAAAATCGGGTCAGATGATTTTAACTAATGGTCCGTACTTGGAGGTGTCAACTGGCCAGAATTCTATGTCAGCCGCTGGAGCAGATATTAGGGCCTCTGGCGGGGAAGTGAATTTGAAAGTGAAGGTCCAATGCACGGACTGGATTGATATTGACCGAGTTCAGATATTAGTGAACGGGAGACAGCGAAAAGATCTCAATTTTACCAGGAAAGATAATAAAGAGATGTTTTTGAATGGAACTGTAAAGTTTAATCAGAATCTGAATGTAAAACTGAGTCAGGACTCGCATCTTATCGTTGTCGCTTATGGGGAAAATTTTACACTAGCGAAAGGGTATGGGAGTAGCGCTCAAAGTTCCATGAATCCGTGCGCCTATAACAATCCAATATTTGTTGATGTAGATGGGGGAGGCTTTAAGCCGAGCGGTGACACTTTAGGCTATCCTTTGCCCGTTAAGGGTCTCACTGCTGACAAGGTCACGAAACTTTTGAAAAGATGAATCTGAAGACTTTTTTGGAGTCATAGTTCAAATAAATTAAATTTAGCTATAAAGTGAGTCTTTTTTAATTGTTTTTAGGTAATTGTCGGTTGGAAATGGTTTTTTAAAAACTAACTTTTATCCAAGGATATAAGACCCAATTTCCCTTGCTTTGCGTTTGATAAATGAGATAATTAATTAACTTCCTATATTGAGAATGAAAACATTTACCACATTTCTAATTTCAATTGCGTTTGTTGTCGCGTCCGGAGCCGCTGACATGCGTGAGTTTACGAGTGCTGACGGATCAAAGACGCTGAATGCGAAGGTCCTCGATTATTCTCAGGCCAAGGGAGTTGCCAAGATTCTTCGAGCTGATGGGAAGGTGATGACTTTTCCGGTCAAGGCGCTGAGTAACAAAGATGGTGAATACCTTAAGGCCTGGTACCAAGCCACAATGGCTGGAAGGAAGTTGGCGGTGAGAGTCACGGACGAGGAAAAGAAAACTTCAGAGACAAAGACAAGTAACTCCAAGGTAAGTTCCTATGAATCAAATTTTAAACTCAATGTTCGAAATAATGGTACTAGTCCATTTGAAAATATTGAGGTGAAGTATCAAATATTTTACACAGTCGATGGGGTTAAGGGCACAAAGAGTCAGAACCTAGTCGCTAGCGGGGAGACAAGCATTAGTAGTATTTTTCCTAGGACCGATCAGAACCTGTCAACGGAGAAGATTGCTCTGACGAAGATTAGGCCGCTCCCTGCCTCTCAGTGTGCAACGACTGGCGCGGGATGAACTAAGACTAAAGCACCCCGCGCGAGTTCGCGCAACGACAGAGTCAAAGGTATCATTGCTAAGTTCTTCAAGGACGGAGAGGAATTCAAGGAGGTTGTTTATCCTAGCGGGTTCAGAGGACAGTGGTCTTCTGAGAACCTTTCTGCTGGACTCTAAATCTTTCAGTCAGAGTCCTATCGGATGGCCGTCTCTATGAATGGCCACATAATATTTGGGTAAAATCGATGCCCTGAATTTCCCCATTCCATTTTCATATGATTGGGGGATCCGAGTCCTCGGTAAATGTCTCTAATTTTAGAGGCTGTTTTCTCCACATCTTTTTTGTTATGCAGCCCATCACGGACCCCATGCACGATGAGTAAGTTTCTGGGCGCTATGAGTGCTCCTAGTTCAGTCCAGTCACCCCAGTCGCGGATTCCGGGAACGGCGCAACAGTCACAGTGAAAAATGAAGCCTTCGCTACTCATGACTGAAGTAAATGAGCAGCTAGGTACAGCAATGCTGATTCTATTGTCGATGGCTGCGGTGTAGGCTGTCAGAACGCCTCCCCCCGAATTGCCAGTCATTATGATTTTCTTTTGATCGACGAGAGGATGAGCCCAAGCCCAGTCAATGATTCGCTGCATGTCCCATACCCTCTCTGCGGTAGGAGTTCGCCCCGAAATGAGGCAGTGCATGAGTTGAGCCCGGCACGGCCTGTTCCCATGCCTTCCTTTAGGATCAGGGACTATCAGTTCATTTGCCAGGCCCCGTGTAGCGGGTGCAATAGCGATCATACCTCTCAATGCAGCCTGCTCTGCAATGTTGCCTTCTCTTGATAAAATCTTTTCTCGGTGGCTCTTGTTCATATAAGAGCCCGAATATGAGTGGAGGCCTTGAGTGTCATGTCCATGCGGGCAAATAACTAGGGGGAGTTTTTTATTCGTAATTGATGGTACCAGAAGATAGAAAGGGACATGGATTCCGGGTTCGGTTTCAATCTTGCAAAGGGTCCGTGAAAACTTTCCTTCGACTTCCTCTTTTGTTCCGATTTGAATTGAGGGGGCATGGTCCTTTAGTTTAATGGACATTTTCTTGAGTCCGATCAATTCTATGAGAGCGGTCCTTGCTTCATTTTGCCAATCCTTGAAATTTTTATCTTTGGTGTATTTATATTTTTGATCACCTTTCTGGATCCGTTTCAGATAGTTCGAAATATTCTCAGGATAAGAAACGAAGGGTTTGTCCTGAGCTGGGGCAGTTACCGAGCTTAGCAGTAGAAATGCTATAAGAATATAAGGGTTTTTCGTCGCCTTTTTCATACGACGATATAATGAGCTTTTCATTAGTCAGAGCGAGGCTTTTTATCATTGACCAGGCATTAAATTTTTCTGGATAATACAAAAAACGGAAAACTCCTGCAGTGATCTAGCTTTACACACGTCGTTAGTTGAAAAGCCAATGACAACGTGCTTCGGCGATCCGCCGCGGTGAGACAAACGTAACCTATGAACTTTTGAACTTACGGAAACAGCGTTTACCGTAAGTACATTATTTATTTAGTGCTTGAAATTTCTTTGAAATTTCTTAGCACTAAATCAATAACCAGTTCTCCGGTGTAGGTTCTGCGGGAGTTTTACCGTTTCAATTTGATTGGGCCTTTTCGATCATGGATTGGAGAGCGAAGAAACCCTGCAGTTCACTCTCGCTTTTGACTAGGGTGCTTTTGCTAATTGCTTTCGTCATTCCGTTTGTCTTGATGTCGTGTTTGATTGCTCGGATCTTACGTCTCAATGAGCGAGGCAATAGGACCCTTTCATTGACATGTAATCCTGTCACTTTTTGTTGGGTGTTTCGGCCCATTAATTTGGTTTTCTTTTCAGCGAGTAGGTAATTAGATTTGAGCAATGTTTTGCAGACGATTTCAGTAATTCCATCTGGCAATTCATTCCCGGAAAATGTCATATCATCAGCATAACGCGTGTAACTTAGTGAATGGGAGAGTGCGAATTTCTTTAGCTTTAGATCACATTCGTAGAACGCAAGATTAGCCAAGTGCGGACTCGTTGGTGCGCCCTGAGGGAGGGCACCACCAAGGCAGCATAATTGAGAAATTAATTGCGGATCTATCCTTAATTTTTCATGAGGCAGTGATTTTCTCACCATTTCCTGTGTTGTGTTTGGAAAGAAGTCTTTCACGTCGAAGGATATGACCCAGTTCTTGTTGCAATGAGGCTGCGCGTTACTGAGGATTGATTTGCCTGGGTAAAAGCCATGCGCGTCAGGGTGGGGGTTTACTTTGTATAGGACTCTTTGTAGGAGCTTTTTCTGAATAATCTTAAGGGCTGGTTCTGGCGCATTGATCCATCGTGGCCTTTTATGCGTTCTGCGAATGGGAAACTTCCGATAATGTGACTCAATGTCGAGGAGCATGGAGTGAATGATTGCTTCACTAACATCAATCCTTGATGCAAGATCTTGGACTGAGACACTTTTTTGTGCGCTCATTGAATGAGGCCGAATTTTTTTTCAAAGCTGGGAAGGGCTTTGAAGTTGACTCTGTTTCCTTTTATAAAAGTACCACGCTTTGCAAAATTGACTTTCTCATTGATTTTTATCGCGGACAGAGTGGCTTGAAATAGGCAATTGAGGAGGACGTGCACTTCTTTCAAGGGAATCCCGGTCCTTTCATTGATGGACACTGATATTCTTCTTTTTGTTGAGAGTCTCGAATGTCCCTTGCCTGTCCAATTTTCAATCCACTGAGTTGATGGCTGCTCGAATGGTGGTGATGGCAATGATTTCAGATCAACGGAAGGGCTCAGTGAAAAGTTGATGCGTGCTTTTGCTGCTTCGCTTTTTGTCCATTTGCCCTCCTTGTCACGAAAAATGAACTTTGATTTTAAGAACTTCATCTTACCGATTTTTTGCTTCTTGATGAAAGTCTTCGATCTTGGCTTTAATATAAAGGTTCCGAACTTGGGTATCTGAAGACAATGCGTGTCCTTCCTCCAGTTATCGCGATGATTGCTAACATAGTCCCAGAATGAGTCCATGACCCGAGCCGCATTTTCGATGCTGTGGCCAGTCATCTTGGACATGTCTTTAATGATCTGTGCGCTGAATGAGCGTGGTGCGTTGCTGCTTTGCAGGCTCTGAATTGAGGATGACGGAAAGGTCGACTGGCTTTTAGCTGTTATTTTTGTTCCTGACATTTCCTCTCATAACATTACAAGAAGGTTCTGCTTAAAATACAAGATTGAAATTGGAAATGATATGACTTTTATGGTGCTTTTTTAGTTATTCCCCAAACTTTTTCTACCATTAGGTATGCTTTTGGGTCGTATTCCTTGAGCTCTTTTCTGTTATGCGGGAACCAGTCATTATTGCCGAAATAGGCTTCAGTGACTTCGGCAAAATATTCTTCTTTGTTCGATGCTGCGTAGGCTTTGACTTTTTTGTCCTTGAACTTTCTATCTGGCACCTTCAGGTAAAGGCCACGGGCCATGGCGCTTCCATACGCTTCTTTAATGTCAGTATTATTGAGGCCCAGTTTTACATTGTGGTATGCGTGAGCCAATTCGTGAAGCATTGTCATTGGACCCCACTCAAAAATCTTATGATCTAGTAATGCGGCCCTTGGGTTGATGATGTGTACGCCAGGAGCCATGTGTGGATTGAGGTCGTGATCTCTGAGCCAGGTCTTGTCTCGATGAAATGGAATGACGCCTCTCTCATTTTTTCTCATTGGATAAGTTGGTTCATCGCTTGCCCATATAGGAATTGTTTGAAGGAATTTAATGGCATCAGATGGCACGGTTTTAATGAAGCGTTCTATTCCTTCTTTCACTTCTTTTATTATGACATCGTTGAGATCTTTGTCTTTGTTGATTGTTTTTTCAATGTAAAGGTCCCATCCGAGAACTTGAACTTTCTCGTATTCCCAGACTTTCTTTCCGTCCTTGTAGGTGACTAATTCTCCATGCCCTAGTGATGGTGAAAGGATCATGAATATGGCTACGAGCGCCGTTGTAATGAGGGCGGAGTTTAATTTCATGAAGCTTTACTTATTTTTAATTTTCCTTAGTTCGCGTGGGGAAACTTAGGTCCTATTCTTTGTGATATTTCCTCCAGCGACGTGATTCCTTCATGGACTTTGTCGAGAGCGTTATCAATGAGTGGGGTGAATCCCTGTTCTTTTGCCATGTTTCTTAATTGAGCGACTGATGTTCCAGTGCTGATAGCTGTACTAATTTCTTCGTTCGGAAAGAAAAGCTCATAAACTCCAATCATTCCTTTGTAGCCTGAGCCGTTACAAGACTCACAACCCTTACCGTGGTAATGTTTGGTGCTTTGTTTTTTGTTATAAAACAAGGATAACATTTCATCGCTGTGGGATTGTTCTTCTTTGCATTTTTCGCAAATCTTTCTCACTAATCTTTGTCCAATTGCTCCTAGGAGATTGTCGGAAATATAATCGTCCGGAATTTCCAGATTCCTTAAACGTGAAACTGTCCCGATAGCACTGCTGGTGTGGAGGCTACTCAGAACGAGATGCCCAGTCGTGCTGGCTTTGACTGCGATTTCAGCTGTCTCAGCATCACGAATCTCACCAACCAGAATGATGTCTGGATTTTGTCTTAGGAATGATCTGATATAGTCTGAAAAGTTCATGAATTCGTTAACGCTCTTCTGGTTCACTTTATCCATTTCATATTCGACAGGGTCTTCGGCTGTCATGATTTTGAGGCCTCTATTAACTAGACTCTGAACAGTTGCATAGAGCGTTGAGGTCTTACCTGAGCTCGTTGGTCCTGTAGTAAGGATTAAGCCGTTAGGGTGGTTAATGATTCTTTTGTATGAGTTGAGGATATTTGTTGGCATTCCCAATTCATCTATGTCCAAAATGAAGCGTTGAGGGTCTAGGACACGGATCACTGCTTCTTGGCCATGATTTCCTGGAACAATTGATGCTCGAAAATCAACTCTTCTAGAGTTGCCATCGTCATCATATAGAGCAGAGAATCTACCGTCCTGACTCTTTTTCCTTTCTAAGTGATCCAGGTCGCATGCCATTTTAAGGCAAGCGATGACTCTCTGGATATTTGAGGGCGAAAGTGAAGTCGTAACCTGATGTAGAGTTCCATCTATCCTCAGTCTCATGTCCACATCGTCATTGTAATTTTCGATATGGATGTCTGTGGATCCTCTTTGGAGGGCGATGCTCAATATGTCTTGAAGTATCAGGTTAGGTTTGCGGTCCTTTGAAAAGTTAATTTCTAATGAGCTGTCCAAATGAAGTATGGGCCCGCTGACGGACTCTGCTTCGATATTATATATTTGGGAAAGTGCCTTACTTATTTCATAAGCGTTGAGTTGAATTGGCTTGATGTCTTTTCCGATAATTTCTTGTGCCTCAGATATGAGGTCTTGGTCTTCTGGGTCCAGGACGCCTATCCTTATGTCTTGCGAGCCCTCATCTGATGGGTCATCTAGTAATGCTATGTGATTTGATGTGCAGAAATCCTGAGGAAGAAATGATGAGAGTTTTGGGCCGATTTCAAATAGTGAGAGTTCACTGAATTCGGGAATGTTGTTTTTATCGGCAGTCATAAATTTTTCCAAGTAATCGGCTAATATGTAAACCTTTTTGAGTAACCTAACTATTATAAATGTTAGTTTGTTTTATAATGTCTATTTAACAGTTGAAGGTTAGACGAGTAAGTTAGGACTGGACGCTCAGGGCCGATTCATCGATAACATTGCGTCCTGATTTTCTGAAGGGTCTGGGCAGCGGCTGCGCGATGCCTTTATCATCAATGGTTCTGCAATAAACGGTATATTCTCCAGGCTCAATATCGTCGAGGACCGTTGCCCAATGAGCGATCGTGTAGCGCATTGGCCAGTGCTCAGGTTTTCCTTCTTCTGTGAAAAATCTTACCTCATTGGGTAATTTTCCTTGTGGTAGCTCTCCTCCCCATTTGGTAGGTGGTGGTAGAATCACTGCATCTTTCCACGGCGCTTTTGTAAAATATGGATCCTCCTTTGGCCAATCCTTTTCCTTTGGCCGGACCCAGATCTGAACCTTACTCAGACCACCAACGCCGACCTGGGCTATTCCTGTGACTGGAAATGCTTGACCTTTCTTCACTGTGTCAGGTTTATGGACGAAGAGGCTCATTGTTTTCATCCAGCTGTCGATGTCGTTATTTGCCTCAGCATAAGTGTCATTCGCGGCAGGTTCATTTGTCAGAATCACTGACTTTAACCATTTAACTGATTTGAACCCGTAAGCTTCCGGTACAATGATCCGGACAGGGCCTCCTCGCTCTCCGCTCAACCATTGCCCGTTCAGCTTGTAGCAGAGGATCACTGGGTGATCGCCTGGGGGATCTTCGAGGATTCTGCCAATAGGTAATGAGCTTTTAAACATTTGTTTTGGGTCATTATTGTGATGCCCATAATAGAATGCTCGCCTAATATTTGCTTTGGGGTTTGATTTCCATATAACATCACGCAATGGGACCCCTTCCCACAAACCCATTCCTAGGGGCGTATGTAAGTTGTTGCAGGTCATAACTTTTAAGAATCTCACTGATTTCTTGTCAGCTATTTTCATAAGATCATTAAAAGATAGTGCATTGTTCTTTTCTCGGGACATGGGGTTCCCGACTATAGGATTACTGTCCGGATCAGGGACAATATCGAGACGCCAGGTTTTGCGTTCCATGCCGATCTTGAGTCGATCCTTTAAGGGGAGCTTGTAGGGGAGGGGATTTCCTCTTTCTACCGTTTCAAACTCTTTGCTAGGGGTCAGGTATTCTACGTCCGGGTCATGAGTTGGTGGTTCCTTTTGCTCATTTGCCTCAAGTGAATCTAATGTCAGTGATGCGGCTCCGCTGAGGCCCAACCCTATCAGGTAACGACGCGTTACCTGGTTATGCTGATTGTAGATTTCAGGTGATATGTTCGGCCTTTGCATTGGAGAAATGGATGAGGGCCTTTCCATGATCCACTGAGAAGAGCTGCAATGTAAAGCAAATGTTGATATGACCTGTCCGTGGCCACTTGTCTTTTATAGGTTTGATTGTGTGGCTTTTAATCAGTTATATGAATACCTTTAAATTTAATGAATAAAGAGAAGATAGGGTTAATCGGATTAGGCTTAGTGGGCACTGCGGTGAGTGAGAGGTTAATTGAATCCGGTTTCGAAGTGGCGGGATATGATGTTCGAGATGACACGCCTGACGGTCTAACTATTTGCTCAGGTCCGGGCGAAGTCTTGTCCCTATGTGAGAGAGTGATTCTTTGCGTCCCGACGAGTGAGGTAGTGGCTGAGTTTGTCAATGAGTCACGCGAACATTTCAGGTCCGGTCAGATAGTCATTGATACTGGGACCGGTTCGCCGAAACAAATGGAGCAAATACATAATGATTTGAAGGGTCAGGGAGTCTATTATCTTGAGGCGACTATTGCTGGGTCCAGTCATCTTTTAAGGAATAAGAAGGCTCCAATTTTCACTGCCGGTGACAAGACTATCATTGATGAGCAGTGTGATCTTTTCAATTCACTCACAGAGAAGAGTTTTTATCTTGGGACCTTTGGTAAGGCTTCAAGATTTAAGCTTGTGCATAATTTGTTAATTGGGCTTAACCGGGCAGTCTTGGCTGAGGGTCTACAGTTCGCGGAATCGCTCGGCTTTGATTCTCAGGAATCTCTTTCGATATTGAAGCAAACGACCGCAAGTTCTGGTGTCATGCACACTAAGGGTGAGCGAATGGGTGCACGTGATTATGACGATCCTCAGGCCTTTGTTAGTCAGCACCTGAAAGATGTTAAATTAATTTTAGAGGAATCTGAAAAGTCGGGTGCGATTGTTCCTATGTCGGCTCTACATAAGGAACTCCTTGAATCCGTTGAAAAGTTGGGGCTTGGGAGCGTCGATAATAGTGCTATTATGGAGGCCTTTAATCCTGAATCATAAAAGAGTTCCGGTATGTATCTGATCGATATAGGAGTCATTGTCATGTATCTTTTCGGGATCACTTTCCTTGGAATTAGGATAGGCAAACGAATCAAGGCCTCGTCTGATTTCTTTATGCCTAGGCGGTTCGGTAAAGGCATGATGATGATGCATGCTTTTGGCACTGGCACTGCTTCGGATCAGGCGGTCATTGTTTCGTCCGCTTCATTTAAAAATGGAATTTCCGGAATCTGGTTCCAATGGCTCTGGCTCTTTTGTACGCCCTTTTATTGGATAATTGCTCCGATATTCAGGAGGCTACGTGCAATTACCACTGCTGACGTTTATGCGTTGAGGTTTGGTCCGAGTGTTGCTGTTCTATTCTCGATCATTGGAGTCATAGGACTGTCTCTAAAGATTGGATTGATGCTCAAGGGGGCCGGGGCATTAATTGATGCCGGTACTGACGGATCTATTTCATCCAATCTCGCTATCCCGGTAGTGGCTCTTCTTTTTGTCATTTATGGTGCAGCTGGGGGCATGAGCGCTGCCATTGTCACTGATTATATTCAGGGCGTGCTGACGATTATTTTTTCATTCATTTTATTACCGTTCGTTCTCCATTCTGTTGGAGGCCTTGATGGGGTCAGGAATCTGATCAATGACCCTTCAAAAATGTCATTAGTCGCACCCGATAAGATCGGAATATTTTTTATTATTGCGTTCGGTGTGAATAGCCTATTCCTAATTGTTTCCCAGCCATTTATAATGGGTGTTTGTGCTGCAGGAAAAACTGAAATGGATGGCCGGTTCGGTTTCGTTGTGGGTAATCTTATAAAGAGGATTTGCACTGCGGCCTGGGCTATTACCGGGCTCGCAGCTTTAGCCTATTTTATTAAAGAGGGGACGAACGTGTCTCAAATTGATCCGGACCGAGTCTATGGACAGATGGCGAAAGAGTTTTTGCCGGCCATTTTTCCGGGTCTTCTTGGTTTGTTCATAGCGGCTCTGCTTGCAGGAGTCATGAGTTCATGTGATTCGTTCATGATTTCCTCTTCGGCCCTCTTCACTGAGAATCTTTATAAGCCGATTCGAGAAGGCAAGAGCAGGGCTCATTATTTAAAGGTTGCACGAATCGCATCCATTATAATCGTGGCCTTTGGCTTGATATTCGCTTTCAGTATTGATGGTGTGGTTAGCGGTTTAAAGTCTTGGCTCAAGTTTGGAGCTCCGCTCGGCATTGGTTTTTGGGCCGGTCTTTTCTGGAGAAGATTTAATTCGGCAGGTGTCTGGGTCAGTACACTGACAGCTTATTTTTGTTGGTGGATGACAACGCAGTCGTTTTTTATATCCTTTTTAAAGTCCCTTCCATTTGAAGAGAAGTTAGGAATCTTGCGTTCAGTTAAAGGGGTTCAGTTTGTGTACGAGCCTTGGCAAATTGTTTTCTATCTTTCAGTGGCGATCGTGGCAGGTGTCATAGCCAGTCTATGCACGAAGAGCTCTGACGAGGAGAAAATAAAGCGCTACCATGACCTGATCAGTACACCAGTGAGGGAAGGTGAAATCATAAATGAGCCGTGCACATTGCCTCATGGGACATTGCCCTCGAAAAGAAAGAAGTGGTTTGTTAATACAAGCTTTGAGATTTGTGCTCCTTCGAGAGTGTCATATATTGGTTTTACAGTTTCATGGGTGGCCGTCGTATTAATGATATTTGGGTTCATGTATATTATGAGGCCATGATTGTAGGCAAGTGAGACGAGCGACTATTGAGAGTTGCCCTAGTTTGGATCGAGTGATTTTAATAGGTCTAGGTCAAAGACACTTTGGAATTTTTCTGAAAACCTCCACGAAATCAGAAAAATAACCAAAGCGCCTTAACCTAAAACTAAGAACAATATAACATTACAATAATGAGATTAACCTAATGTTAATTGGACCAAAGGCATGGGCTGTATATTTACTATTTCTGCACTTTCTGAGATAAATAAAATGTGACGGTTTTGACTCATTGGGCGGAGTCAGAAAATGTTCATGAAATGTTCATGAAAGGGTCCAAATTTCATGTCAGCTTGAATTCTGCACAGCTTTGAGTAATTGAGTGGCCTCTCATATTCAGGGAAGCCTCGAGTCCTTACTATGTCATTTGTGCGCTGCTGTATTGGATTCTTACTAATTTTAGGTATTTTCGGTTTGAGCCATGAATGATACTGGTGCATACGTTCAAATGAGATAATGCTTTCTCTTTAGGAGGGGTGGCAGAGCGGTTGAATGCACCAGTCTTGAAAACTGGCAGGCTGAAAGGTCTCGTGGGTTCGAATCCCACCCCCTCCGCCATAGAATTAATTAAACCCTTAAGAGCTGAAGATCACCGTTGATTCGATGCTTTCTATTTTTGATAGTTTTTTATGTCCGAATTTGTTGATAAAGTTGTAGTTGTTACTGGGGCCGGGCGAGGCATCGGTAATGGCATAGCAAAGCGTTTAGCGTCTAAGGGGGCTAAGGTCGCGGCACTGAGCCGTTCAATGGAAAACGCTCAATCATGTGCGGATTCTTTGAATGCTGAGTTTCCAGGGTCTTCTAAAGCTTACTCGGTAGACGTTTCTGATTTTGAGGCGATGGCTGAAGTGGGCAAAAACGTTTTATCTGATTTTGGAAAAGTTGACGTGCTTGTAAATAATGCTGGGGTCACTCGTGATAATCTTATGCTTAGAATGTCTGAGGAAGAGTGGGACCTTGTCATAAATACGAACCTCAAAGGTGCTTTTAATACCGTCAAAGCTTTTCAGCGTAGCCTCTTAAAGCAGAGCGGGGCACGCATTATAAACATTTCATCAGTCATTGGTCTCATAGGAAATGCGGGTCAAGCGAACTATGCAGCTAGTAAAGCTGGACTCATAGGATTGACGAAGTCTCTTGCCAGAGAATTTGCTAGCCGTGCAGTGACAGTCAATGCGATTGCGCCTGGTTTTATTGTGACAGATATGACCGATGCGCTATCGGAAGAATTACGTGATTCAATCAAGGCTAAGGTCCCATTAGGTTCTCTAGGTGAAGTCGATGATGTTGCTGCCGCAGTTGAATATCTTGCCGGCGAGAGTGGTCGATATGTGACGGGGCAGGTCCTTACCGTTGATGGCGGTATGGTGATATAAATTCTAAAAGTATGCAGATCATAGAGTCTTCAGACTTTGTAGGTGATGCGGTTAATTTTATCGTATCCTCACTTACTGGTAATTGTAATGGGCCTTCCAGGATTTCTCTTTGTGGAGGAAGTACTCCTGAGCCTGTATATGAAGCTTTGGCTGAAGCTAAGTTGGATTGGAGTAATATTGAAATTACTTTTGGTGATGAGAGGTGTGTTCCTCCGGATCATGAGGACAGTAATTTCAGGATGGCCAGCTGCTCTTTGCTCGATAAAGTTCCTCTAAACAAAGATAATATTCTGAGAATTCGAGGAGAGCTGGATCCTGCTGATGCGGCTAGTAAGTATGAGGGTTCATTGAGGGAAAGATCCGGTGGCGAGATTTATACGCATGACCTGATCCTCTTGGGAATGGGAGAGGACGGCCATACTGCATCTCTCTTTCCTGGAACCAGTGCGCTCAATGACAATGAACATTGGGTCGCTTCTAATCATGTCCCTCAGAAAGGAGAGACAAGGATTACCTTCACTTATCCAATAATTAATGCAGCGCAAAAAATCTTATTTCTGGTAAGGGGCGAGGAGAAGAGAAAGGTCGTCGATTGTGTTCTTTCAGGAAAGTCTGATTTGCCGGCATCATTCGTCAATCCAGAGAAGGGCTCCGTGACTTGGTTGCTTGATTAATCTGTAGGCTTGTAAATTCCGTTCCCTTCAATGAATTCTGTTACTAGGGGGTTTAAGAGCGATGAACTGGATGGCTCAGTTGTAATATTTTCTCTTATCGCGGTGCTCGAAGCTTTGTGGTAAAAGTTAATGAAAATGCTCCGGAAACCCTTTTTCGGCTCTGGTTCTTTATCGTCTCTAGGAAAGACAATAAAGGTGAGGAATTCTGCAAGTTTCTTAGGTTCTGCCCAAGTCTCGATATTCTGCCACTGATCATTGCCGATGATCCAGAAGATTTCCGATTCTGGAAACTCATTTTTAAAGTGTTCTGCGGCTATCCATGAATAGGAGGGTAAGGGCCGGTCAATTTCCCACCGTGACACACTGATCCATTCGTGATTCTTAGTTGCTAACCTAACCATTTCGAGTCTCTGTTCGGGAGACGCTGACGGTACATTGGTCTTATGGGGAGACTTTAGGCAGGGAAGAAAAATGATTTTGTCGAGACCTATCAATGACTTTGACTCTTCGGCTAAGCCTACATGGCCAAGGTGCACTGGGTCAAAACTCCCACCCAAAATTGCGATTTTAGTATTGTCTGGCATTGCCTCTTTCAGGGCAATGTGTTGGTAATTCTCTTTGAGGTCAATAAACGTCTCGTCTGTAACGCTTGCCAGCCTTCATTTCGCTAACATATTCTGCCGCTTCTTCTTCGCTTTTACCGCCGTGCTGCATGATGACTTGGTGAAGAGCCTTATCAACGTCAGGGGCCATTCTTTCAGCGTCTCCACAAACATAAAATATCGCCCCCTTTTCTAGGTATGACCAAAAATGGGCTCCTTCCTCAATGATTTTGTGCTGGACGTAGACTTTTTCGTCCTGATCTCTAGACCAGGCAGTTGAAACCTTGTTCAAGGTCCCATCTGCTAAGTATTCTTCCCATTCATCTTTGTAGAAGTAACAACTTTGTTCATGTATTTCCCCGAAAAATAACCATGCATCACCTTTGGCATTGGTTTTCTTGCGTTCTTGGAGGAATGCTCTGAAAGGGGCAATTCCGGTCCCTGGTCCACACATGATGATTGGAATATCTTCGTCCGGTTCAGGTAAACGAAAGCCTTTGCCGGGGGTAATGAAGCAAGGTATGGCGCAATCTTCCGTGACCCTTTCTGATATCCAACTAGAACATACTCCTTGTCGTTTTCTACCTTTGCTCTCGTACTCAACAATCGCGACGGTCAGGTCCACCTTATCAGGATGATAGGCTAAGCTAGAAGCGATCGAGTATAGACGGACGTTCAGTTTCTTTAGTAGGGCAACAAATTCCGAGGCTTCAAATTTTGCCTTTGGATTTTCCCGTAGAACATCAATGATATCACGGCCCCATAAATGATCTGCTAGATCTTTTTTCTTTTCAGGTTCAAGTAGTGAAGAGAGTTCTGTATTTTCGGTTTTCTCTGCGATTGATCTAAGTAGTTTTTTATCCGGAACGGTGATGACGTAGTTTTCAATTAGGGCCTTTGACAGGGTAGTCTCTTCTTTCGCTGTGTTGAGGACAGTCTCATCGCCTGAGAATCCGAGAGTCTCAATTAATTCGTTGGCCACTGTCGGATCATTCTGGGCGAGGAGGGCAAGAGAGTCGCCGGGAGTAAAGCTGAGTCCTGATCCGAGAAGATCAATTTCAAGGTGCCATGTCTTTTTGGTTTCACAGCCTTCTGTGAGTAGCTTCTTGCCGCAAAGCTTAGCGATTAATGGGTTCTTCCGGTTAAAAACGGGTGGTAGCGGTTCCGTCATAATACAATGATTATTTATCAATTATAATAATTTATCATTGTGTATACAGTTTTTTTGCAAATGACTGAAGCTTAAAGAATTTGATTTATAAAACGTTCAGTGTCGAATGTTTCAAAATTATCAACTTCTTCTCCCAGACCAATGAAGCGGGTCGCTATTCCAAGCTCATTTGCTATTGAGGCCACAACGCCACCTTTACCGCTCCCGTCCATTTTTGTCACAATTAAGCCAGTAAGATCAGTGGCTGCATGAAATTCCTTTGCTTGTGAAAGAGCATTTGATCCTGTAGTAGCATCAACGACAAGGAGCACTTCGTGGGGTGCATTTTCGTTCATTTTAGATAAGGTCCTCTGAATCTTTTTCAACTCCTCCATCAAATTGTGTCTAGTGTGTAGCCTTCCGGCAGTGTCACATATTAAGAAGTCTGCATTCGCGTCTATTGCGGCAGAGTGAGCGTCAAAACATACTGAGGAGGGGTCTGACTTGTATTCACCTTTGATGAGAGGAACATCGATTCGGTTTGCCCAAATTTCTAGCTGTTCGATTGCGGCGGCTCGGAAAGTGTCCGCTGCTGCTAATATGACGCTATGACCTTTGGATTTTAAAAGACTCGCTAGCTTTGCGGAAGAGGTGGTCTTTCCTGTTCCATTTACTCCAACCACGAGTATGACTTTGGGGCCTTCTTCTGAAGGGGCAATATCGATTGAGTCAGTAGGTAGAATCGAGCGAATTTCACTGCGGCAGGCATTGATGATGTCCTCGGAATTAATAGATTTTCTTTTTTCTTGGAGTGCATCGATTATTTGAATGGATAATTGAACTCCGAGGTCTCCAGAAATGAGGGTCTCTTCAAGTTCGTCCCAGTCAAACTTTTCGCGGGAAAACTTACTGAGAATCTTTTTGAATAAACCAGCCATATCTAATTCAAATTGGTCTTGTTATCGGAGGGGCCGATCGAGCTTGTCTTTCAATTTGTCCAGGACTCCATTCACAAAACTTCCTGAATCCTCTGTTCCAAACCTTTTAGAGATTTCAATTGCTTCATTAATGCAGACGATTGGAGGCGCGTCATCCAGATAGAACATCTCGTAAGTTGCTAGGCGAAGAACATTTCGATCGATAGTTGAGAGGCGTTTAAGTTCGAAGTTTTCGAGTTCAGGCTCCAGTTTTTTATCGATATCTCCAAGTTCATCAAGAATTCCAGTCAGGAGTTTTTTGGCAAAAATTTTAGCGCCCGCTGGAGCTATGCAGAGAGAGAAGAATGTATCGAAATCATCGGGCCCGAGTTCCTTATTGATGTCACGATTGAAGAGGAACTGTATTGCGGCTTCTCTACCGTCCCTCCTTTTACCCATTACTATTGCTGGTCTTGCGAGCCTTTATTGCTTTCAAACTCGAAAAGAGTTCTGACATTGTGATTGCGGCTTTGGCTGCTTCTTTTCCTCTGTCCTTATCTCCTTGGCATCGTTCTACGGCTTGTTCACGGTTTTCAGTGAGCAACACTTCATGAATGATGGGAATGTTGTTTGCCAATGCCAAGTTCTGTAAAGAAGTTGTCACTGAGGCCCCAACGAGTTCAGCGTGATCTGTTTCTCCCTTAATTATTACTCCCAGAGCAATGATTGCATCGTTCGGGTTATTTTCGATTAAGTGTTTTGCGCATACCGGAATTTCAAAGGCTCCCGGGACTCTGTACACTGGAACGGTGATGCTTGGCATAATGCGCCTAAGTTCTTCGATCGTGGAGTTGAGTAAAGAGTTGACGAGTTCATCATTGTAGAGGCTCGCGACGATACTGATAGTACGTCTTGTGCCGATTGATCTTGGCTTTGGTGCGAGTGGATTAGATGACATCAGGGTCGGAGTTAATTAGAGTTGATTGTTATAAATCGTGGCCAAGTTTTTCACGTTTGGTATCTAAATATCTTTTGTTGTGAGGTGTGGGATTCTGTTTGATTGGTATTTGCTCTATAATTTCTAATTTGTGAGCATTAAGTCCAACGACTTTTTTGGGATTGTTGGTCATGAGGCGGATCTTGCGCACACCCAAATCATATAGGATTTGAGCTCCGATGCCATAGTCGCGAAGGTCACTAGGGAATCCAAGTTTTTCATTAGCTTCTACGGTGTCGTATCCTTCCTCCTGTAGCTTGTATGCGTGTATCTTTGCTTTGAGTCCTATGCCTCTACCTTCTTGCCTCATGTATAGTAATATACCATTCTCTTCCTGTGATATCCTTTCCATGGCAATGTCCAGCTGGCCGCCACAATCACATCTTTGTGATCCGAAGACATCTCCAGTTAAGCATTCGCTATGGACACGAACGGTGACGGCCTTGTCCGGATTAATTTCCCCCCTGACCAGAGCCAAATGTGTTTCTTCATCGTACGTTGACTGATACATGTGAAGGTTAAATTCACCCCATCTGGTAGGAAGATTAATTAATTCAAGATGTTCAACGAGTCGCTCGCGTTCCCTTCGGTATTGGATGAGGCTTTCTATTGTGCCGATCTTTAGCCCGTGATCTTTGGCTATTTTTGTAAGATCTGACAGGCGGGCCATGCTTCCATCATCGTTTAAGATTTCGCATATGACAGCTGCCTCATTGTGTCCGGCCAAACGGGAAAGATCAGTTGCTGCTTCTGTGTGTCCTGCTCTTCTTAGGACTCCTCCTGGCTTTGCTAGGAGAGGGAATATATGGCCAGGTTGAACAAGGTCTTCGCCAATCGTGGCATCATCAGCGAGTAATTTGATGGTTTGGGCTCTGTCTGAGGCACTGATTCCTGTTGTGATACCTCTCGCGGCATCGACAGAAACAGTGAAATTTGTATTAAAGGATTCCCTATTATTAGGTACCATCATGGGCAATTCTAGCCTCAAGGCAATTGATTCAGTGATAGGAGCACAAATTAAGCCCCGCCCAAATTTGGTCATAAAATTGACAATTTCAGGCGTAATGCATTGAGCAGCAACGATTAAGTCACCTTCGTTTTCGCGATCAGCATCATCCGTAATGATGACCATTTTGCCATTCTTTATGTCGGAAATGATATCTTCTACCGGACTGAAGGGGGATTCTGTACTCATATAAAATTTGGGGAGTATAGCATCAAATTAGGGGTTGTGCCTAGTCTCTGCGTTCTGAAAAAAATCTTTTTTATATTTAGTTAAGGGTTTACCTTGATTTATCCCATGAAAACCTACAAACGGCGCATTTCCCCGCTAGCCGCGCCCCTCTCGCTGCTCGCAATTTATTTTTCAATTACCTCAGAACTTCTTGCTGATTTTTCCATTACGGAAATCAAGGCAGTGGCTGAGCTCACTGGTCTCGATGATGATGGTGAACCTTCGGATTGGATTGAAATAACCAACACCGGTAATTCTACGGCTTCCCTCAAAGGTTATTATCTGACGAATAACTCTGATAAATTGACCCGTTGGCAGTTTCCTGATGTCACAATTAGAGGAGGCAGAAGTATTGTGATTTATGCTTCGGCCAAGGACCGCCAGGATCCTAACTCTTCGCTCCATACCAGTTTTACTCTTGATAGGAAGGGCGATTATTTGGGTTTGATTGCACCTGACGGCAAGACAGTCGAGTCCGATTTTGCTGAAGGATATCCTGAGCAGTACCCCGGTTCATCTTACGGTTATGGAACTTCCGGACTCGTGAATAGGCAGGTCCTAGTTGCTGAGGACGCTACAGTTAATTATTTTATTCCGACCGATGATTCCTTAGGTGATCGCTGGAAAGAAGCTTCTCCAGGATTTGATGACTCCGAATGGACATCTACTGCACACCCTGTTGGTTTTGAATCGAGAGGAGGTACGTTAGAACCGCTCATTGCTACCGACATATCAGGGAATATGAAGGGAGTTAATGCTAGTGGTTACTTTCGTTTTCCCTTTGTTTTCGATAATGTTGATAGGAGAATCATTTCAGCTCAGTTGGCCGTTACCATTGATGATGGGTACGTGGCATATTTAAATGGCCAGGAACTTGCGAGTACTAACGTGCCTGTTCCTGTAGTTTTTGATTCTAGAGCCACAGCATCGCGCCTTGATAGCGTGGTCATTAGGGGCCCTGAAACTGAGGACATTTCCTCAAAGGCAGGTTCAATCGTTGGAGGGAATAATGTTTTGGCCGTTCAGGCCATGAACAGGTCCACTAGTGGGTCTGACTTCGTCATTGGTGTTGAGCTCATCGCTGAGGTGCAGGACACGAGTGGAGGTGCGCAGTTTGGCTTTTTTAAGGAGCCTTCACCAGGAACTCCAAACGGTATCATTTTTAGCCAACCACCGAGCGAGGTTGTGTTTTCAGCTGAGAGCAAACTTTATGAAGAAAATTTCCAATTAGAGTTGAGTTGTGAGACTCCTGGAGCCGAGATTCGTTATACGACGGATTTGTCAGTTCCTTCGAATATTTTCGGTTCAGAGTCTGATCTTTATACTGGACCCATCTCAATAACAAAGTCCACTCAGGTCCGAGCTCAGGCCTTTCTTCCGGGGGCACTCGATGGTGAAGTTGGCACTCATACTTATCTCAAAATGTCAGGTTCGGTTCCTTCATTTTCATCGAATTTGCCTGTCATTGTTATGTCTACGTTAGGTAAGGGGGGTCCCCCTGACAGTGGCTCAACGGCCCGTAAGGATGCTTATATATTCTTTTTCGAGCCTGATCCTGAGACGGGCAGAACGACTCTGACGCAGGCTCCGCAGATAACGACTCGTTCCGGTATCAGGAAGCGTGGATCGAGTTCTGCCGGTTGGCCAAAGTACGGAATGTCGGTTGAGACCTGGAACGATGGTGATGACGAAGACAATAACATTAAGCCTTTCGGTTTTGCCCGTGAAGCTGACTGGATTTTTAATTCACGCTATCAATTTGACCGTGCCCTGATTCGGAATCCACTCATCTATGAAATCAGCCGCAGTATCGGACGTTACGCAGCCAGGAGCCGTTTTGTTGAGTTGTACAATGATGTGAGTGGTAATGAGCTCAATGACTCTGATTATTTTGGTGTCTACTCACTCATGGAAAAGATTGAAGCTGACCCGAACAGGGTCGAGGTGAATAGGCTCATGCCATGGGACAATAGTGGTGAAGAAATAACGGGGGGGTACATTTTTAAACGCGACAGAAATGATGCGGGTAGCCCTCCAACTTATAGCGTTGCTGGTGCTGGCGGATCATTGATTCCGCATGATCCGGGCGGGCGAGAAGTCACTAGCCAACAAAAGTCCTACATTCAAAATTATCTTAATGAAATGAATTCGGCTCTACTCAATAGGCCAAGTGGTATCAATACCAAAACGGGTAAGCACTTCAGTGAATATATGGACATCGGCTCATTCATTGACCATCAATGGTTAAATACTTTAGCTATGAATGTGGATTGGGGCCGATTGAGCGCGTACTATCATAAGGACAGATCAGGTCTAGTTAACGCCGGCCCTATCTGGGACTTTGACAGGAATATGGGCTCTGAGGACGGTAGGGATGCGAATCCAAGGACTTGGGACGGGAGCGGAGACTCAAGTAAGACCTGGTACGACGGCCGGTACCCATGGTTCGGTAATTTGATGGGACCTAACTCGAACCCTGCGTCGGCTCACTATCCTGATGTTCGCCAGCAGCACACGGACAGATGGTTTGAGCTTAGGCAAGGAGGATTCTCCACTGAAAGTATTCATGCGATCATCGACAGAATGGCGGGGGAAATTGAAGAAGCGCAGGAGCGAAGCTTCGCCAAGTGGACTTCAGCCAGACCTAACGGAGGCACCTTTGCTGATCGGGGTCTCAGGGGATGGGAAGCTGAAATTTCACACTTGAAGGGCTGGATGAAGACCCGCGTTGAGTGGATCGATGGGCAGCTCTCAAAGTACAGTCCTCCAGACTTTTCCAAGCCTGGGGGAGTCGTTCCTTCGGGATTTGAAGTGATCATGAGCTCTCCGAACGCACAGGTCTATTACACTCTTGATGGTACTGATCCGAGAGTCGAAGGCGGAACCGTTGCAGCGGGATCCATTCCATTTGAGGGGGGTCCTATTGATGAGGTTCTTATTTCAAGTGAAACTAGCTGCAAATACTATGTTCCAACCGATGACTCACTAGGTTTGACCTGGACGAAGGAATCATTTGATGATGGGAATTGGGCAGTAGGGGCCAACGGCATGGGCTATGAAAGCCCCGGAGGTCCACTCGAATCTTACGCGGTTACTAATCTATACGAATTGATGAGGTCTCCCGGAAGATCTTCTTCAGTGTATGTCCGTTACGAGTTTGATTTTGAGAATCTGGAAAACATCAACTCATTAACTATGCGAGCTATGATTGATGATGGATTTGCCGCTTTCCTAAATGGTCAGAAAGTCGTGAGCTTTCAGGCGCCTGATGAGCTTTCCTTTGATTCGAGGGCAACAAAGTCTAGGCTCGATTCGCTGGTCGTCAGAGAATCTTCATTGCCTAGTTTTGACTTGATGGAGTTTAAGGACCTCCTTCGTAAAGGGAAGAACGTACTCACTGTGCAGGCCATGAACACTTCTGCCGGTGGTTCAGACTTTCTTTTCCGTGCCTATCTCGATGTCAATCACACGGTCACTTCGACTCCTTTAATTTTGAAGGATTCGGCAGTCGTGACGGCTAGGGCCTTTGATGGTAATTTGTGGAGTGCTCCTTCACAAGAAACATACGTCATTGGTGACGCCGCAGTAAATGAGAGTAATTTGGTCGTATCTGAATTCATGTATCGTCCACCTCAGGAGACCGACCAAGAGGATTTACTGGGCTTTACTAAGCGTGATGACTTCGAATTCATTGAATTGTTAAATATTGGCAAAAGTCCCGTTTCACTTCTTGGATCTGCTTTCACGGATGGAATCGACTTTAATTTTAATAATGCATCTAAATCAATGGTCGGATCCGGTGAGAGAGTTCTCTTGGTAAAAGATGCGGCTGCATTTGCGCACCGTTACGGCGAGGCGGCCGCGGCAAAGATCATTGGTGAATTTGAAGATAGTACGGGGCTCAGTAATGATGGTGAGACAATGACTATCAGTGGAGCTGACGGAAAACCGATCCGTACCTTCACCTATAACGACAAGGAGCCTTGGCCTGAGGGCGCTGATGGTGACGGATTCAGCCTTGAATTGATTTCTCCGGAGTCGAACCCTGATCACAATGAGGCAACGAACTGGAAACTAAGTTCAGTATTAGGTGGGTCTCCAGGCGAGAGTGGGACTGTTGTTGAGAAAGATACAGATGAAGATGGGTGGTTTGATGCGACGGAAATATTTTTTGGAAGTTCACCAACTGAGGCTGGTAGCTCTCCTCGGTTCGAGTTAAAGTCTAATTTGCTAGAGAACGGACAGGTTCAATTTATGTTCCCAGCGGAGTTGGGATCTCAGTATGTTATACAGACATCGAAGGATCTTCAAACATGGATTACTTTAGAGAAGCTAATTCTCGGTAATGGCAATATTGTAACCGAAAGCTTTTCAGCGTCAGACAAGCGCCACTTCTACAGAATAAAGAAGCAGTAAGTTGTTTTCCTTGGGTTTATTCAGTTCTTAAAGTTTTGACTAGATTGTAGGTCGAATTGATTTCGACTTAAGAAGGAACATTAAGCTTTGTCGCGGATGTGAATCCAAGCATGTACGTGCGGATCTCCTCGAAAGTAGCAGATCATAGATGGTCCTTCAATCTGCCAGACGTCCCATACCTTGTCCCTGCCAACGTCTTCCTTTTCAGAAAATGCCATGTGTAAGTGATCAAAGCCGGCGTCATCAACAAGTTTGAGAGCTTCTTTAGCGTCCTTAGAACGGTAAGGAGCCATAATATCGACTAACGTTTCACGGACCTTGCCTTTTTGGTCAGCTGTGAGCTCTGTCAATGGGATCCCTTCGAGTCCTTTCTTTTTTCCAGTCAATTCAACAGTCTTAGTAGCTTCCTCGTCCCTGCACTCATCAATGAGTGCAACTTTGCGCTGCTTGCCATCTAGCATCTGGAACACTTCATTGGCACGCTTTGCCTGATACCAATAGGCGTTTCCAGGATGGTCCGGTTTTTCAACGAACCCATCAGCTGCGTGTCCATAGAAAATGGGGCCACCAAATGCGGCGCCTTCAACAGAGTCACCGTCGCAACGCCGTGTGCAGTGACGTCCGGTCAGTACAAATTCGAACTTACCGGTCCCAGGCTTGCCGAAAATGGCAATTGAGGAATCTCCAAATCCTGCCTGTCCGCTGTCATGGACGACCTGATCGTAAACGGCCTTAGCGTATTGTTCGCTGTGAAGACCCATAAAAATTTCTTTTACCAGTGCCTGCTGATCTGGCGTGTAATCATTGCCGAGACGAGGCTTGGTGATGTGCCAGTTATTATTAACAGCGGATCGTAACTTATGATCGAAATCAAAACAAATCGAGGAGCGTTGCTTTTCGTTCAGTGATTTATAGAGCTGAGTGACCAGTGTTTCGCTCGAATGCTTTGGTTTCTTTGCCTCTTTTGCACTTGAAGTGAAAGGGACTGAGAGTCCGGCTCCTGCTCCGAGAGCAGTGCCAAGGAATTTACGGCGGTCTTGATTTGTTTTCATGCGGTTTTTCTTCTGTTAGGAACAAAAGTACCTGTAAAAGTCCTTAATGATCAAGAAAAGAAGCCAGAAAGGCCCTCAACTCTAGTATATATGGGGTTTTAAGCTTTGGGCTCCGTCATGCTTGACGGCTCTAATGCCGCATTGAGCTCTTCTTCAGTGATATTAAGCTCACCCAATTGCTCTAGGCAGAGTTCCCTCACAGTCTTCCCTGAACTGACGGATTCTTTGGCAATCTTAGCTGCCACCTCATAACCGATGATCGGGGCAAGGCTAGTGACCATGGACAGTGAGTATTCAATTAATTCATTGCATCGTTGAGTGTTAGCAGTGATCCCATCGACGCAACGTGAGCTGAACGCTTCAGAGACTGACCCTAAAAGTTCTATAGATTCCATGATGGCTTTGGACATGACCGGCATGAAGACATTCAATTCAAAATGGCCATTGGCTCCGCACCAGGTCACTGTTGACTGATTTCCGAAGACTCTGGCGGCGACCATAGTAACGGCCTCCGACATGACGGGGTTCACTTTGCCCGGCATGATTGAGGAGCCTGGCTGGGTCGCGGGCAGGCTAATTTCTCCAATGGCGCATCTTGGCCCGGATCCTAGGAGTCGAATATCGTTGGCTACTTTAAATAGGCTTGCTGCAATAGTGTTTAACTGGCCATGGCACTCGACTAGAGAATCTTTAGCTGCCTGTGCCTCAAAGTGATTCTCGGCTTCCCTGAACTCGATTCCGGTCTTCTCTGCAATAAATGCGATGGCTTTGCCTGGAAAATCAGGGTGGCAGTTGAGGCCTGTCCCTACAGCAGTGCCTCCCAGAGCAAGTTCATGGATGGCTTTGAGGCCCTTATGAGCTCTATCAATGCATCTTTCGACCTGCTTAGCGTATCCGCCAAATTCCTGCCCGAGCCTCACTGGAGTAGCATCCATGAGGTGAGTCCGACCGATTTTAAGGATGTCATGGAACTCTTCGGACTTTTTCTGTAGGCTGGCCTGAAGTTTTTCCAGTGAAGGAACGAGAGTCTCTTTGATGGCTACTCCCGTCGCGATGTGCATGGCTGTTGGGAAAGTATCGTTCGATGACTGTCCCTGGTTAACGTGATCGTTTGGATGAACTGGATCCTTGGAGCCGATGGATTTTCCAGCGATTTGGGAGCAACGGTTCGCTATGACCTCATTGGCATTCATGTTGGTGGAAGTTCCTGACCCTGTCTGGTAAACGTCAACGGGGAAGTGGTCATCAAGTTTTCCTTCGTACACTTCCTGAGCAGCAACTTCGATCTGAGCTGTCAGTTCCTTACCGACGTGCCCCAGTTCACCATTGACGCGAGCAGCGGCCCATTTAATGAGGCCATAAGCATGAATGAGCCCTGGACTTGAGCTTTCTCCGGAAATTGGGAAATTTAGTACTGCCCTCTGAGTGCTTGCCCCATACAAAGCCTCTTCGGGGACCTCCATTTCACCCATCGTGTCACGTTCTGTTCTGGAATTGCTCATTTTAGATTATTATTGATAATTGAGTGTATATTTACGTAGTCTCCTAATTTTCTGGATGTTATGAAATAATTTAATGCTTTTTAGTCTGAGCTTTACCATCATTTAAGCGCATAACACACAGAATAGAACAGAAAAGAGAAGGGAATTCAAACTCGAGTATACCTATCAGGCTTTTCATTACGAGTCTTAGGTGATAGAACAAACAAAATGAAAGCCATTTGTTCTCTAATTCTAATAATTACTTTCGCTACTAACGCGTCATTTGCTGAGAAGGTTCCAAAATTCAAGCGCCTCAAATTGACTGATAAATTCTACGCTGAGGGTGCCTCTGCCGGGAACTTCAATGATGACGGTAAGATGGATGTTGTGAGCGGTCCTTACTGGTACGCTGGTCCAGATTTCACAGAGAAACATGAAATCTATGATACTAAGGAATTTAAACCGAAGGGCTACTCTCCGAATTTTAATACATGGGCCTATGACATTAACGGAGATGGTTGGGACGATGTGATTCGTGTGACTCATCCTGGGCAGAAAGTTTTCTGGCATGAAAATCCTAAAGGGAAGGGGCCCTGGAAACCTCACGTCGCTATGGATTCATTGGAAAATGAGTCGCCTCAATTCACGGACGTCACGGGTGATGGTTTGCCTGATATGGTAGGTTCAGTCGCGGGTCAGTTCGTCTATTTCACCTTTAAGAGAGAAACCGCTACCGAGAAGTGGACTAGGCATAACATCTCACCACCAAAGTCCACTGGAGGTAAATATACTCATGGTCTTGGCGTCGGTGATGTAAATGGGGATGGAAAAATGGATGTTCTTGATAAGGGGCACTGGTGGATGCAGCCAGATTCATTGGACGGGGACCCTTTATGGAAAGAGTACCGTTTTCAGTTCACTGGTCCCGGAGGAGCCGATATGTTTGCCTATGATTTTGATGGGGACGGGGACAATGATATTTATACTGCCGCAGCTGCGCACAATTATGGGTTGACCTGGTTCGAGCAGGCAGAGGCCGAGAATGGGAAAAAGATATGGAAGAAACATGTTATTACTGGCCCGAAGGCGGAAGATAATCCATACGGCGTTCGGTTCAGTCA